>UQIV01000019.1 GCA_900541205.1 uncultured Collinsella sp. | reverse complement strand
AAATCGGTGTTCATGATCAGGATGGACGCGAGCACCAGCACGATGCCCAGGACTTTGATCGCGCCGGCGGGCTCGGCATAGATGCCAATACCGACCAAAACGGTCGCCACGGTTTCAAACGAAGCCACGACCGGCACCTTCGACGTCTCAAGATCCATCGAAAGGCCCTGCATATAGAAGATGTACGCAAGAGCCGTCGGAATAAAGCCAAAGCCTACGAACAGCAGAATGAGTTGCGGGGACATTGCCGCGGCTACATCGGACCACGGAGCCGAAAGCACCGCCATAAAGCATCCGCCAAAGACAAAGCCCCAAAACGTCACCGCCAGCGGATGCAGCGTCTTGGTAGCCATACGGCTAAACACCGCCAGCAGTGCACCGCAAAGTCCGGCGATCACACCCGACGCGACGCCCCAAGCCGAGAAATGGAAACCAGACAGGTCGCCGCTCGTCACCGCGAGCACGCAACCCACAATGTTAAAGACGATGGCGACGAGTTTGTTGGGGGTCACGTCCTCGCGATAAAGCACGCGGCCGAGCACGACGCCAAACACCGGCGAGGTGTAAAGCAGCACCGAGGCCGTGGACATGCCCACCTCGCCCATGCACTCGTAATAAAGCGTGTTAGCGGTGGCGAGGCCGATAATGCCAAGAAGCGCGCAGGGAACAAGCTCTTTAGGACTTGCCTTGAACAGTGCCATGGGACCCGAGGCTTTTCCCTCACGAGCACCTCCCTGGCAACCCATAAATGCCAAGACCGGAGCCATTAAGACAGCACCCGACAACAGGCGAAAGGCCGCCATGCTCTGAGACGAAACACCCAGGGCCGATATTCCGTTAACAAAGATTCCGATGGTGCCCCACATAAGCGCGGCGATCAGCACCAGCACATAGCCCAGATTGCTTTTCTTCAACGCAGCCTCCTCGGTATTGTTTCCAATATGTTTCATACTACGTTATAGTCGTTATATACATTTTTCAAGACACAAATCGCCGAACGGAAAAATCTGCTTCCCCACATACTCATTGGGGACGTTCCCAAATGACTAGTCATTTAAGAACGTCCCCAACGTCTAAGGCACCGCTGGTTGAGCATAAGTCAGCGAGCGGGCCGCATTTGAGGCAAGGTGGCGTGAAACGAAAGGGCGCTGACCTTCTGGTCGCGCCCTTGAAGTTGAACGTCAGATTGTCCAAATGCGGTCCGCGCAGCGTCGAGCCGTTACGCGGTTTGGTAAAACCGCGTAACTCTTAGTAGTCCAGCTTCCACATGTAGCGGCGCGTCATGTAGTCCTTGTGCGTGACGGCAGAGAGCGCGCGCATGTAGACGTTGTTGAGGATCGGGGCGAAGATCAGGTGGTTGAAGTACTCGCTCACGCTGTCCTTGATGTCGTTGAGGCCAAGCTCCTTGGCGTCGAGCTGATAGACGCGCTCGCCACCGTACTGGTTGACGAAGCGGATGCCGCGCTCGTCGTTGCAGCGGCTGCGGCCGACGCTGATGAGCTGGAACAGCGAGGTGCGCTTGTCCAGAATCTCGAAAGGACCGTGGAAGAAGTCGCAGGTGTTGATGGTGCAGGAGTCGATCTGCAGCATCTCCTGCACGTTACAGATGCTAAAGACGTAGGCGGCACCAAAGAGCGGGCCCTGGGCCATCACGTTGATGCAGGGCTTGTCGGCGTTCTGCTCGGCCCACTTGGCAGCGAGCGGACGAGTGTACTCGACGGCCTTGCGGTAGATCGGGTCGACCAAGTCGAAAGCGGCCATAGCGGTCTCGTACTCGGCATAGCCCTCGGTCTGCTGCGTGAGCTCCATGGCGATCATGGTCACGACGGCAGAGTTGGTGCGGCCCATGCAGGACTCGTCGACGGCCAGGCTGTCATACTGGATCTTGTAGTCGCAGACCTCGGTGAGGCCGGACTCGTCGACATAGATGGCGATGGTGCTGGCGCCGTGGTCCTTGGCGACCTGGGCGGCGACGATGGTCTCCTTGGTGCCGCGCATGGACACGACGACGGCCAGGGTGTTCTCGTTAACGTAGGCAGGAGTTGCGTGCACGAACTCATTGCTGGTGTAGCTGGAGCTCACGACCTGCGTGGCCTCGTGCTCCATAAAGTACTGGGCAGGATAGTTACCGCCGTTGGATCCGCCGGCGCCAATCCACACGACGCGCTTGATGCCGCCCTTGTCTGCCTTGTCAGCCAAAACCTGGGAGACGACATCCTTAACCTGTTCCTGAGTAGTCATCGTGCATCAGCCTTTCTTCTCGTTTGATGCTCTCGATGGCATACAAGTTACATACATGTTTTGGCTATGTCGACTAGTTGTATGCTATATTTGTCTTAGAAAATTTGCTGATGCGGTTTTCGATAGCTTGCTACCAGCGGTTTTGTTGTTGTATTGAATACATGCTTGATTAGATACACATACAGGTTAGATACAGGTTGATCGCATGAACGCTTCATCTAAAAAGAGACTGGCCCAATACGAGCGCTTGGCGGGCATGCTGCGTGACCGCATCGCCGCCGGCGTCTACGCGCGCGAAGACAAGCTACCGTCCGAGATGGAACTCATGGACGAATCGGGGCTGTCGCGCAGCACCGTGCGCCACGCCCTTAAGGTGCTCGTTGATGAGGGCCTGGTGCGCACCGAGCGCGGACGCGGCGCCTTTGTGGCCGACACGCCGGCGCTCCACGAGAACAACCTGGTGTTTTCGAGCTACACGGCGCAGGTCCAGGGTCAGGGCATGAAGCCCACCACGCGCACCGTGGACTCGGGCTTTGCCAAGGCGGCCGGCAGCATAGCTAAGTTCTTTGACGCCGCCGTGGGCAGCAAGCTCGTCAAACTTGTCCGCCTGCGTTATCTGGACGATGCGCCGCTGTGCCTGGAGACCACCTATCTACCACCGAGCTTTGAGGCACTCATCGACCGCGATATCAACGGTTCGCTCTACGCCACGCTGCGCCAAGAATTCCATCGCGCGCCGGCACAGGGGCACAAGACCTTTGAGGTGTGCTATGCCTCGCAAAACGAGGCGTTTTTGCTCAACGTCGAGCGTGGGCAGGCGCTGATCCTGATCACCGACTACGTCTACGACACCGACGGCCGCCCGCTCCATGTCTCCAAGCGCATCCAACGCACCGACCGCGCCAAATACACCGAGCCCATCGGCTAACCTGCCAAAATTAACCTGTCCCTAAATGGTAGGTTTGGGTAGGTCGGGGAACCAGGTTGGTTTGGGTTGGTTAGGAACGCGCTCGGCTAGGACCAGCTCCATCCAACACATGTCGTACCAGCGACCAAACTTTTGGGCGCAGCGGTCGAAGACACCCACCAGGCGATATCCCATATGGGCATGGAAATCCTGGCTGTTGTGCGTCAGGTACTCGTCGTCCTTGTCGTGCGGCACGGCGATGAGGGCGCACATGTTGGTGATGCCCATCGCGACCAGGCATTGCTTGAGCGCGTCATGCAGCTTGCGGCCCAGCCCGCCGTGGCGCACATCACGCGCTAGGTAGATCGATGTCTCGACCGACCAGTCGCATGCCTCGCGGCTGTTGAGCGGGCTCACATAGGCATAGCCCACCGGACGCCCGTCCAGCTCCATCACCAAATACGGATAGCGCTTGAGCGTACGCTCGATGCGCCCGGCGAACTCCTCAACGCTCGGCACCTCGTATTCGCAGGTAATCGCCGTCTGGCGCACATACGGCTCATAGATGGCAAGCAACGCCGGCGCATCATCGGGCGTCGCCAGGCGGATCGTCGGCTCGGACATCTCGGTCATACAATCCTTCTCCCCCAAAAGCAAAGGCCGCCCTGCGCCAAGCTCAGGCGCAGGGCGGCCCCTCGTCATTACATCAGGCTACAGGACAGCCGCCAACGCGTCGATATCCTCCTGCGTCGTGGCCCAGCTGGTGCAAAAACGCACCACCGTGTGGGTATCGTCGTACTTTTCCCAGTACTCGATCGCCGCATGCTCGCGAATGCGGGCCATGTCCTCGTTGGGTAAAATCACGAACTGCTGGTTGGTCGGCGTCTCCAAGAAGAACTGGTAGCCGCGCTCGTGCAGCACGCGGCGCAGCGCCTGAGCGGTCTCGATCGCCTGGCGACCAATCTCAAAATACAGGCCATCGGTAAAGAGCGCCTCAAACTGCACACCCGTCAGGCGGCCCTTGGCAAGCAGCGCGCCGTGCTGCTTAATGCGCGGAATGGGGTGCGCCGGGGCGTGCATGCCGCAGAACACCACGGCCTCGCCGCAGAGCGCGCCGCACTTGGTGCCGCCGATGTAGAACACGTCGCACAGCTGCGCCAGCTCGGGCAGGGTGATATCGCACTCATCGGCCGCCAGTGCATAGGCCAGGCGAGCACCGTCCACAAACAGCGGAATCTCGCGCTTCTGGCACACCGCGTGAATCGCCGCGAGCTCGGCCTTGGAGTACAGCGTGCCGTACTCAGTCGATAGGCTCACGTACACGGCGCCCGGGAACACCGTGTGCTCGTAGCTCTCGTTTTCATAGAACACCTGGATATAGTTCTCGAGGTCCTCGGCGTGCATCTTGCCCTCGTAACCGGGGATGGTGAGCACCTTGTGGCTGCCAAACTCGATGGCGCCTGCCTCGTGGCAGGCGACGTGGCCAGTCTCGGCAGCAACGACGCCCTCGTAGGGCGCGAGCAGCATGTCGATCACCGTCGCGTTGGCCTGCGTGCCGCCCACCAGAAAAAACACGTCGGCATCGGGGGCCTGACAGGCCTCGCGGATAAGCTGCTTGGCACGCTCGGTGTGCGCATCGGTACCATAGCCGGGCTGCGGCTCCATATTGGTGTCGACAAGCGCCTGCAACACCGCCGGGTGTGCGCCGTGGGAATAATCGTTGTTGAACGCGAGCATGGCAATCCTCTCTTACCGGGTATCGGCCAGATGATTCAAACGGGGCTATTGTACGCCGTTGGGATAGGCAATGCGCGCGGCAAGGCATTCAAGCGCCAGTACCAGGGCAAAACCGCAGCTCACGTCACTCAAAAAGTGCGCACCGATCACGATGCGGCCAAAGGCGACGAGCGCCGCGACCACAGCCGCCGTCCAAAAGACCACGCGGCGGCGCGACGGCTTTTCCTTAAAGGCCACCGTGGGAAGCCCGGCGAGCATAAGGCCAATAGCCGCGTGCGCCGTGTGTCCGCTCGCAAACGACTTGAACCCGTCCTTGATCACGCCGGCCGCGATATAGGCCCACTTGTCGGGATTGCCGATTACCCACCACGGCTGAAAATTGAGCCCCGGCGTGACCTCGATCACGCGCATGCGCGGGCGCGACCACAAAGGCTTAACGATCGCGTTGAGGATGATGGCCTGGGCGATCCACACGGCCAGCACCATCAACGCCCAGCGTGTGAGCTCGTCGGGCTCGGTCGTGCGCGTGAGGCGATAGACGATAAGGTTGGCGACGATGACCAGCACAAACGTCAGCACCAACTGAACCGCGATGAGCTTGCCGCCGACGCGCAGCGATCCGATAATCTCGTAGCCGGCCAGGCCAACGTTGACGAGGATGCCGAGCACGGCGAGCCATTTGCTCCCCCTGGAGTCGGGACGCACCGCGCGCACGAGCATAACGCCCGCGATGCTCGCCGTCAGCTCGAACGGCAGCTCGCCGGCCGCCTCGATAAAGCGGCCGAACAAGCTGGACGAGTTGAACAGCGCACTCGAAATCTGGTAATCGAAAAACGACCCAACGAGCAGACAAAAGGCCAGGATGGCCGCGATAGCAGCGGCATCTTTCTTATAGATATACCCGAACATGCTTTCCTTTCGATGGAACCAGATTGCCCAAGTGGGGCGTCTGCAGCGTCGACCCATTAATCATCGTCGGACGCGCCCAGCTGCTGCAGCAGCATGAGCGCCGCGGCCACGGGGCCGGTGCCGTCGTTGGCATCGAGGCCGCGACCCAGGCCGCTGCCTGCGCCGGCGCCCGCCTTGTAGGGCACCGACAGCTTGCGGCTCTTGGGGAAGTTCACCGCGCCATAGCGGGTCTTAAGCTCAAAGGCCACCTTCTTGGGCACGTCGACGCCTAAAAACGTGATGCGACCGCCGCTGAGCGTGACGCTCTCGAGTCCCAGGCGCTCGCCGCGAATGCGGATGCGTGCGCGATTGAACAGGTTGAGTCCCGCCAACGGCAGTTCGCCATGCGCAGCCTCGGTCTCTTCCTGCACCTCATCGATGCTCTCCAGGTCCTCGGCCGCTGCGAGCTTACGGTACACGAGCACGCGCTGATCCACCGCCGGCAGGTACTCCTCGGACAAGAAGTAATCGGCCGGCAGGTTAATGCCCACGCTCGCCGCCTCCACGCCGGCGTCGTCATCGCCGCGTGCCTCGGCCACTGCCTGGCCCAACATCTGCGTAAACAGGTCAAAGCCCACGCTCGACAGGTTGCCGTGCTGCTCGGCGCCCATAAGCGAGCCGGCGCCGCGAATCTCCAGGTCGCGCATGGCGATGCGCATGCCGCTGCCCAGGTCCTGGAACTCGGAAAGTGCAGTCAGGCGCGCCGTGGCCTCCTCGGTGAGAGGCAGCTCACCCGGGAACATAAAGTACGCGTAGGCCTGCGTGGCAGAGCGGCCCACACGGCCCTTGAGCTGGTAGAGCTGCGCCAGGCCAAGGCGCTGCGAGTCCTCGATGATGAGCGTGTTGGCGGTCGCGTTGTCGATGCCGCTCTCCACGATGGTCGTGGCGATGAGCACGTCGATCTTTTTGGTCGCGAACTCAATCATCACGTCCTCGACCTCGCGCGGGCTCATCTTGCCGTGCGCCACGCCCACGCGCGCCTCGGGCGCGGCCTCGTGCACGCGTGCCACGGCGTCGTCGATGGTCTTGACGCGGTTGGACACGTAGTACACCTGACCGCCGCGACCCACCTCTAGGCGAATCGCCGCGCTCACCACATCGGGGTCGTACTCCCCCACGTGCACGATCACGGGACGGCGCCCGGTCGGCGGCGTGGTGATCAGGCTCATGTCGCGCACGCCACTCGTGGCCATCTGCATGGTTCGCGGAATCGGCGTCGCCGAAAGCGTGAGCACGTCAATCTGCTCGCGCAGGTTCTTGAGCTGCTCCTTGTGCTGCACGCCAAAGCGCTGCTCCTCGTCGATGATCACCAGACCCAGGTTCTTGGGATTCACGTCGGCCGAAAGCAGTCGGTGCGTGCCGATAAGCACATCGATCGTGCCCTCGGCAAACGCCTTGAGTGCGCGCTTTTGCTGTGCCGGCGTGCGGAAGCGGCTGAGCACCTCGACCTCGAGGCCAAACGGGGCAAAGCGCTCAAAGAACGTCTCGTAGTGCTGCTGGGCCAGAATGGTCGTGGGGCAGAGCACCATGACCTGACGGCCGGAATCCACGCACTTAAATGCCGCACGCAGGGCGACCTCGGTCTTGCCAAAGCCCACGTCACCGCACAGCAGGCGGTCCATGGGCTTGGGCGCCTCCATGTCGGCCTTGATGTCGGCGATGGCCTCCAACTGGTCACGCGTCTCCTCGTAGGGGAAGCTCTCCTCCATCTCGATCTGCTCGGGTGTGTCGGGCGGGCAGGCGATGCCGGCGATCGACGAGCGGCGCGTATACAGGTCGACCAGGTCAAACGCCAGCTTTTTGGCATTCTTGCGCGCCTTGTTGGTGGCGCGCGTCCAGTCGGCTGTGTTGAGCCTGGTCAGGCGCGGTTTGTCGCCGTCGGGGCCAACATAGCGTGTGATGCGGTCGACCTGCTCGAGCGGCACGTAGAGCTTGTCGCCGTCGGCATATTCCAGCAAAAAGTAGTCGCGCTCCTTGCCACCCACTTCCTGGCGCGCGATCTCGCTAAAGAGCGCGATGCCGTGGGTGGCGTGCACCACGTAGTCTCCCGGCTTAAACGGGAAGGTGATCTGAGTAATGTCAACCTTGCGGCGGCTGCGGGCCCGGTTGGCGTCCATGCGGGCGTTGAGGTCGGCGATCGAGAACACGGCTAGGTTGGCATCGGGCACCACCACGCCCTGCGGCAAGGCGGCATCGACAAAGGTCACACGTCCGCGCGAAATAGTGGGCACGGCGGCGCCGGCGGCAGCCTGGGCGGCACCCGCCTCGAGCGAGCGGGCGTTGAGCGCGTCGGCCTTACGCTCGCGAATGGAAGTATGGGCCTCCTGGCGTGCGGCACGGTCGGCAGAATCCGCCGCCGCCACGCGCACGCGCTCACCAATGACACCGGCATTTTCGGGCGCGGCCGTCAGCGACTCCTCAAAGGTAATGCCCTCGTCGCCAAAGGTGAGCTCCATCGACTCGCGCGCACCGCGGTCGGGAATGGCAAACACGCAGGCGTAGCGCTTGCCCACGACTTCCTGAATGCGCGTCATAAAGCGATTGTCCGAGCCCGCAATGGCCGGCTGCTCAATCTTGAGCTCTGCCGTAACCGCACCGCCCGCGCGAATCAGGCTCACATAGTTCAGGCGCTGCTGAGCACCAAAATCGAGCTGTTGAGCGCGCACGTACAGACCGTCCAGGCGGTCAATCCCCGCCTCGCCGGCACGAGCCTCGATATCCTCGTAGGCGCGCAGGCAGTCGTCGAACAGCGAGCGCGGCTCAGACAAAACCACGAGCGCTTTGCCGCTCACGTGCGCCAACGGGCTCACGGTCTGGCCGTACATCACCGGCAAAAAGCGGTCGAGCTCGGGCGTGACGATGCGCGCATCCACCATCTCGAGCAGCGCCGCCAGTTTGCTGTCGTCCTGGCTTGCGCGGTAGAGCGCCACGTGCATGTTGTGAACGGCATCGTCGGTAAGCGCCAGCTCACGGCAGGGGAAGATCTCGATACTGTCCTCGTTGCCGATGGTTTGGCCCGTGGAGCTCACCATGCGGCGGATGCGGTCGATCTCGTCGCCGAAGAACTCGATGCGCACGGGCGCCTTTTCCTGTGCGGGAAACACCTCGACGGTGTCGCCGTGCACGCGGAACAGACCGGGCGCATCGGCGGCGCCGGCATTGGTGTAGCCTATGCCCACCAGGCGCTGCGGCACCTCGTCAAAAGGAATCTCCTCGCCCACCGCAAAAGTGGTGGACTCCCAATAGCGACTCTCGACCGGCGGCACGCAGCGCAGCAGCGCGCGGGCTGAGGCAACCATGATGCAGTTGTCCCCGCGCACGATGCGCCCCAGAGCCTCGCAGCGCTGCGCCACCACGGCGTCGTCGGGCGCCTGCTCGCGCCAAGGGTAGTCCTTGCGCTCGGGAAAGCGGCACACGTGCGCCAGCCCCACATAGGCGGCCAGGCTGCGCGCAGCGCGATCGGCCGCGTCCTCGCCGCTCACGATATAGACCGTCGGGCGCGGACGGCGCGCAAACTGGGCGGCCGCCATAAGCGTGCGACCCGACTGCGACACGGCCAGCGTCACGTCCTCGCCGGCATCGAGTCCGGCCTCGACGGTCTGCAGCGCCTCGGCAGTGTAGAGCTGCGCGGCTATACGGTGAATGAGCATGCTGTTCCTCCGGCATCGCAACGCCAAAAGCCCGCCGGGGCAAGCTCGGCGGGTCGTACGTCAAATACAATGTCTGTCATGGTAGCGCATGGAGAGGACTCCGGCTCAAGGGTAAACCCAGCCCCGCAAAAAACGCCAGACGAAGATGCGTTCCGCCCTACCCCGCTACGCGCACGCTGGGGCACAAATCTGCCAGCGGACACTCGTCACACTTGGGTTTGCGGGCGTCGCAGATCTCGCGACCGAAGGTGATCCACTGATGGTTGACCGACTCCCAATACTCGTGCGGCAAAATCTTGAGCAAATCCTGCTCGGTCTTGAGCGGCTCCTTTGCATGCGTCTTGGGACTCAGCATCAGGCGGTGCGCAATGCGGTTGACGTGCGTGTCCACCGCAATGCCCTCCACGATGCCATACCCCACGTTGAGCACGATGTTCGCCGTCTTGCGTCCCACGCCCGGCAGCTTCACGAGTTCCTTCATGTCGGCCGGCACCTCGCCGCCATAGTCGGCGACGATCATCTGCGCGGCCTCGACGGCATGTTTGGCTTTGCTCTTGTAGAAGCCGAGTGACTTGATGGTGTCTGCCACGTCAGCCACGCTCGCCCCGGCCATGGCCTCGGGCGTGGGCCACTGGGCAAACAGCCGCGGCGTCACCTTGTTGACCTGCGCATCGGTCGTTTGCGCCGAGAGCAGCACCGCGATCAGCAGGCGGAAGGGATTCTCGTGGTCCAAAAAGCACTCGACCGGGCCATAGCGACGGTTGAGGCGCTCACACACCTCGATGGCGCGCTCGCGCTTGGCGGCATTGGTCTCGCGTGGCATAACGACTCCTCGGCTCAACGGCACAATAAACTTATGGGCACAATTGTCCCACGTCCGAGACGCTTACGCCTCCAAGAATGCGCCGGTCTGACGGCTCCACAGGCTCGCGTACTCGCCACCCGCCTCGACAAGCTGCGCATGCGTGCCGTCCTCGACAATCTCGCCATCGGCCAGCACCACAATGCGGTCGAGCGCCGCCACGGTGGACAGGCGATGTGCCACCACAATGGAGGTGCGGCCGCGCATCAGGTTCTCGAGCGCCTCCTGCACCAGCGCCTCGGACTCGCTGTCGAGGGCAGAGGTCGCCTCATCGAGCACCAGAATCGGCGCGTCGGTTAGGATGGCGCGGGCGATAGCCACGCGCTGACGCTGGCCGCCCGAGAGCTTGACGCCGCGCTCACCCACCATGGTGTCAAAGCCACGGGGCAAGCGGTCGATAAACTCGGTCGCATTAGCCAAGCGAGCCGCCTCGCGGATCTGCTCGTCGGTGGCGTCGGGGCGTCCGTAGGCGATATTCTCGCGAATGGAGCGATGGAACAGCAGCGCCTCCTGCGGCACGTAGGCAACCTGGCGGCGCAGGCTCTGCTGCGTGCAGCGCGAGACGTCCTGGCCGTCCACGAGCACGCGACCGCCCTGAACATCGTCTAGGCGCAGCAGCAGTTTGGTGAGCGTCGTCTTACCCGAGCCCGATTTGCCCACCAGGCCCACGCGCTGGCCCGCCGCCACATGAAGTGTCAGGTCATCGAACACGGTCTCGCCCGCCGCAGCGTCACGGTACGCAAAGCTCAGGTGCTCAAAATCAATCGCGCCCTCGGTCACTTTGAGCTCAGGGGCGTCCGGGTCGTCTGCCACCAAACGTGGCTCGTCCAGCACGCGCGTCATCTCGGCCGCATCGCCCAAAGCGCGGTTAATGCGCTGCATCATGGAGCTTACGTAGTTCAGGCGCATGGTGAGGTTATAGGTGTAGGTAAAGATCATGACGAGCGAGCCGGCCGAGATGCCAAACCACGCGTTGCCGCCCGCCACGAACACACTCACCACGGCCATGGTGATGACGATAAGGCCCGAGGTCGTAAAGTTGCGCTGCATCATGGCGTGCATCGAGACCGTCTCGGCGTCGCGCGCGGCACGATCGGCGGCGTCGAACAGATCGCGTTCAAAGTCCTCGCGCCCGCAGGTCTTGACGGCCAAGATGTTCGTGACCGCGTCGGAGAGCACGCCCGAGAGCTTGTTCTGCGCGGCGGACGTCGCGGCCGAAAGCGGCATGATGCGCTTGTACATAAGCCAGACAAACGCAATGTAGACGGCCATGATGCACACCAGGATCACGGTAAACGTCGGCACCACCGGGGCGAGTGCGGCCACGGTGCAGATGACCGAGGTGATGGTGGGGACGAGCGAATACACCGTCACGTCCACCAGCCCCGTATAGCCGCTCATAAAACGACTCGTCTGGCTCACGAGCGATCCGCCAAAGCGGCTGGTATGGAATGTCATGGATTGGTTGGAGAGCGTGTCGAAGCATAGACGCGCCAGGTGATAGTTGCCTGCAATCTCGAGCTTGTAGACGGTGTAGTCCTGTAGCTTGGAGAGAATCTGACCCACCAGGTTAACGAGTACGAGCGCCAGGATATAGGGGCCGAAGACCTCAAACACCTGATCACCCGCCACGGGACCGGCTTGAACGCGGTCGACAATGAGGGCCATCACATAGGTATTGGCAAACGTCAGCAAAAAGATGTAGCCCGCCGACGAGAACACCGAGAGAAAGACAATCAGCGGCTGCGTGCGCGTGACACCCCAAAACCGCTGCAGCGTGCGGCGCACGGTGGAGCGTTTCAGCGGACTGGTGTTTCTCTGAGACATGGGCTTCCTTTCGCGTCTGATAGGGCGAAACGCCATTGTTGCACACTAAAGCGCACTTCAGGCAAGCGCGATGTGAAAGGCAGCGGGGTGCCCGCGTTTGCGCCGGTGCCCCGCTGCCTTGTTGCAATTAGTCCTCGTCTTCTTGGTCTGTGGAAAGGCCCGCGGGCGTGAGTCCCAAGATCTCATCGGCTTGGTCGGCGTCTTCCAGCGCGTCGATGTCCTTGAGCTTGCGCTCCATGACGTTGGTGCGCGTGGTGATGATGCCCTCGACCGTTTTGCCCGCGGTCTCGATCTGCTGCTGGGCGCGGCGCAGCGCCTTTTGATAGCGCGGCAGCTCGGCCTTGACGGCGGAGAGCACGCGCAGTACATCGTCGGTGCGTTTTTGCAGCTTAAACGTTTGGTAACTCATCTGCAGGCTGTTGAGAATGGCCGCCATGGTGCTAGGGCCGGCAACGTTGACGTGATAGTCGCGGCCCAGGGTCTCGATAAGCCCGGGGCGGCTGACGACCTCGGCGTACAGTCCCTCAAACGGAACGAACATGATGCCAAAGTTGGTCGTTGCCGGCACACTCAGGTACTTTTCGCAGATGTCCTTGGCCTCGCGCTTGACCATGGTGTCGAGCGTCTTGCGCGCAGCCGCCACGGTCTCCGCATCGCCCGACTCCTGCGCGTCGAGCAAGTGCTCGTACGCGTCGCCCGGAAACTTAGAGTCAATCGGCAGCAGCACGGGGTCGCCCTCGTCCACCGGCAGCTTGACGGCAAACTCAACACGCTCCGAGGCTCCGGGCCTGGTGGCAACGTTTTCCAGATACTGGTCGGGTGTGAGGATGTCCGTCAGGATCGCACTCAGCTGCACCTCGCCCAAAATACCGCGCGCCTTCACATTGCCCAGCACGCGCTTAAGATCGCCCACGCCGGTGGCGATGGATTGCATGTCGCCCAGGCCCTTGTAGACGGCTTCGAGCTGGTCGCTCACCTGCTTAAACGATGACGACAGGCGATCGTTGAGCGTGCGGGAGAGCTTCTCGTCCACCGTTGCGCGCATCTGATCGAGTTGCACGTTGTTGTCTTTGCGGATAGCACCCAGCTGGGCATCGACCGTCTCGCGCACCTTGTCC
The DNA here is from genome assembly GCA_900541205.1 of uncultured Collinsella sp. Lineage (GTDB taxonomy): Bacteria > Actinomycetota > Coriobacteriia > Coriobacteriales > Coriobacteriaceae > Collinsella. Next base: position 35,174 of record UQIV01000019.1, on the reverse strand, counting down.
AGGCGGTGCTCGATGCCCTCGCGGTTGGCACCGAGCTGTTGGGCCGTCTCGCGGCGCAGGTCATCCATCCGGTCACCAGCTTGCGAAAACTCACGCGCGATGGTCAGGTAACGTTGCTGCTCCACGGCCGCATCTGTCGTCTGCTGCTGCGCGATGGCATTGGCCGTGCGGCGAGTTTCGGCCAGCGCGACGTTCAGGGCATCGAGCGCGTTGTTGGCCTGCTCGAGTGCTGCCAGCGTTTCCGCGCTACTGTCGCCACGCTCCCGCAACTCGGCACGCAGGCTCTTGAGCTGGAGGGCGCAAGCCACAGCAACCCCCACCGCCACCAAGGCGATCACAACAAGCACAATATCAATAGCAGACATAAACTCCGCCCAACAAACCCAATCGAGCACCAATCAAAACCGCGATCAATCTTACCCCGCCATACGCACCGGGCGCCCGGCCCCTTCTTGGGCGCCCCTCTCCTCCGCATATTCCATAATGCGGCGCGCCGTCTCCCTGCTCACCTTTGAGTCATCACCGGCTAAATATGCGTACACGTTTCCCTTATTCAGATTCAAATCGCGGCAGAGACCGTAGCGCGTTACACCCGATTCCTCTAGCGCTCCCAACGTTCTTTTTCGCATCAGGGCGTTGATTCTTCTGTCCGCCACTGGCTTTTCCTTCACCGCTCTATACGCACGCCAAACGTTGGCATAACGATTAGGAAGTTTGTCCTCGGCGCATAGAGATGCCAGGCTACCCGTTTGGGCGTACAAGGACAAAACGCCTCGGTAACCCTCTTCCATCCACGAACCCTCGGATAAGCCCAGAACGTATTCGGCTTTACCCTGTGCCAAAGCGAGCAAAAACAGGGGCTCCGCCACGCGCGGCGCAACCGTCGTCGCTTGCTTAACCAGTTTTCTAAAACTGAGCGACTGCTGTCCGGATAGCTCTCGGCAATAGCCTTTTAAGAATCCCTCAAAGGTCAGATTCAACCGAGCACCTCCTTTTTGTATTGGCTGTATGCGCAGACCATCTCTTGATAACTCCGCTCCGAAGGCGACGACGCCAGCGCCTCGCCCTCGTCGAATATAAGCCGTTCGAGCAGTCCCCAATCAAGTCGGTCGACGAATGCCTGGCTATGAAGATCGATGATGTCGTTCGGACGACAGGCATAGAGCTTCATTACCGCCAGGTCCTCCAAGGATGGCGTAAAGTACCTGATAAAGCGCGCCCCAATATCCAAGGGAATCAAACGATCTTCGTAATTGAACGGCATCTGATTACAATATGCCACCGCCATACCATTCACCTCGGGGTATCGAGCTATGATCTCGCGGAGGCACCTATCTGCCTCAAACACATCAATGTCATGTGTAACCGAACGATTCGTCACATCGTTTAGCATGAAGGCGCTTCCTCCCACCAATACAACGTTCGGCCTGTCGTCTCTTGGACCTATTTCCAGCTCCGCCTCTTCGTCAATGCCCAAAAGAGTCTGCTCTAAATCCTGCTTATACATAGCAAATCCTATTATTATTTATCTTCAATAATACTATTCAGTCGCACGACAGGACCCACAGGATGCAAGAATTCTGCTCGTGGCGATAATTCGTACACCCTGGAAGTCCTAATGTGACAAACGCTAACTCTCCCAGCCGGCGCGGATGGTTGTTGCGACATCGCCTAGGCGCTGGCCCAGGGCCGCTAGATGCTGGAGCACCTCATTGGGCGAGGCACCGTTGAGAATGCACGTGAGGGCATATGAGGCCAAGAAGATTGCCGCAAGTCCTAGCGGAATGAGCACGATCATCGCCAATGTGCGCAGGCGCTGGCCCACGCGGCGACGACGCGCACGACGCTTGTCGAACGCGAGCTCCTGCGCATATGAATCTTGCTGTACGGAATAGGCTTCTGGTGCCGATTCGCACCCGGGCACGGCTGCAGGTACAGCAGCGGGCACGACGTTTTGCACGGGCGCCTGGTTGGCAACCCCTTGCATTTGCATCTCTATAAGCCGCCGCTGCTGCCGCAGCATGCGCTCGGCTTGTTGCTGTGGGGTCTCAAGAAACAGGTCCATGTTGGCCTCCAAAATCGGAGCGTTCGACGCTTACGACCAGCATCCCGCACCGCCATGACCGCGACAACGCAATCGCCGGCAATAGCCACAAAGTTTCTTTTGCTCAAAAGCTGTCGAAAAGCTCAACAACTCCCCTACCAGCACTTTCTCTGAGCTTTTTTCGCCAGCAATCTTTTGGCCTTCCACCCTTACGCCAACTGACCAAAATCTAACCAAAAGCTTGACGAAAATTGTGGAGACCGGGACCCCACACAAAAAGTGCCGCCCCAAAGGGGCGGCACACAAACCAATCTATTAGCCAAAACTCGTTGGCAAGCCCGCGTCGTCAGACCCGCGGCGCATGCCTTTGCCTCGCGTGACTCTGCGAAGCCGTGAGCGAGAGGGAAAGGTATTTCCCCGCCCTGCGCTCCGCAGCAGCCAGCGCCAAGCGCTAGTAGTTCACCACCTGCTCCTCAAAGTACGCCTTCGGGTGGTTACACACCGGGCACACCTCAGGCGCCTCGGCACCAACGTGCAGGTGCCCGCAGTTCAGGCACTTCCACACCTTCACGCCCTCACGCTCAAACACCTCGCCCGACTCGATGCGCTCGACGAGTTTGTTGTAGCGCTCCTCGTGGGCCTTCTCGACGGCGGCGACGCCACGGAACTTCTCGGCGATCTCGACAAAGCCCTCCTCCTCGGCGGTCTTGGCGAACTCGTCGTACATCGTGGTCCACTCGTAGTTCTCGCCCGCAGCGGCGTCGCGCAGGTTGTCCAGAGTGCCCGGAACGGCGCCGTCGTGCAGATACTTAAACCACAGCTTGGCGTGCTCGGACTCGTTGCCCGCCGTCTCGGCAAAAATATTCGAGATCTGAACGTAGCCGTCCTTTTTGGCCTTGGATGCATAGTAGCGATACTTGGTGTGTGCCTGGGACTCACCGGCAAAAGCGGTCTCGAGGTTCTTCTTGGTTTGGGAATTCTCAAAATCCATAGGTGTACTTCCCTTCAACGCATGCCGCCCACAGACTTTGAGCGGCCTTGCTTTAAGGATGCCCTCATGCCGAGAATTTAAACCTTACAATCCCGTTCTTCAGATTCGAGTGAGCTACACACTCAGCCAACGATCGCCCTCGGAGCCGCAAAAGCCCTCGCGCTCCAGATCGGCAAGAATGCTTGTGACCAGCTCGCGCTCGACCGGCTCTCGGCCGGCTGCCGTCTCCATCTCGTTAACGCCTGCAACGGCTTCATCGAGCGTAATACCTGCCGGTTGCCCATCGCGCGCCGCCAGCAGCATGCGCACAATGTGGGCGCGCTTTTGGCGACGCGAGCCCTCGAACTTGGACTGACGACTATAGCCCGCCGAGCGCCTGGACGGATTGGGCAGCGTCTTCTTAAGATACGCGCCATAATCTAGCAGCGCGTAATACCACGCGCGCGGCGTGTCGGCATCGTCTTGAGGCACGGCAAAGGGCGCGATCTCATCCGCCACCGCACCGGGGGCCGCCGGACAGGCGGCTTGAATCAGCGGCACCAGCTCGCGATCGGGAACAGCCGGTACATCGGGAAAGAAGTGATGCAGAAAGACTGTGCGCACGTTGGTCTCTAGATACACACCCGGAAGATCGAACGCGAACGACCGAATGCCCTGCGCCGTTGCCGGGCCAATACCAGGCAGAGCGACCAAGTCACGCGTCTCACGCGGAAACTCCCCGTCCCAGTCCTCTACAACGCGCTGAGCTGCCCCGTGAAGCGCCAGAGCGCGTCGGTTGTAGCCCATGCCCTGCCAAGCGTCCAAAACATCGGAAGGCGCGGCCTGGGCAAGCGCCTGCACAGTCGGAAAACGATCGAGCCACACCGGCATGCGCGCCTCCACACGCGGCACCTGTGTTTGCTGCAGCATGACCTCGGAAAGCCAAATGATGTACGGGTCACGCGTACGGCGCCACGGAAGGTCGCGATAACGCAGGACCCCTTCCGAACGAATCATCGAACGAAAGGGGTCCTGAATCATGGCTATGCTCCTTATGCGGCGTTATTCCTCCCGGTAAGCGCACGCGCAGGTGGCGTACTCGGGAAACGCTTCGCGGTCGGCGAACTTGGGATCGACGGCCGGGAACTGGCGGTGAGCGACGATGTCGCCGAGCGAAACGGAATCGAGGTAGTCGCGCATCAACGCCTGGGCTCCGGCCCACAGGGGATGATAGCAGCACGTGCCCATGCGCGCACAGTCACCATCGGGCGCGGTGCAATCGTTCATAACCATAGGGCCCTGAACGGCCTCGACGACCTGGCGGATAGTAACATCGTCCGGACTGACCTTGAGACGCATGCCACCGTGGACGCCACGCAGGCTCTCCACAATACCGGCCTGGACCAAACCGTGCTGAATCGAGCGGGCAAACGAATACGGGACATTGACCTCTTCGGCAGCGGTGCGAACAGAAAGCAAACGCTCCGGATCCTCGGCAAGCATCGCCAGCATACGAAGGGCGTAATCAGTCTTCCTCGATATGTCCATTTTTCCCCTTTCAAGGAATACGAACAGCTCGAACGAGCTCCGGGGCCGAGCTTGTGTCGAGACGCTAAATGACCGCCAGGACATCCAAATGGTAAATCGGATATCCACTGAGTGCCGCGCTTGGAGCGAAATGCATCAAATGCGGCGCACAGTGCAATTTAGTATAACCTAACCCCCTGTCTCGTTGAACAGGTGTTGCGCAACAAAGCTGTTGTTCAGACAGATATACTTATTAGATTTTACTTGCGTTCCCGAAGGCGCGGGGATTCTGGGCGAAGATGCACCAGGGCAATCGTTCTATCGAAACAAAGTGCATCAAACGCAAAAAGCCACGTCCGAAGACGTGGCTTTAATTGCGTTGGCGGGAAGTACGGGGCTCGAACCCGCGACCTCCGACGTGACAGGCCGGCGCTCTAACCAAACTGAGCTAACTCCCCAGGCAGTCGTTCGCGTTTGTTTCCGCTCGCGTGCGCTGCGGGGATTAGTATACACAGAAGTCTGTCCGCCACGCAACAACTTTTTTGAAAAAATTTTTCGGGCCCCTCCGGGAGGGTCTCCGGGGCTGAGGGCGGGGGTTAAGTTTGCTGCTCTACAGTCCTGCGCAAGACGGAAAGCACATTAAGTGCTTTCCTTTGCGTGCGGAACTCGCGACAAACTTAACCCCCGCCCTCAGCCCCGGAGACCCTCCCGGCCGTCACTTTGTCCAAACAGTTCTTGCCCCTCGCCGCTTCCGCGGCTCGAGGTCCCCGTTCTCCGCGGTGGGGTTGGTCTGATTATTCTTGTTGAAACTCGGCCTTTGGCTCATAAAAAACGGGGGATGCGGTTTTACATCCCCCGTTTTTGTTACGGTTAGTCCAAGTCAATAAACTTGGTGCTTATGACATGGCCGTCTTTTACGAGCATTCTGGCCATGGTGGGGCCTCGGGTGCCTCTGGGGTAGCTGGCGCTGCCTGGGTTGAGGACCAGGCAATGGCCCACTTGGGCTTCTTTGGTTACGTGGGTGTGGCCGTTGATGGCTACGTCTACGGATCCAACCGGGAGGTCTTCGCGGTAGTGGGCTACGGCGAACTTGAGTCCTTCGTAGGTAAAGAGCGCCAAGCGGTCCACGTCGGGGCCGTAGTCGCGGTAGTAGTCGTTATTGCCCAGCACCGCTCGCACGGGGGCTATGGTGCGCAGGTGTTCGTAGTCCATCTCCGACGTAAGGTCACCGGCGTGGATAATCAAATCCGCACCCTTAAGCTCGTCCAGGAGCGCAGGCGATAAATAGCCGTGGGTGTCCGAGATGATGTCGATACGCTTGGCGCTTGCACTGTTCATGGGATCCCTTCCGCAAAAAAACGATTCGGCAGATACATACAAAAAAGCCCCACGGCTCCGCAGACGATGGGTCTACAGGGCTGCGGGGCCAGTGTGCTAGAGACTCAGAGCCTTCTTGAGCGGCACGACGCGGCGGCGCGAAACCGGCACGCGTTCGTCGACGCCCGTAATGCCCAGCTGGATGGCGCCCGAGGGCACCGTCTCCACATCCGTGACGCACGCCAAGTTGACGATATAGCGGCGGTGAACACGGAAGAAGCCAAAGTCGCAGAGCTTGGCCTCAAACTGCGCCAGCGAGGTCGTCGACAAAAAGCGATCATCGACGGTATAGATGCAGGAGTAATCGTCCTTGGCCATGATAAAGCGAATGTCGTCCACGGGAATGAGCACCTTGCGGCCGCCCTTTTCCACCGGGATACGCTCGATGGTCACCTTGCTGTCCGTAACCGGCTTGGTGCGTTGCATGACCTTCTCGATCGCGCGATCCAAGCGAGCTTCCTCGACCGGCTTCATCAGATAATCGACGGCATCCACGTCGAATGCCTCGACCGCATGGTCACTATACGCAGTCACAAACACGATCGCCGGCGGATTTTTGAGCTTATGCAGCGCCTCGGCAAGTTGCAGGCCCGAGGCACCGGGCATCGAGATATCGAGAAACACGACATCCACGCGACTTTCCATAAGCATCTCGATGGCGGAGCGGACGCTCGACGCCTCCGTGATCGTGCCGATCTTGCCCGTTTGCTCGAGCAGGAAGCGAAGCTCCGAGCGAGCCGGCGCCTCATCATCCACAATCATCGCACGCAGCATAGGGATAAAACCTTTCGTCAACTAACTACGCCGGGCATCCGTCGCATGACGTTGAGCCCGTAGCCTTTTATTTTACTCTTGAATGTCGAAGATGCTCTCTGACAAATCAAGATGAAGGAGCACTTTGGTGCCCTTGCCCGGCGCCGATTCGACACGCGTATAGGAGTGCGGCCCATAAAAGCGATGGATGCGCTCCGAAATATTGTGCATGGCCACACCGGCGCCGCCACCCTGGGGAGAGCTGGCGTCGGGACGGGCAGAACGCTCGTCAAACAGTCTGGCGGCGGTACCCTCATCCATGCCCACGCCATTATCGGCCACGGCAATCAAGATTGCATCCTCGCCGTCTTGGTGAACGGTCACGTCGATCCTCAGGGCGTCGTCATCGCCCATACCATGACGTACGGCGTTCTCGACAATCGGCTGGATCACGAACGCCGGCACCAGCGTATCTTCCACGTCCTCGGACACATCGAACGTCGCAAGCACGCGGTCCTCGCCAAAGCGGGCCTTCTCAAAGGTAAGGTAGCGCTTGGTCTGTGCGACCTCGCGCGAGACCGGAATAAGCGATCCCGAGTTGTCGAGCGTGGCACGATAGAACGATGAGAACTCACGAAGCAGTTCGCGGGCCCGCAGCGGGTCGGTGCGCGTAAACGATGCAATGGTGTTCAGCGTGTTGAACAGGAAGTGCGGGTTAATCTGCGCCTGCAGCGCACGCACCTCGGCGCGCGCCGTGAGTTCCTTTTGCACCTCGAGCTCGTGGATGGCGAGCTGCGTGGACAAGATCTCGGCAAAGCCCGAGGCAAGCGCGTACTGGGTACGGTCGACGGCGCGCGGGGTCTTGTAGTAGAACTTGAGCGTGCCGACGGTACGATCGCCCACCTTGATGGGGGCGATAATGCCGGCGGGGACTTGGTTGTGCGAGCCATCCGAGCCCACGACATCCACCATACGGTTGAACGACTGCACGATGCCATGTTCGATAACGTAGCGTGTGGCAAGCGTGTGGATGGGAGAATCTGGCAGTAGTTTTTCCTCAAACTCGCCTGCGCAGGCCAACACGTTGCCCTCGTCGGTGATGGCCACCGTCATGGCGCGCGTCTCGGGCAAAATGCGCCGGCACACCAAACGCGCCGACTCCTGCGTCAGACCGCCCTTAATGTCCTCGAGCATGGCCGAGGCCACCGAAAGCGTCTCCTCGGTGTACTGGGAGCGCACCGAATCGGGATTGAGCGTCAAAAAGATAAAGATGCACAGAAAGATGCACAGCAGCGCGCAGGCAATCACCGTGGCGATCGGCTCGATACCGGTCACCAAGGCAAAAATAAAGTACACCAGCACACAAATGGCGCAGGCAACGGCAATGATGCGAAAGATTGATATTGAACTATCGCGCTGGGCGCGGCGGTCGATCATTCGGCCCCCTCCAGGATACTGATCAGTTGTGCGTCACGCCAAAGCCCGTCCATAATCTTGGGCCAAAAGCTCTGGAAACGCAGGTAGCTTGCAGCGTTTTGGCGCGCATAGGCCTTTGCCTCGCCGATACCATGGCGCCAAATGCGCAGGTAGCCCTCATGCTCGCGGGTAAACACGCTGCGGACCATAGCGGTCTTGCGCACGCGGTCGTCGAGCTCGCGCGAAATCCACGGGCCCGGGTAGGGCATGAGTGATGCCGCCGTAACGGGAATGAGCTCCTTTTGATGCGCGGCGAATGTCAACTTGGCCCGTTCGTAGTACCAACGGTATACATCCTGCATAAAGCGCGGTGAGCGCTTTTCAGACTCCGGAGGCAGATGGCGCACGGTCCACTCGTTATCGAACCACACGTCGTAGCCAAACATGCGCATGTTAAAGAGGTAATCCAAGTCCTCGCCGCGGGTGATAAACGGGTCAAAGGCCACACGCGTAAAGGCGCGGGCGTGCAGGGCCATCAGGCCGCCGCACACGTAGTTGGAGCGCGAGATGCGAGTGCCCGAGAGCGCCTTTTTCATCCAACGGTTGAACTCGATGCGCTTGGTCCACCAACGATGGCAGATGCCCGCCTTGTCCGTGGGAGCCAGCGGCGAGCCGTCGCGATCGTAGAAATAGCCGCTCTTGACCAAGATCGACAAGCCCTGACGTGTCTGCTGCCCCAACGCATAGGTCGCGCGCTTCATAAAGTCGGCGTCGATGACAGTCTCATCGTCATCCAAAAAGATAACCGCGTCATGCCCCAGCACAGCGGCACAGGCTAGCCCCATGTTGCGGATGGCACCGTAGCCTCGCAGGCTCACGCACTCGCCCGAACCCTTGGGCGCGATCTGAGCAACCCGGTCTGCGATGCGCGAGGCCTGGGTGTTGGTGACAACGGTGACCTTGAGCGTGGGATGCGCGTCGACAATCTCGCGCACGCGCAGCGACACATCGGCTGTGGCAGAAACGGGACAGACCACCAAAAGGATGATGCGCGGGATGTCACGTACCTGCTCAAGCGAGGCCAGGCAGCGGTCGAGTTCGGGATTGTCGGCGTTGAGTCGCGTCGAATGATCATAGGTGCCAGGGGCGTTTGCGCAAGCGTCATCGCCCGCCCAATACGTTGGAATCACGACCGTGGCGTTCATGCCTTACCCTCCCTGCAACACAAAAACGGGACGCCGCCAAACACAGGCGACGCCCCGCGACCTAGCTGATTCCATCATACCCACTTGGGCAAATCATTGCTCGCAAGTCGCAATGTTTATTGCGGATAACCCCAAAAGAGTACCGTGGACAGGCACAATAGCCGCTCGCTCCTATGCGGCATGCTCTGCCGCCCGAGTCATGCGGGACAGGCGGACCAGCAGCATAAAGCCAACGATCAGCAGCACGCCAATGGAAAGGACGCCCAGCGACGGGTTGCCGGTCAGCGAGGTGACGACCGACACCAGGAAGGTGCCCATAACGCTTGCATAACGACCAAAGATGTCAAAGAAGCCGTAGTACTCGTTGGACTTTTCCTTGGGGATAATGCGGCCAAAGTAGCTACGGCTGAGCGCCTGCACGCCGCCCTGGAACAGGCCGACCATAATGGCAAGCACCCAAAACTCAAAGGCGGTCTTTAGGAAGAACGCGGCGAACAGCACAATGCCCATATAGGCGGCGACTGCCACCAAGATCATGTTGAGCGTGCCCACGCGTCCGGCGAGCTTGCCGTAGATGATGGCGGACGGAAAGGCCACGAACTGCGTGACGAGCAGCGCCAGGACCAACTGGGTCGAATCGATGCCCAAAGCCGAGCCGTAGCTGGTAGCCATGGAAATGACCGTGTGCACACCGTCGATATAGAAGAAGAACGCAATCATGTAGACCAGCACGGTCTTGTTGTGGGCGATCTCGCGCATGGTGTGTCCGACCTCGGAGAACACACCGCCCACGATGTGGCCGATAGTGTCCTCGGGACCGCGCTCGCGACCGTACTTTTGCTTATAGGTGCGAATGAGCGGCAGGGTAAAGATGAGCCACCAGGCACCAGTGATGATAAACGACAGACGCGTTGCCAGCATGGTGGGGACGCCAAGAGCGGGGCCGCCCATGATGAGCGCCAGGCAGATGACGAACGGCACGGTGGAACCGATGTAGCCCCAGGCATAGCCCGAGCTGGACACGGCGTCCATGCGCTCGTCGGTGGTAATGTCGGGCAGCATGGCGTCGTAGAACGTCATAGAAGAGTTAAGGCCGATGGTGCACAGCACGTACACGGTCAAAAATGCCATGGCGGACATTGGGATAGCCTGCGCCAGGCAAAGCACCAGGCCCGTGAGGAAGAAGCCCAAGAAGAACTTGATCTTGTTGCCGGCGTAGTCGGCAAGCGCGCCCAGAATGGGCATGAGCATGGCGATGACCAGCGAGGCGATCGTCTGCGCATTGCCCCAGGCGACCACCAGGTCGGCCGAAGAAGCGCCGGTATTGATGGCGTTAAAGTAAATGGGCACCACCGAGGTATTGAGCAGCACGAGGGCCGAATTGCCCACATCATACATAACCCAGTTACGCTCGAGCTTGGTGTATTTCATGGACAGGGACCCTTCGTATTCGCCCGATATGCAGTTAGTTCATCGTACCCCAATTGTCCAGAACCGCCGGTAAGGATTCGGCAAAGGGGCACGCACGGGCCCTATTCCTCGCGGTCGAACTCCTCATCGGCTTCGAGCACGCGACCGCTGTAGTTGACGTGACTGGTCACGGCATCCATGTCACCGGTCTCGATAAAACGTGCGACCGTGCACTCGTAATCGACCAGCGCGCGATCAAAGACCTCGGGGAAACTCTCGTTCGAGACCTCGTCGGTAAAGGGATTCTTCCATGTCAGATGGCCCAGGTTACCGGTGCGCTCGGGCAGCTCCGTCGTCACGCGATGGGCAAGGCCGTCGAGCAGCGAGTAATCGTGCACCAAGCCCTCAACCAGCGAGATCGCGCGCGTCTTTGCGGAGCCGGCCGGCTCAATCGCGCGGTAAAGTCGCTGCATATTGGCAACGGCAGCACCGTACTCCCCCGCCGGAATGTCAATGCCGTACACGCGTCCGGCAACATAGCTCATCAGCACGCCGGCCACGCGATTGATGCGATCGGTGGTGACGATCTCGCCCGCTGGCGGGTAATCGTCAACCGTAGCGCCATCGCGTTTAAGCTGCAGCATCAACACATCCAGGTCGCTCTCGATCACGGCATGGACCTGACTGCTCGAATCCTCAAGCTCTGAGTCGGATTCCACGATGCCAAACTGCTGCTCATAGACAAAGGGGTGGGCGTTGCGGTCGAGCACGTAATGAGACAGTAGGCCCAGCGCAAAGGCACGACCCAAGCTGGCGTCGCGCGGCAGCAGATGCGACACGCCGTCGCGCAGGCACGCGAACTGGCGAGACATGCGCGACCGATGCATGACCTGTGCTAGCAGCGTGCAGTCGGAAACACGCGGTGTCAGAATGTGAAAGAAAAACGGGTCGGGGCCTTGGTTGCCCAAGATAAAGGCAATGCGCTCTTCATCGGACGTGATGACGCCCTGCGGAAGACGGTCGATGCTTTCCTCGCCAAACAGATGATGGGTGATAAGCGCGGGCATAATGATCCTTTCGATTTCATTCGATGCCACCCATTATGCCCACCGCGCGCCCATGCCAAACCTGCGATGGTAAACGACGGCACGCAGACCGTCTACGCAAGCCCCAAGTGTGCTTTAACCTCGGCAGCGCGACGGCGGGACACGGGCACCGTCGAGGTTACGCGATCGAGTCTGAGCTCCATAAGACCCGTGGAACCGATCTCGACATTGTGCACGTCTTCCAAATTGACCAGATAGCTGCGATGAACGCGAATAAAGCCCTCGGAGCCCAAGCGACGCTCGAGCGAAGAGATCGACTCATTGATCAGGTACGTTCCCTCGGCGCAGATGGCGTTGCAAAAATCGGCGCGCGCCTCAAAGTAGCAGACGTCTGCGGCGGGAATGAACACCTTTTTGCCCCCGCGGTCCACCGTCAGACGCAAAGGCTGGCGCGGAGCGTGGATAACACGACGGACACCCAAGGCTGCCTCGATCTTGTCGAGTGCCTTTGACAGGCGTGCGTCCTCGACCGGCTTGACGACATAATCGACGGCATCGAGGTTATAGGCATCGGCCGCATACTCGGCAAACGCCGTCACAAACACAACCACCGGCGGCGTCTTTAGGTTCTGCAGCGTCTCGGCAAGCTCAATTCCCGAGCGACCGGGCATGGTAATGTCTAAAAACAGCACGTCGGGCTTGTTCGACAGAATCGACTCCACGGCTTCGGTGACATTGCCCGCCTCGGCAATCTGGCCCACACGCGTATCCTTTTCCAACAGATAGCGTAGCTCGGCCCTAATGGGAGGTTCGTCATCAACCACCAAGATGTTCCAGCCTTCGGACATATGTGCTTCCCCTCTTTTTCTCTCAATCCAACCGCGTGCTACGCCGTCAACGGCGCGGGCTCATGCGGCTCGCCGTTCAGCTCGACGATGACCTGCGTTCCCACGCCCTCCTGGGACTTCACGCGCATGCCGGAATCTTCTCCGTAAAAGAAATGGATGCGCTGAAGCACGTTGAAGAGCGCCAGGCCGCAACCTCGCTTGACGGAGCCGTCGGCGGTAATGCTCTCGGGCTCCTCCAGGCGATGCTGCTCAAACAGATGCGCGCAGACTTCTTCGCTCATGCCGATGCCGTCGTCCTCGACGATGATCTCCAAACCGTCATCGGTCTCGAAAGCCCTAACATGAATAGAAAGCGGCTCGGTCTCGCGCTGCGCGTGCTTGATGCAGTTTTCGAGCAACGGCTGCAAGATAAACGGCGGCACCAGGCTGTCGCGCACCTCAAAGTCGATATCGACCGAGACGCGCAGACGGCCGTCGCCATAACGAGCCTGCATAAGATTGATATAGCGAGTGCCCTGTTCCACCTCGTGCTCGAGCGTTGTGAGGGTATCGGAATCAGAAAGCGTCTGACGGTAGTAATTGGAAAAGTCGATCAGCAGCGACCTGGCCTTGTCCGGCTCGGTACGCACGAGCGACACGATGGTGCTGATGGTGTTAAACAGAAAATGAGGATCGACCTGCGATTGCAAGGCGCGCAGCTCCACGCGGGCCGTAAGCTCGTCCTGGCGCTCGAGCTCAAAGCTCGCAAGCTGCGTGGAAATGAGGTCGGCAAAGCCCGAGGCAAGCGCCGTCTGGCGCATATCGATGCTGCTCAGACGGGGATAATACAGCTCGAGCGTGCCCACGCAATGCCCGCGCACGGTAAGCGGTGCGACAATACCGGCGCGCAGGCGCGGAAAGTAGCCACCCGTCTCGGTCGAGGCATCGCGCGAGAACACGCTTTGCTCACCGCTGTTGATCACGTTGAGCGTAGTCCGCAGCACCACCGGGGTGCCCGCGGGGCATTTTGCCGAGTCCTCGCCCCAGCTTGCCAACACCTGCTTGCCGTCGGTAAAGCAGATGGCAGAGGCGATAGTTTCGGACAGGATGATCTTAGAGGCGCCTAGGGCAGCTTCGGGCGTAAGGCCGCGCGACGTGTAGGCGAATATTTTTGAAGCGATGGCGAGCGTGCGGTCGGTTGCGCTCGATGTGAGGTCGTCGGGAACCACAAAGACGTACGAGAAGAAGAAGCACAGCATGACCAAGCCGGCAATGACGACAACGGCCGGAACGGGATTGGGATTATCGGTTAGATCCCAGATGAGCAGCAGGATAAGCAGCGGAACGACAATACCGAGCAAAATGGCTTGAACCACATGCTGAGCGGTACGAAAGACCTTGGTAGAGTTGTAGCTCTTGCCCAGAATCAGCCTATTGAGATCCACCGTCATCTCCTTCTTACCGACGCACCCCATAGCAATAAAGAGGGCCGCAAGCGACCCTCTCCATTGCATTATGCAATCAAATACTGTGTTTTACATCAAGCCATCGATGAACGGTAGCTTAGGCGCTGTACTTGTTTGCCTCGCCGAAGGTGCCGCCCTCGACAATCCAGCCGTCCTTCATGATGACGTCCATGTTGTCGGTGTTGAGCACGTGGATGTCGGCGGCGACGTCACCGTTGACGACCAGCAGGTCGGCGCACTTGCCGGCCTCGATGGAACCGGTCTCGTCCTCGATGTGACACATCTTGGCACCGTTGAGGGTGGCGCAGGTGATGGTCTCGACCGGAGTGAAGCCGATCTTGTCGACGAACTCGTACATCTCCTCGATGGAGCAAGTGCCGTACGGGGTGACGAAGGAGAAGGAGTCGGAGCCGATCGTCATGACGACGCCGCGCTTCTTGGCCTCGCGCAGGCAGTCGTAGTTGCGCTGCAGCTCCTTCTCGACCAGGGTGCCCTCGTACTTGTCGTGCAGCTCGGGAACGTAGACGGGCGGATAGGTGGCGTACCAGGTGGGCAGGAAGGCGATCGTCGGAGTGAAGAAGGTGCCCTGCTCGGCCATGAGGTCCATGGTGCGCTCATCGATATCGAAGCCGTGAATCAACTGCTCGCAGCCAAAGCGAACGGAATCGTAGGCAGCGGCGTGGTTGTTGTAGCAGTGGCTCCACACGGGGATGCCGACCATCTTGGCCTCTTCGACCACGGCCTGAATCTCCTCGGAGCAGTAGTGCTGGTCGCGGCCGGAGTCCCAGCGCCAGATGCCGCCACCGGTAGCCCAGATCTTGATGGCATCGGGGTTCTCGCGCAGGCGACGACGGACGGCCTTGCGCAGATCCCAAGGACCGTCGACCTGATCGCCCCAGGGGTGCGATTCCTTGTTGAGCTCCTGGCTGCAGTGGTGGGAGTCGCCGTGGCCGGCAACGCGGCAGAAGCCAAGGCCGGTGGCCAGAACGCGCGGGCCCTTGAAGACGCCCTTGTCGATGCAGTCACGGATCTGGATACCAAAGCGGCCGATCTCGCAGACGGTGGTGAGGCCGTGGGTGAGGCAGTCGTAGGCTTGCTTGACGGCGACGGCCTGCTTCTCGAGGAGCGGCTGCATGACCCAGTCGGTGTCATCGTCGGTCAAGTTGCCCGAGAAGTGCAGGTGGGTGTCGATCAGGCCGGGAAGGACGGTCTTGCCGGCGGCGTCGATGACCTCAACGCCCTCGGGAAGGTCCTGCATGGCGCCGGCGTACTCGATCTTGCCGTTGTCGTCGACGAGAACGAGGGAGTTCTCGACCGGCTCGGCGCCGGTACCGTCGATGAGCTTGCCGCCAACGATTGCATACTTAGTGGACATGGTTCCTCCTTATGGATCCATATAGTGGGCGAGGCCGTGTTGGGTTAAGGCCTCACAAAGCTACCCAAGTGGCGCCGGGTTCGGTGCGCGGAAGAGAGGGTCCCGCGCACCTGATCCGCCCCGGCTCGGCGTTACTTTTTGCGGGAATTGGTGAAGGCCATGAGAGCCAGGCCGACGGCCAGCCAGCCGATCACGATGCTCCACTCCACCATGTTGAGGGAGGCGGGAGAGAACGGAATCACGAGCAGGCCGATGATGATGGCGCAGGCAGCGATGGCGAGGCCGATGCCAAACTTGCCGCCGGGCACCTCGTAGGGACGAGGCAGGTCGGGCTCGGTGAAGCGCATGCGCAGGCAAGCGAGGGCGACCATGCCACAGGAGAAGATGAAGGCGAGAGCCGACACGTTGGTCAGAGGGATGAGCATGTTCTTGCCCAGGAACGGACCGACGACGGTGATGACGCCCAGAACGACGCAGGCAAGCTTGGGAGCGCCGGACTTGGGGTCGACCTCGGCGAACTGCTCGGGCAGCTGGCCCTTGCGGCCCATGGCGAGCATGATGCGGCTCGTGGCACCGTAGAAGGAGTTCATCGGGCCCATGGGTCCAAGCGTGGCGATGACGAGCATGGCCAGGTACAGAAGCATGTTGATGCCCTTGAGGCAGGCAAGCGCGGGAACCGGGCTCTTAACAAACTCATGCCAGTCGAGGATGGTGCCGAACGAGTAGATGCAGACCATGTAGAAGCCGCCGGCGGCCAGCAGAGCCAGGGAGATGATCTTGCCGAACTTGTTCCAGTTGAGGCCCTCGGCTGCTTCCTCAGCCTGCTGAGGAATGGTGTCGAAGCCGGCGTAGAAGAACGGAGTCAGAACCAGGACCGACACGATGCCGGCAAACAGGCTGGTGCTCTCGGTAGCGGCCTTGCCGCCGCCAGCGCCGGTGACCTGGGAGAACACAGGCATGGCGTTGTCCGGCGAGCCGGTGAACAGCGAGACGCCCATGGCGAGCAGCATGCCGCAGAGCAGGGCCTTGGTCAGGAAGGCCTGGAGCTTGGCGGCCGAGCTAGCGCCGCGGAAGTTGAGGAAGATGACGTAGACTGCAAAGCCGAGCGCGATCAGCGTCGGGAACAGGTAGACGTCGGCCCCCAGTATGGTGTAGAGCTTGACGGCGCGCAGCCACTCAAGGCCGGGCAGGCTGCCGAACATCTCGGACACGAGGGTCGAAATAGCGATGGCCTCCCACGGGCACAGGATGCCGTTGCCCAGGGCCAAAAGCCATCCGGTGATGTAGCTCAGCGTACGGCCAAAGCTACGATCGACATACTCGACGATGCCGCCTGAGATGGGGATAGCAGCCGTGAGCTCACCGAAAACAGCTCCGACGGGCACGAGGAAGATTGCACCCAAGAGGAATGCGATCATAGCGGGAACGGGACCGCCGCCCACGACCATCCAGTCGCCGACCTGCAGAACCCAACCGGTACCGATGATGGCACCGAAACCGATGGTGAAGAAGTTCCAGAGCGAAAGCGTTTTCTTCATGCCGCCGTTATCCTCGACTGCAACTTCTGCGTTCTTGTCCGCCATTGTTCCCCTCCTTTCCTTTTTGACGCCCCTTGACGTCACCCCTTGCGCGGTCTGTTTTGCCGCGCGCTTTTATTTCGTGGCTTTAAGATACGGCCTTGGCACAGCAGCGCCGCTTGTAGCTCGACCGAAGGCAGAACTGCAAAACGAGCGGCGCCGTTTTTAGGACGAACGGCGGGAGACGTCATTCGTCTTGGACGCTTTCATCTTGTCTGCTTTTGAATACCTGTTGCCGTGACGCTTGGCGCGCGGCGCGGCAACGTTCATACCATTTGTCAGGCTTTTGGCGCACATACCCATGTGTCGTGCATCTTTTTATGTAGGATAGACAAGTTACACATGAGGCAAGGTGATTCGAATGGCATACGGATACAATGACGGCGACCAACGGCCACAAAGCGTGCGCCTTGCCGGCCGCACCACGCCAACGCCCAGAAGCACCTCTGACAACGACAACCCGCAGCGCCCCCAAGAGCAGCCCGGGGCTTCTTCGCGGCAGCAAAGCCGTACCGTGCAGCAGTCAGACCGCGTGAGTACGAGCACACGCCAACGTCAGACCGACACATTGCAGCCACGCCGCTACGATCGCCGTAAGACCGACTACTACGTCAAGCGCTCCTTTTCGCGATCTCAACGCGATCGCGGCAATTCCGCCCCTCACCCCGCGTCGCACACCACAAGCCACGCGCTTCCGGCCCGCCGCCTACGCCTTGCGCTTTGCTCCATCGCCGCCTGCCTCGTCTTTGTGTTTTTGGGATCCTGTATCTCCCACGGATCAGCCGGTCTTGAGCCCACTGCCGAGGACAAGCTGCTTAAAGCTCCCGTCGCGCCCGGTTACTCCTTTGCGTTCTCGACCCCACGCTCGCAATGGCAGGCCGGCGCCATGCCCCACATCTACCAAATTGACCCCGCATGGTCGGAGCTGCCCTATGCCGGCGGCACTATTCGCGAAAACGCTTGCGGTCCCACTTGCCTCACCATGGTCTATATCTTTAAGACCGGCCACACCGATAAGACGCCGGTCGATATATGCGCACTGGCCGAAGCCGGCAACTACGCCCCCACCGGTGCCACCGAGTGGTCGTTTATGACAGGCGGTGCGTGGCAGCTGGGGCTCAACGGAACACAGCTCTATAACGATCGCGAATCGATTACCCAAGCACTTCGCTCGGGTGCGCCCGTCATCGCCGCAGTGCGCCCCGGTACGTTTACCAACGTAGGCCACTACATCGTGCTCTACGGCATCGACGATGCCAACCAGATTGGCGTCTACGACCCCAACTCGGCCAGCCGCAGCGCCCGCCGCTGGGGCGTCGTAGAGGTCCTCAACGAAATCGAAGCCATGTGGGCCTACTACTAGTCATTTAAGAACGTCCCCAATGACTAGGTGAATAGCAAAAGCCCCGCAGCCGGAGCGGACTGCGGGGCTCATGAAGAGAGGCTAGTTTGTGGGCGCCTTGCCCGGCGCCCACGAGAGAGGCAACAGAGTAGAGACTACTCGTGAATGCGGGTACCGGAGAGGCCAGCCATGGTCTCGGCGGCCTTGTCCAGGGCGCCGATGATGCAGGTGCGGCCCTTGCGGGAACGCGCGAACTTGATGGCAGCGCGAACCTTGGGCTCCATGGAACCCTTGCCGAACTGACCCTCGTCGGCCAGGCGCTCGGCCTCGTCGGCGGTGATGTCCTCGAGCTCCTCCTGGTTGGGCTTGCCAAAGTTGATGGCGACATGCTCAACGGCGGTCAGCAGGAACAGGACGTCGGCGTCGCAGTCCTCGGCCAGCAGCTCGCCGCCCAGGTCCTTGTCGATGACGGCGGGAACGCCCTTGTAGCAGCCCTTGTTCTCGTAGTCGCGGACGACGGGGATGCCGCCGCCACCGCAGGCGATGACGATGAACTCGTTGTCGAGCAGGTTGAGGATGGAGTCAGCCTCGACGATCTTCTTGGGATCGGGGGAAGCGACGACGCGACGCCAGCCGCGGCCGGAATCCTCGACGAAGACCTTGGAGGGATCCTCGGCCATGAACTCCTTGGCCTGCTCCTCGGTGTAGAAGGGGCCGATCGGCTTGGTCGGGTTCTTGAACGCGGGATCATCCGGGTCGCACTCAATCTGGGTGACGACGGTGGCGGCGTGCCAACGCTTATAGCGCTTGTGCATCTCGCGGCCGATGCCCTGCTGCAGGTGATAACCAATGTAGCCCTGGGACATGGCGCCGCACTCGGGCAGCGGCATCTCGGGGGTACCGATGGCATCGTGGGCAGCGGCGAAGGCGTTCTGGATCATGCCGACCTGCGGGCCGTTGCCGTGGGTGATGATGATCTCATTGCCCTGCTCGATGAGACCGAGGAGAGCGTGGGCGGTGTTGCTCACGGCCTCGATCTGCTCAACGGGGTTGTTGCCGAGGGCGTTGCCGCCAAGGGCGACGACAATACGATCAGGCTTACCGTAGGGTTTGGACATGCGTGCCTCCTTATCGAAGAGTAGCGTACATCACGGCTTTAATGGTATGCATGCGGTTCTCTGCCTCTTGGAAAACGCGAGACTTATCGGACTCGAAGACCTCGTCGGTGACCTCCATCTCGGTTACGCCGAACTTCTCCGCGATTTCCGCTCCGATGGTGGTCTTGGTATCGTGGAAGCTCGGGAGACAATGCATGAAGATAGCGTTGGGGTTTGCCTTCGCCATGACCTCCGAGGTTACGCGGTACGGGGAGAGCAGTTTGATACGGCTCTTCCAGAGCTCCTCAGCCTGGCCCATGCCAACCCAGACATCGGTGTAAATAACATCGGCATCCTTTACGCCTTCATCGATGTTGTCAGTAAGCTGAATGGTGCAGCCATTTTCCTCGGCGATCTTCTGGCAAGTCTCAAGCAGCTCGGGATCAAAGTGGGTAGCGCCCTCAACGTCGCCTTTCGGCCCACAAGAGCAGAAGTTGATGCCGAGCTTGGCGCAGATCACCATGAGGGAATCGCTTACATTGCCCTGCTCCTTGCCGAGATAGGTCAGCTTGAGGCCACGCGTGTCGCCGAATTCCTCGCGCATCGTAAGGATGTCCGCCAAAGCCTGGGTCGGGTGATACTCATTGGTGAGACCATTCCACACGGGAACGCCGGCTTTATCGGCAAGCTCCTCAACAATGGACTGGTCAGAGCCGCGATACTCGATACCGTCGTACATGCGACCAAGCACGCGGGCGGTATCCTCAATGGACTCCTTTTTGCCCATCTGCGACGAACCGGGATCAAGGTAGGTTACACCTAAGCCGAGATCCATACCGCCCACCTCGAAAGCGCAGCGCGTACGCGTCGAAGTCTTTTCAAACAGCAGAACGATGTTCTTGCCCTCAAGATAACGATGGGGAGCGCCCATGCGCTTGAGATTCTTAAAGTCCTTCGAAAGCTCGAGCATATACTCGATCTCCTCGGTAGTGAAATCGAGCAGGGTCAGAAAACTACGACCAGAAAGATTCAGTGCCATGATAGGTTCCTTTCATTATTAACCTAATTGATGAGCGCGCGGCGCGCGAAGAACGCGCATCCGCGCATCTCGGACCAGAACGGAATTAAATCTCTTCGCGCCAGAACGGCATGGTCATGCAGCGCGGGCCACCACGACCACGAGACAGCTCTTCGGAAGGAGCAACCAACAGCTCAACGCCCGCCTTATAAAGCGCATCATTGGTAACAACGTTGCGCTCATAGACGCACACCTTACCCGGCGCAACAGCAAGCGTGTTGGAACCATCGTTCCACTGCTCACGGGATGCCTCGATCGGATCGCCGGCACCGCATTCGATCATCGTGATATGGTCGATACCGGTTGCCATTTCAAGAATCTGCTGAATCGTTCCCTCGATCTCCTCGATACAGACCTCGCCATCCGAATCGCCCTTGGTGAGTCGATAGGCACGAAGCGTCTCGTAGATACCGGGGTAGACGGTAAACTTATCGTAATCGACCTGAGTACAAACCGTATCAAGATGCATATAGGCATAGCCGTGGGGGATCTTGATGGCAAATACCTGCTCGATCTCGGACTCTCCCGTGCCCCAGAACAGATTCTTGGCAAGCTGGTCGATGGCTGCAGTCTGGGTACGCTCGGAAATACCGATTGCAAGCGTGGTGGCGTTAATATTCAGAACGTCGCCGCCTTCGATATGCCAATCGCTATTGTGGTCGTACCAAAGCGGAGCCCCAGCATAATCAGGATGGTGGCGCATGATCGTCTCATAGAATACGACCTCACGGTTGCGCTGATGCCAGTACATGCGGTTCATCATCGCACCCTTGCCGACCACAGCGATCGGATCACGCGAGAAATAGGAGGCGGGCATCGGGAACAAGACCATTTCGTCGGGCTTCAGCTCGTCGCTATCCATGCTCGCAAGGGAACCGCTCACATGCGGAATCTCGAGATCGCGTACGTAGAGGCCGCCCATAGCGGTAAGAACAAACTCTTTGTTGTCCTTGATGGAGTCGAGCTTCTCCACGACTGCCTGACGAAGCGCCAGGTTCTCGATCTTGGCCTCGGGAACGAACTTGCTCATAAACTCGGCACGAGAACCCTCAACCTGATCGAAAGTCTCGGCAAGCAAGTCCTCCATATAAACAACCTCGGCGCCAGCACCTCGAAGAAGATTAGTAAACTCGTCATGCTCTCGCTGAGCATACTCGAGATAAAACGCGTCATGAATCCAGGCGCGCTCAAAATCCTCCGCCTTCATGTTTACGAGGTCCAAGCCCGGTCGGTGCACGCATACCTTCTTGAGGGCACCAATTTCGCTATGAACGTTCAGACCTTTGCTCATCATCGTTCCTTTCTGGATTAGAGCTCAATTGTTATTGCAATGGCTTACAAAGTTGTCGTTTCGTTTGCTAGACAATCGGAAGCAGACCGGATACCGCGGTAAATACGAGACAGACCGCACTGACCACAAGGAAGAACTTCCAGGAAACTCGCCACCACTGGCCAAGAGAGATCTTGCAAACACCAAGACCGGCGACAAGCATTGCGCTGGTGGGGGAAATCAGCGACATCGCTGCAGATCCCATCGAAAGGCCAGTAACCGCAGCTTCTGGATTTAGCCCCATGAGCTCAACCAGAGGCCCAAAGATGGGGATGGTGAGCGCCGCGATGCCCGAAGAGCTGGGAACCAGAATCGAAAGCAAGTTGTCAACGACATACAAAATGCTGGTAAAGAGAACAGGGGGGATTCCGGCAAGGCCAGTCGCAAGAGCGTTTAGGACCGTATCGATAATCAAGCCATCGTTGGCGATAACCAAAATGCCTCGAGCAAGACCGACCACGACCGCAGAGAAAACAAAGTCGCCCAAACCCTTAACAAACTCTGTAGCAATCTCCTTCTCGCTCATGCCCGATACGATGCCAGACAGGAGCGCCATAGCCATAAAGACTGCAGAGATCTCGTTCATATACCAGCCCTGGGTGACAAGACCCCAGACAATGGCGACGATTCCAAGCACGAATACGATGATTACGGCCTTCTGGCGCCCGGTGAAATCGGCTTCGAGCAGCTCGTCATTTGATGCATGCTCTTTGCGCTTCTCGATATCATCAGCGTAAGCAATCGAGGACTCGGGGTTCTTCTTCACCCTTCGAGCGTACAACACGACCCAGGCAATAGCGATGGCGGTCAGCACAACAAGAGCAACAACGCGAAGCCAGAGCTGGGGATTACCCTGGATATTCAGAATTCCCTGAGCAATCAAAACATTGAAGGGGTTGACCGTCGATGCGATATAGCCAATACGGGCGCCAACGAACACGATCATAAAGGCCGTAATGGAGTCATATCCCATAGCCATAACAATCGGCAGCAAGATGGCAAAAAATGGAAGGGTCTCCTCCGCCATGCCGAACGTGCTACCGCCCAGCGCAAAAACCGCCATCAAAATCGGAATAATCAGGATGTCTTTACTCTTGAACTTCTTAACGATGCGCGCCACGCCGCTGGTGATAGCTCCAGTGGCAGTAATGACCTGAAAGGATCCGCCGACAATCAGAATAAAGGCAACGACCTCAACTGCCTGCTGAATTCCCACCGCAGGAGCCTCGAGCACATCGAACAGGCCTTGCTTCAGGTCAACCTCAGCGCCGTCTTCGTCCGCATAAACCTTTTCAACGGACTCATATGTTCCAGCAACAGTGACCTCGCGTCCGTTGAGCTCCTGCCTCTCAAACGAGCCGGAGGGAACGATCCACGTAAGAGCTGCGGTCAACACCATGAGAATGAAGATAATGGTGTAGACGTGCGGAATTCGTAGCCCACGTTTCTTTTGCACTTCGGCCATTATGCCTCCTTTAGTTTGCAGGTTTTCGATACGAGCTTTTCGCCGGCAACCTTATTATTCGGTTTTCACGCCAGTTGACATTAGATATTTATGCGAATGGATAGTATTAAAAGGCAGACGGGTATTAGTTGATATATAAGCTCAATTATCGAACTAAATTGATATTTTTTATCAATTGGTGACTTTCAATCAAGAGCTTAAGCCGTCCACCGATACCCACAACATACTCACTTAAACTTCTCCCAGCAGAACGATAATTGACATCAGTCATCATCCGAATTAAAGCGAGCGTTCTAATGCCAATTCATGTCACCAGCGAAATCGGTAAGCTTAAACAGGCCCTTTTATATCGACCCGGTATCGAAACCCAAAACTATCCCGAAGGCCATTTTGGCCAAGTTTTTAGCCTAAGACCATCGAGCAGCCTATTTGACTTGGATAGAGCCCTAGCTGAGTGTGATGCCTATACCTCAGTGCTCGAGCATGAAGGCGTAGAGGTTCTGTATCTCGACCAACTTCTTATAGAAGCGCTTGACTCGTGCCCCGAAGCTCGAGCATCTTTTGTCGATTCCTTTGTCGATGAATGCGGCGCGATTGGCGCCGAGTTGCAGCAAGCAGTCCGCGAGCATCTTGAACACACCCGATCGGCGCAGGAGCTCGTCTCGGCATCGATTGGCGGCATCCGCCACGGGCAAGTTACATACTGCTTCGACGGCGGGGACAGACTCGCCGAATTAACCGGCGAGGCCTATGCCCCTGACGAGCTGCTCGTTAGCCCATTAAACACCATGTGGTTCGTGCGCGACCCGGTAAGCACCATCGGCTCCGGCATCTCCTTCAACCACATGTATTGGCCCGAGCGCAATCGCGAAGTAGCGCTCTACCAAACGATTTTTAAATACCATCCCAATTTCAAGGACACGCCCTCGTTTTATCGTCACGATTCGACCTTCCATATTGAAGGGGGCGATATCATCAATCTTGATGCTCATAATGTCGCAGTCGGCATCTCTCAGAGAACCGAATCTGCAGCCATCGATATGCTCGCTCGTACCCTCCTGTGGAATCCCGACTCGAGCATCGACGCCGTATGGGCAATTGAGGTACCCGAGCGGAGCCTGTGTATCCATCTTGATACGTACCTAAGCCGGGTCGACTACGATACTTTTGTTGTCGACCCCCAGCTACTCGCGGAATCTCGCTCTTATCAGATTACGCGAAATCGAGCAGAGAATCTCTGCCAGATTCACGCCGTCGAAAAAGGAGTCAAGGAGGCACTGGCCGCCGCGCTCGGCATACCCGAGCTTCGTTTTATTCCCTGCGGTGGATCTAATCCCAATTTGGCAGAAAAAGAGTGCACGAATAACGCAGCCAGTGTGCTGTGCCTCCGACCGGGCAAAGTCTGTGTCTATGAAGAGAATCAAGCGACGAACGCTGCTCTTGAACAGGCCGGAATCGATCTTGTCCCCATTTCCATACACGAGCTGACAAACGGCTTTGGCGGGCCCAACTGTTTGTGCTTGCCACTTAGGCGTGATGAATAACATGGCCCAAGGGGATAACATTAAATGCCTTAGAACCCGCGAAGGCTTGACGCAGCAGCAATTTGCCGACATGCTCGGCGTTACCAAAGAAACGGTATGCCGTTGGGAACGTGGACACACCGCCGTCAAGGTGTCGACTCTCGATAAGCTGACCGAGCTTTTCGATGTAACGTTTGATGAGCTCGCCGCAAGTAATAGCGGCCTTGCTTCTGCCGGCTTAAGCTCGCGGCCTGAGAAAAGCCAGAACGTGGCCCAAAACGAAGAATGCGAAATCTATAAAATCGTACGCCGCAACGGTGGCTTTAGTCTTAAGAACAGTGGGCGCACCTTCGTTCCAGGACCCGTACTTGAAAGGCACCCGGGAGGCTTTCTAGTTCAGATGAACGGCAGCGGCATGTCACGCTGCTATCCGCAAAGCAGTGTTCTGCTGGTCGATCCTGTTGCTAAACCGTGGAACGGATGCACCGTCGTTGCCATGGTAGACGCATCAGCCATAGTTATTCGGCGATATGAAATTCGAGGGAACACGATTGCGCTGTCAACGTATTCCTATTTGACAGAAGAACCCGACTTCACTCTGGACAGGCGTCGCCTTCGTATTTTAGGTGTCGTCGTTTGGTTTCAGGCAACTCACGATCTAACGTACTAGCCTCTTAGTCGTAAATCCCCAAGTGCCGTACCTGCCCGCGGCAAGAGCGTCCCTTTTGACCAGTCGTTTAAGAACGTCCCCGATGACTATTTGAATTGCTAATTTGTGCGGGTTGTGGTTTTGTGACCTGCTGAAATTAAAGATACTGTACAACTGTACGTTAATTCGTCTTCGTAGTATATTGCTACCCGCAAAACTCAATACCATTGTGCTCTGAGACGCTAAAGCGCTTACGTACAATGGTTATCGATAGTACGATTCGATTCAACGACAGGATGGATGGTCCAAGCGTGAGTCTCGGCAGCAAACTATCCAATGCAAAGGTCTCCTTTGCGATATTTAAGCGCGACATTAAGCGACTGCTTGTGAATCCCGTCGCCTTGGTGGTTACCCTTGGCGTGTGCGTTATTCCCTCGCTGTATGCCTGGTACAACATCGTGGCTAACTGGGATCCGTACGGAAACACCCAGGGTATCAAGATTGCCATCGCCAACAACGATCGGGGCACCCAAAACGACTTGGTGGGCGAGCTCAACGCGGGCGACCAGGTCGTCGATCAGCTCAAGGAGAACGATCAGCTGGGCTGGACCTTCGTCGATTCGGCGGCCGACGCCAAAGAGGGCGTCGAGAGCGGTGAGTACTATGCGGCCATCGTAGTCCCCAAGAACTTCTCGGATAACCTGGTTTCGATGCTCGACGGCAACTACCATCAGCCCAAGCTTACGTACTACGTCAATGAGAAGAAGAGCGCTATTGCGCCCAAGGTTACCGACACCGGTGCAAACACCATCGAGGAGCAGATCAACTCGGAATTTGTCTCCACGGTGGGCGAGACCGTTGCCAGTATTGCCAAGGATGCCGGAGTCGATTTAAAGGACAAGGCAACCCAGACTCAGGATTCGTTGGCCGGTTCGGTATCAGAGGCTTCCGATACGTTGGGCGAAGTGCGTGATTCGATTGGCGACATGAATGCCGCCATCGATAAGACGAGTGGTTCCATTGCCTCGGCAGATGCGGCACTTGCCGGTCTGCAGGGTCAGGCGCCGTCGCTGACGCAGGCGATCTCCCAGGGCAATGACCTGCTGGGCGAGGCTCGCGCCACGGCGGGCAGCTCTGTCGCCTCGCTCTCCAAGGCGCTCTCGGAAGGCAGCCTTGCGCTCACCAAGACGTCAGCCTCCGCAAACGCTGCGATTGGCAAGCTGACGGGCACGGTCGCATCTACGACTACCCGTATCGACAACTCGCTTGAGTCTCTCCAAGCGACGATCGACCACAATAAGGCCGTTATCGGGCACTTGGAAATTCTCGTCAATGACACGTCGACAGGTTCCAAGGAAATTGACGCGCGCATTGTATCGATCATCGATTTGCTCCGCGAGCAGAATGAAAAGCTTCAGAGCATCAAGGACGGTCTGTCTGCGCAGTCGAGCGCCATGGCGAATGACGCTGCGGCTGTCTCGGGTGCCAGCGACGCTATCAATAATGCAATTCAGACCGGTGCGACCAACCTTGGCCAGGCTCAGACGGACCTGGGTCAAAACGCGCTGCCGAAGGTCTCGAGCGCACTTGATTCGTTTGCCGCCGTCTCGGGTGATCTGACGGGAATCGTGTCTGGCCTCACGCCTACTATTGCAAGTGCGCGCGGTACACTTTCGCAACTCAACGCTACGCTCGGTCAGGCCAAGACCACGCTGTCCCAGACCGATGCCTCGCTTGCCAAGGTCCAGGACAAGCTCGCAACCGCCGCCAACGACATCGCGGCGCTACAGACCTCCGAGTCCATGGGCGAGCTGGCCGGCCTGATGGGCGTCGACGTCGATGATGTTGCAGACTTCATGGCATCTCCGGTCGAGCTGACCTCAAAGTCAATTTACCCGGTCAAGAGCTTTGGTTCGGGCATTGCCCCGTTCTATACCAATCTGGCGCTGTGGGTGGGCGGCTACGTGCTTATCGCCATCTACAAGCTCGAGGTCGACCGCGAAGGCATCGGCAGCTTTACCGCGCGTCAGGGCTACTTTGGCCGCTGGTTGCTCCTGGTGATCCTGGGCGCGTTGCAGGCCATCATCGTTACGGTAGGCGATCTGGTGATCGGCGTGCAGTGCGTCAGCCCGCTGCTGTTCGTGCTGGGCGGCATCGCCATCTCGTTCACCTACGTCAATATCATCTATGCGCTGTCCACCACGTTTAAGCATATCGGCAAGGCTATCGGCGTCATTCTGGTTATCGTGCAGATCCCGGGTTCGTCGGGCATGTACCCCATCGAGATGATGCCAGGCTTCTTCCAGTGGCTGCACCCGCTGCTGCCCTTTACCTACGGCATCAATCTGCTGCGCGAGACGGTCGGCGGCATGTATTCGTTCAACTACCTGTTTAACCTGTGCATTCTGGGCGTGTTCTTGATCGTGGCGCTCTTTATCGGCCTGCAGCTGCGTCCGCTGCTGCTCAACCTTAACCTGCTCTTTGATAAACAGCTCTCCACGACCGGTATGATGATTTGCGAGTCCAACGACCTGCCGCGCCAGCGCTACTCGCTGCGCACGGCCATGCGCGTCATGCTCGATTCCGATTCGTACCGTCGCGAACTGCTCGATCATGCGGTCGCCTTTGAACATCGCTACCCGTACTACATCAAGGGCGGTTTTGCCGCCGTGGTGGGCGTTCAGGTCCTGCTCTTTGTCCTGTCGACGGTTCTCGATATCGACAATAACGGCAAGATCATCCTGCTTGTCATTTGGATCATCTCGGTTATTGCCATCTGCGGCTGGCTGATCAATATCGAATATATCCGAGCGAGCCTCAATACCCAGATGCGCATCTCGGCGCTTTCGGATGAGGACCTGCGTCGCGAGATGCGCGAACACACGGCCGCCATTCCTGCCGCCCGCCACATGTTTGGCCTCAACGCCAGCGAGCGTGGTGCCAGGGGCGGCGATCAGTCCACGGGCCGCTTGCCGCATATCGGCTCGCACCATAAATCTCAGGGCAGCGACAGCACAGCCACAAATGATGGAGATACCACCGCGCTTGGCAAGCACTCCAAAGGAGGTGAGGCATAAATGAAGAACATCCTGCATCTGTTTAAGCGCGATGTCCAAAACGTGTCTCGCTCCGTGATCGGCTTGGTTGTCGTGATGGGCCTCATTATCGTACCGTGTCTGTACGCGTGGTTTAACATCGCCGGCAGCTGGGATCCGTACGGCAACACCGGCAATCTTAAGATCGCCGTGGTCAACACCGATGAGGGTTACGAGAGCGATTTGATCCCCGTCGAGGTTAACGTGGGCGAAAACGTGACCGCCACCCTACGCGGCAACGAGAGCTTCGATTGGGTTGTGCTCAACAATCGCGAAAAGGCTATCGAGGGCGTTAAGTCGGGCGCGTACTATGCTGCCGTCGTTATCCCCAAAACGTTTAGCGCTGACATGATGACGCTTTTCTCGACCGACGTGAAACACGCCGATATCGAGTTTTACGAGAACCAGAAGGCCAACGCCATTGCGCAGATCGTGACCGAGAAGGGTTCGAGTGCCGTTCAGAGCCAGGTTAACGAAACTTTTACCGAGACCATTACGAGCATCGGTCTTAAGACGGTGTCCAGCCTGCTCGATTACATGAGCACCGACCAGGTCAGCAACTTTATCGCCAACCTGTCCTCGACGCTTGGCGATTCGATTGAGGACCTGCGAGACGTTCAGGCAAATGCTTCGTCGCTGGCGGGCATTTTGAGCTCCACGTCCGATTCGCTGACGTCGGCGAGCGGCATGCTCAAGCAGACCGGTGCCGTCGATGAGTCGACAAAGCAGCTCATGGAACATGCCAAAAGCGGCATCGATGATTCCAAAGAAGCGCTTAAGGCGGCAAACGATGCCATCGATGCCGCAATCGATGGAAGTGCGGGTTCGTTCGACAATGTGTCTGCCGAGCTCGCGAAGGCGTTCGACACCGCAAACCAGCATGTCTACCTTACGGTGTCCCAACTCAACGATGCCGCTGCGGCCCTCAATGCGCGCGCCAAGGATATCGATGCGATGGCCGATCAGCTCCGCAGCCTTGCCGACCAGGTGAGCGATGAGAATTTGAAGGACGGCCTCAAGTCCGCCGCGACGTCGCTGGGCAGAATCGCCGTTGAGTACCGCAACAATGCCAAGGATCTGGCGGCTACCGCGAAGTCTCTCTCCGATAGCATGGCCGAGGTCAACAACTTGCGTGCCGAGGTCGATCAGGCCATCGCTGATGCCAAGGCCGGCATCGCGGGTGCCAAATCCGATTACGATTCCACGTTCTCGGTTAAGGCCAAGGAGCTCAAGAAGACGGTTTCGGGCATTCTGGACTCGCTTGATGGCATCTCGGGCGACCTGGATAGCGCCGTAGGCGGCCTGACCGACGCATCCGGCTCGTTGGCGAAGGGCCTCTCCAAGGCCGCCAAGCTGGTCAACAAGGCTTCCGATCAGCTAGGTGAAGCGTCCGATAAGATCAGTGCGTTTAAGGATGAGCTCGATGGCGCCCTGATGTCGGACGACCTTGCCACGATCAAGACGATGATTGGCAACGATCCCGAGGGTTTGGCCGTGTCGCTTTCCGGTCCCGTCGCGCTCGATCGCAAACCGGTCTATCCGATCCGCAACTACGGCTCGGCCATGGCGCCGTTCTACACGATTCTGTCGCTCTGGGTCGGCTCGATCGTGCTGGCGGCCATGATGAAGGTGTCGGTTGACGATGAGCTTATCAACGAGCTCATCCCCGTGCGCCTACACGAGATCTATCTGGGCCGCTACCTGTTCTTTGGCGGTCTGGCCCTGCTGCAGGCAACGCTCGTGTGCGCGGGCGACATCCTGTTTTTTGGCATCCAGTGCGACAATCCGCTGCAATTTGTACTTGCCGGCTGGGTCGCGAGTCTCGTGTTCTCCAATATCGTCTACACGCTTACGGTTTCGTTTGGCGATATCGGCAAGGCGCTCGCCGTCGTGCTGCTGGTCATGCAGGTCGGCGGTTCGGGCGGCACGTTCCCCATCGAGATGACCGGCCCCGTGTTCCAGGCGATCTATCCGTTCCTGCCGTTTACTCACGGTATCAACGCCATGCACGCCGCCATGGCCGGCGCGTATCATATGGAGTACTGGGTCGAGCTGGGTATCTTGGCGAGCTATCTGATTCCGTCCCTGGCCCTGGGCGTCGTCTTCCGCCGCCCGGTCATCAAAGCCAACGACTGGATCATCGAAAAGCTGGAGAGTACAAAACTTATTTAGTTACGCGGTTTTACCAAACCGCGTAACTGCTCGACGCTGCAAACGACCCCAAGCGGCAATCTGACGTTCAATTTCAAGGGCGCGACCAGAAGGTCAGCGCCCTTTCATTTCACGTCACCTTGCTCGCTTAGGGTCGTTTTCGCTGACATTGCCGGAGCATCGAGGTTTTTCTGTTCGATACTTTAGCGGGCTGGATTGCGATGCCGTGTTGGTTGTTGCTACAGTAGCGGGGCGTGCCGGGGGTCCGGTGCGCCCTGTTTTTATTTGACCATGAGGCGGCACGCAGCCATACGCGTGCGGACACCACGCCCAGATTGAGTGCGAGGATGTTCCATGGCCCAATACGCTGCCAACGAAATCGAAAACATGCCCGATAGCCCTGTAGCCCGTGAGGATTTGGGCGCGGGCGGTATTCCCCGGGGCGCCGGCGCTCGCTCGCCGCTGTTCTGGAAAGTTCTGCTATTTTCGGTGGCGGTCATCTGGGGCTACTCCTTTACCACTATGAAGGGCGCGCTTGACACCATTCCGGTGTTCGAGCTGGTTTACGTTCGCTTTCTCCCGGCATCACTGGTTATGTTTGCCATTTTCCATAAACGCATCATCGCTCATTTCAATGCCCGCAACCTGATCGTCGGGCTGGGCATGGGTGCGCTCATGTGGGGAGCATACGGTTTGCAGACGATCGGCCTGGCGCAGACCACGGCAGGCAAAAGCGCGTTTTTGACGGGCACGTACTGCATCTTGGTTCCGTTTGCGAGCTATGTCCTAAGCGGCGAAAAGCTTACCCGTTACAACTTGGGCGCCGCGTTGCTGTGCCTGGCGGGCATTGGCTTGGTGGCGCTCGATAGCGTCGAGTTCAATGCCGGCGATGCTATTACCTTGGGCGGTGCGATCTTCTTTGCCATCCAGATGGCGGTGACGGCCAAATACGGTCGCAAGATGGACATCAACGTCATCACGTTTTGGATGTTTGTGGGCAATGGCGTCTTGAGCTTGGCAACGTCGCTGCTATTCGAGACCCAAGCGCCCGCGTCCGTGTGGACGCCGAGCTTTATCGGCGTGATGGCCTTCCTCTCGGTGGGCTGCACGTGCGTGGCGCTGCTCATCCAAAACGTCGGCCTGGCGCATGTCCCGGCCTCAACGGGCTCGCTGCTCCTTTCGATGGAGTCGCCTTCGGGTGTGCTGTTCTCGGTGCTGCTGATGGGGGAGGCGCTCACCTCGCGCCTGCTCGCCGGCTTCGCGCTCATCTTTCTTTCGATTATCTTGAGCGAGACGCATTTCGATTTTTTGCGTCGAAAGCCGCGTCCGCAATTGTAAACAATTTGTTGCGCCGCCTCCCGGGGCGGCATTTTTTATGCGTCGCCCTTAAAGTAGTACCTTGCACTTTACGCTATCAAAGTGCTTGCTGCAAAAACGTTACTGGAGGGCATCTATGGCACCAGCACTGTCCGATCTTCAACCGCAATCAGCGCCCAAGGCCACCGCGGCGGCGCAGACCGCTATCGGTGACGGTCTTGTTGCAGAAGCTCAGGCTTTTGCAGACGAGCTCGCTGCGTGGCGACACGATTTACATCAGATGCCCGAGCTGGGTAATAGCCTCCCGCAGACCTCTACGTATATCCAAGCGCGCCTGACCGAGATGGACATCCCATTTGCTACGCCCGTCGATGGTTCCTGCGTTGTGGGCCTTGTCGGCGCCGGTGCCGCCGCGGCCCAAGGCAATGGCATCTGCACGAATGAGCAGGCCGGTACGGTCATCATGCTTCGTGGCGACATGGACGCCCTGCCCGTTGCCGAGGAATCCGGCGAGCCCTTTGCATCCACCAACGGCTGCATGCACGCTTGCGGTCACGATATGCACGCGACGGCGCTGCTTGGTGCGGCTCGTCTGCTCAAGGCCCGCGAGGCCGAGCTCGTCGACGCCAATGCCACCGTCAAACTGCTGTTCCAGCCGGGCGAGGAGACCTTTGAAGGGGCACGCGCTGCCATCGCCGATGGCCTGCTGCAGAACCCGCGTCCTCAGGCGGCCTTTGCCATGCATGTCAACAGCCAGTCGCCGCTTGGCCTGGTGCTCTACGGCAGCCCGGCGCTCTCGGGCGTGTACGGTTTCCGCATCACGCTCCAGGGCAAGGGCGGCCATGGCTCGAGCCCCGAGATCTGCATCGACCCCATCACAGCGGGCGTCCATGTGCACCTGGCGCTCCAGGAGCTTATCTCCCGCGAGGTGCCGGCGGCCAAGGAAGTCGCACTTACCGTTGGCAAGTTTGCCGGCGGCTTGGCGGCCAACGTCATCCCCGACACCTGCGTGCTCGAGGGAACGCTGCGCGGCTTTGATGTTGAGCTCATGGCTCACCTGAAGACCCGCATCGCGGAGGTCGTTAACGGCGTTGCCACAACATATCGTACGCCGGCGACCATCGAGACGCTTTCGGATGTTCCGCCGCTTGTACTCGACAGCGATATGACTCAGGCGTCGCTTGGCTACGTGGGCGCAGTGCTGCCCAAGGCGGCTTTCTTGCCGCTTTTCCATGCCATGGCGAGTGAGGACTTCGCGCTTATCTCGAGCGAGATTCCGAGTGCGTACTTTACCGTGGGCGCGGCCGTAACCGACACGGACGAACACTTTGCCCAGCACCATCCCAAGGCACGTTTTAACGATGCCGAGCTTCCTCTCGGCGCCGCGGCTTATACCGCCGTCGCTTTGGGCTATATCGCCGACCACCGGTAGCACCCAACCTTGCCTTTCAAGCCTGCGGGCATGGCCGTAAGGCCTATGCCCTTGTCTTTCAAGGCAATCTTGGGCACTACCGGTGCCCGGCGCCGGCTATTCGTTTGTTAAATAAGGAGCAGTATGTCCCAGCAGCGTAAGTTCTTCCCCGGCTGGCTCGTGGTGACCTCCGGCTTCGTGATCATGGCCACGTGCTACACGATTTTCGTCAACTGCATGAGCCTGTTCCAACCGCTGATCGTCAGCGACCTGGGCATTTCCCTTGCGCAGTACAACATCTCCAATGCCATCTCCACCGTGGTGAGTGTCGTGGGTTCGCTCGTTATCGGCCATGTTGCCGATAAGGTGAGTGGCCGCGTATTGGGCTCGCTCACCGTTATCGCTACCTCGGCGGTGCTTGCCGGCATGAGCTTTGTCGGTGAGCTGTGGCAGGTCTACGTGCTCTTTGCCGTTTCGGGCTGCTTCGCTGTGGCCTCGACCCGTCTGCTCATTAGCCTGGTGACCGCCAACTGGTTTACCGCCAAGCGAGGCCTTGCCATCTCCATCGCACTTTCGGGCTCGGGCTTTGGCGGCGCTATTCTCTCGCCGATCGTGAGCTCGCTTATCGTGAGTGTGGGCTGGCGCTCTGCGTTCCTGGTACTCGCTGCCGTCTGCATTGTGGCGGCACTGCCCATCACGGCCTATTCCTTCCGCACCAAGCCTTCCGAGATCGGCCTTAAGCCGCTCGGCGAGAACCCGGGCGATCCGTCCGTCTCGACGGCTGGCGACAAGGACGAGCACACGGCGCCCGAGGTTAGCGTCGGCTGGTCTCGTATCAAGAAGAGTCCGGCGTTTTGGCTGCTTGTCGTCGCCTTCCTCTTTATGGGCTTGGTCAATGGCGCCATCTTGCCCAACCAGGTTACCAACATGACGAGTGTTACCGTCAACGGCGCCAAGATCGTCACGGGCGGCCACGATCCCATGTGGGCAGGTACCGTGCTTTCGGCCTACATGGTCACCGTCGTTATCGCCAAAATTTCGCTCGGTGCGATCTATGACCGCTTTGGCCTGCGCTTTGGCAATATCCTTGGCTCCGTTGCGTGCATTATCGCCTGTGTGGCGCTGTGCTTCCCGACGACGGACCTCGGTCCTGTTGTCGCCGCTGTGAGCTTTGGTATCGGAACGTGCATGGGCACCATCACGCCCACGATCGCGGCTTCCAAGCAGTTTGGCATGGCCGACCTCGGCAAGGTCACGGGCACCATCACCTCGCTCGAGATGGTCGGCGGCACCGTGGGCGCCATTGTCTCGGGCGTGCTGTTCGACGCCACGGGCTCCTTTGCGAGCACCTGGATCGTGTGCTTGGCGTGCTCCGTGGTCATGCTCGTGTTCCTGCTGGCATCCGAGCCCATCGCCGCCAAGCTGCGCGCGAGCGTGGCGGGGGAGTAGGCGTCCGTCGCTCTTTTCTGTTCGTCCCGTTCTGTCCGTGGCCGCCTTGGAAGCCGAATGGATGCTCGTACCATCATTCGGTTTCCAAGGCGGCCACGGGCCTACGAAATGATCCCTATTCCTCCGTCCCCAAGGGATCACGTGATCCGAAGGGGACGGAGGAAAAGGGATCACAAACAGCGGCGGGCGCCCCCGGCCCACGCCCGCAAACCACAAACAAAACAAAAACACCCACCCCCCCCCGGGAAAGAAAAAAAATAAATAAAAAAAAAAA
>UQIV01000018.1 GCA_900541205.1 uncultured Collinsella sp. | reverse complement strand
GGCAGAGAGGCGCCAGTACAGGTCGTCGGCGACCGTGGCGTCGGCGGCCTTCTGCCAGGCGGCGGTGCTGTCCTCCAACACGTGCTTGGAGACCTTGGGGGTCGCCGCCTTGGGCTTGACGGTGACGGCGCTGCCGCCGACCAGGGCCATGATCGGCGCGGTGCCGGCCTCGCCCTGGGCGATGGCGTCGTCGTCGGCGACGATGAGCCAGTAGCCGCAGGGCAGCTCGGCCGCCGTGCCCGCGTTAAGGCCCACGGAGGCGGCGCCTGCTTCGACAATTGCGCGGGCAAGTTTTGCCGTCAGTGCGGTCGCCATGTGTCTGTCGGCATTCATCCATTCGGCAGCCTCTTGCGCCGTCGATGCCGAGCCATCAAGTCCAGCATCATGAAGCACGGAAAGAATAGCTTGACGAACCGCGCCATTCGCCCACGTTACGTCAGTTGCAATTTTTTGGCCAGCATCGTCATCGTCGACAACGTTCGCCGAAAAGAGCTGGTACGCGTCATACCGCGTCGCAACTGTACCGCCTACCGTAATGGCACCGGTGCCCGCCGCGCGGGCCGTCCCGGGCAGCATCGCAAAAGAGAGCATAGCGACCGTAACTATCGTCGCCACGGCCAACAAGCGGCGCCAAAGCCTACTCACGGCGACCACCTCGATCTCGATCGCGATGGCGGTGAGCATGCATCCATGTCGCGGCAAAGCACAGCAGCGAAGCGCCAGCCAGATACGTCATAGTCAAGCCGGCACCGCCTGCCTCGGGAAGCGTGGTCGAGTATCTGTTGGTAAAAGTCGGCGGGGTCGAAGAGCCATTGTCGTAGGTGACGGTGGCGACGAGATTCCTCTCACCGTTGTCCACCTTAACCGTAACCTTGTGCTGGGTCCTGTCGTAGGTGATGTGGTCCTTGACGTTGTTCTCGGCGCCCTCGGGGACGACCTCAGAGATGGTATAAGTATAGGTATCGGCCTTGTTGTAGTCGACGTTGAAGGAGACGTTGCCCA
The DNA here is from genome assembly GCA_900541205.1 of uncultured Collinsella sp. GTDB lineage: Bacteria > Actinomycetota > Coriobacteriia > Coriobacteriales > Coriobacteriaceae > Collinsella. The sequence continues at coordinate 48,142 of UQIV01000018.1, read as the reverse complement.
TGGCATCGTTGGTCACCGTTTGGAGCACCCTGTCCTTGTCATCCTTGAGCGCGAACGAGAACTGACCTTCCTTGAACGTTCCGCCTGCGAGCACCTTCTCTGCGTTAATAACCGCCTTGCCCGTCATGCGGTTGTCGTAGACCCAGATCTCGTCCTTCTTTGTATCGTCGATGATCTCCGCACCGTCGACGATGTCCTTTGCCTTAGTTAGCGCAGCCTGATAATCCTTGTCGCTCGCGCTGCCCTTGAGCATGATCCACGTGGGATCGGCCTTGGCATAGCCAACAGGCGCCTTGGTCTCCACGAGCTGATAGAGCACGCAATTACTCATCTTCTTGTCGCTTGTGCCGAACGAGATTTTGCCGTTGGCGTCGGTAGGGACGTCGATCGCGGCCTCGTCAAACGGCGTTCTGGCGTTCTCTACATTTCCGTCATCCGCAACCTGGCCCATATCCACGCTGTAGAGTGTGAACTTCGCCCCCTCGAGCGTCGCGCCGACCTGCTGGGCGTCGTACTTGGTCATCGTGATGCTGTAGCCGTTGCCGCCCGCGCTGGCGGACGCATTTTGAATCTTCCATTTTTGCTCGTCGATCGCCGAACCCTCCGTCACCCCCACAAGCTCGGCGGTGTTGGAAAGGGACACCTCTTCGCCGGGGTTTCCGGTCGGGATAACCTCATACTCGACCTTGAGGTATTTCCCGTCGGGCACCTCAAGAGTCAACTTCGTACGCGAGCCAGATTCATCCTTGACTTGCTCCATCTTCGACGAATAGTCCTTATCAGCCAGCGGTGACCAGGCACCATTCACCTGCTCATAGACCTTAAGCGTCGACGGCACCAGCGCGCACTTGGCATCCATGGTATCGACGAGCTCAAGGAAGTCGGTGCCATTTTTAAGGGCAACGGCAGACTCGTTAACAAGAATGGTGTATTTGATGCGATTGCTATTGACAACCTGCTCGCCGGACTTTTTGATGACGTTGTTCTTAATGATGACGTCACCTTTACCGGAATCGAACTTTTTAACTCCTGACCCCGCGCTGGCCTTGTTGGTGAACTTCACCTCGTTTGTGGAGGTATCGAGCTCACCGCGCTTGACCGCCGTCTTGTACGTGAGCTTTGCGTAGCCGGCATAGCTTTCAAGCTCAGTCGTGGGGATGGAGAAGGTGACCGTATTGCCGTTGCGGCTGACGTTGTCGGCGGCGAGCGTCCGACCCGTAACGACCTCCTTGGCCTCGCCTCCGCGATGAAGCCCCGTATGTTTATCATAGGGGTTCTGCACGAGCGTATACTTTGCGGAATTCGCAACATAGCTCATACCATCCGGAAGGCTATCAACGATATTCAGCGGTTTCCCGCCCAGCTTTCCAGCTCCATAGTATTCGAACTCGCCATTTGCGCCCTTATTACCCTTTTGGCGGTTTGCATACACCGTCCAGTCGACGATCCAGGCGCCCTTCTCATCCGAGCCGTCAACGGTATGCCAATCGAAGTTCTCAACCCAAGACACCTTCGACTCCGCTTCCGGCTTCTCGACCGCGGGCATCGTTTCTCGGTTGACAACGTACTTGATGGGTTCGGTGAACGGCCACTGTAGTCTCAGGCCCGGTGCTTCGACCGCTGCGAAGTTTGAGTACCAGCCCGACAGCGCTTCTGATGTAGTGTCGTAGGTGATAACGGCGTAGTCCTCGTTCTCGAGAGCGGCTTTCACGTTGTCGGTAACGATGATTTTGAGGTCGTAGTTTTTCTTTGTTTCATTACCCGGATAGCTGGTCGTTGATCTCCAGTCGGTGCCCGGAACCAGCTCGGTATTGCCGATTTTAATGGTAATGGAGCTTTCGTCGACACCAAGTTTCTGCGACCATGCCGACTGAAACGTGTCCTTCACCGTCACCTCGCCTGGATGGGCCGCATTGACGATCGCCTTCAGCGCGACCTTCGTCTCCCACGTCGCCCTGCCCGTCGTCGACGCCTCATCGTATCTCACGAGCCTCTTGGTGATCGGCACAACACCCGTCAGCTGCGGCGTGAAACTGCCATCATCCGTACCGGAAACGGAACCTTTGCGCTCGATGGTCGCGCTGTTGCGCACGGTGTCGTACGAGCTCGTATCGTTCATCTTGGTGTGATAAACGATGCAGTAGGTGGCGTACTTATCCTCAAGGTTGTTCGGGAACGTATAGGAAAAGAAATTATCCTTAGGTTCAAGTTTTCTTTCACAAATCTTGACTCCGCTCGCCTCCGAGTCGCCTTTGTAAACCGTAAAGTTGCCCGTATACGTCTGTTTTCCGTCCAGATTATCGGTGAACATGTATCCGCTCATGTCGGCCTTGAGCTTGCCTTGGTTGAGCTTGACCGTCCACTTGATGTCCGACGGCGCGCCTGAGCCATTGGACTTCTTGATCATGTCATAGCCGAATGTAACAGGCTCAGCCGTAGCTGTTCTGTTATCGCTGTCGCTTGAGCCAGCCCAATTCCACTTTGCCGTATTCTCAGCTTTGATCAAATCGCCGCCGTTCGCGGCAACGCCGCTCTTCAGCACCGTATCGTACGTGATCGTGTGGTTGCCCCGGGAAAGGTTGCCCAGGCTGTCGAGGGTTACGACCTGGCCGTCGATCATCGGCTGGGAGTCAAGCTTCTTGCCGTCGAGCTTGAAACTGTCGTTCACAAAGTCGAAGTTGTCGCCCAGCGTATCAGTGAAGCTAACGTCCGTAGCATACGACTCTACGGTAAGCGTAACAGTCCAGGTAACCTTGGCCACGCCATCTGCGCCCTGGGAGAAGGTCCCCGACTTCGTCCCCGTGACTTTGCCGTCCTTGATAGGGATTTTGATCGTTCCCACACCAGGGAACACGACAGATGCGTTGCCGCCTGAGCTGGTGTCCTTATCTGCAAGCTCGAACGACAAATTGGCTCCGACATAAATCTCCGCAGGGTTTGACGCAAGCCAGTTTTTGTCAAACGCAAAGATGACCTTATTGTCCTTAATCTTCCACGTGCCAGCCTTGGCGGCAGTGGCTTCCGAACCCTCCATGAGGTCGCCGCCGTCGTTGTCGTCAACGACAATGGTGTCGGGCAGCTTATAGACAGCGATGTTTTTCTCGGGCGTAGGCGCCTTGCCGCCTTTGAATTGTGCCGAGAAAGCTCCATAGAGCGTCGAAGTGGACGTTACGGGATCCTCGAGCTTTTGAGTATGGTGCTCATCGGTATACAGCCTGACATCAACCGTCGCCGTATCCCCATCGATCGCAATCGGATCGGGCTTCGCAACGTCATCGGCGCGCACGGGGGCCGCACCGTAAAACACTGCGGCGGTGAGGCAAATCAAAATGAAAATCAGAGCCGCCATACCCAGCGACCGTGAGCGGTGTACGTCCATAGTTGTCCCCTAATTTCTACAACACAGTGTGGAATACGGCGAATCGTCGGATCGAACACAAGCCCCAACATCAACGAGAACCTACCTAGCGCATTGCAAGAACCCATTGGGGAGCACCTTCTAAGACGGTTCGTCTATGCCACAATGCATAAAATACAATATAGATAACAGTCATGTAAACCGCTGGTAAAGAGGTCTTTTAATGTAATACCAGTTGATATTTATCTGTTAACAGTTTTGCATCATACCGGCTATATTCAGTGGAATTATGTATATGTTTAAACAACTTTACTTTGGCTGGGAAGCCGATCGGAGGGATAGTCGCCCCAGCTGTGGTGCAAACTAACCCGTCCCCCTTGCACCAAAAAGGGCGCCGACCATCGCGGTCGACGCCCTTTCTTGTTAGACGCTATAAAGCCCAGCGCTTATTTGTTGACCTGACCGGCGCGAACGGCAGCCTTCTTGCGGTCGGTGGCGTTGAGCAGACGCTTACGCAGGCGAATGTTCTTGGGAGTGATCTCCACCAGCTCGTCGTCGGCGATGTACTCCAGCGCCTCCTCCAGCGAGAAGGTGCGAGGCGGCACCAGCTGGACGGAGATATCGGAGGTCGAGGAACGCTGGTTGCCCAGGTTCTTGGTACGCGCGATGTTGACGACCATGTCGCCGGCCTTGCTGCGCTCGCCCACGATCATGCCCTCGTAGCACTCGGTGCCCGGCTCAACAAACAGCTGGCCGCGCTCCTGCAGCGTACCCAGAGCATAGGCAACGGCCTTCTCGGTGGTCATGGAGATCATGGCGCCGTTCTGGCGGTTGCCGATCTCGCCGGCGTAAGGACCATACTCCAGGAAGGTGTGGTAGAACACGCCCTCGCCGTGGGTAACGTTCATGATGCGGTTCTTAAGACCCATGATGCCGCGGGTCGGGATCTTAAACTCGAGGTGCGTCACGATGCCCGAGGTATCCATGCTCGTCATGATGCCGCCGGAGGTACCGAAGACCTCAACGACCTTGCCCGAGTACTCGTCCGGGCACTCGACGACGGCCTGCTCAACAGGCTCCATCTTGTTGCCGTTCTCATCCTTCTTAAACAGAACGCGGGGACGGCCGACCTGGAACTCAAAGCCCTCGCGGCGCATGGACTCCATCAGGACGGACAGGTGCAGGATGCCGCGGCCCGAGACCTCAACGCCGCTCTTGTCCTCGAGCTCCTCGATCTTCATGGTCACGTTATTCTCGGCCTCGTTGAACAGGCGCTCCTTGAGCTGACGGGCGCCCACGATGTCGCCGTCGCGGCCGACGAGCGGGGAGGTCGAAGCCTCAAAGACGATGGACAGGGTCGGCGGGTCGATCTCGATGGGCTCGAGCTCGACGGGGTTCTCGGGGTCGGTGTAAACATCGCCGATATCGGTGCGGTCGATGCCCACGACAGCGGCGATGTCGCCGGCGCCGACTTCCTGGCACTCGGTGCGGCCCAGGTAGTCGAAGGTAAAGAGCTGCTTGACGGTAGCGGTGGCGCTGGAGCCGTCGTTCTTGACAACCAGGATCTGGTCGCCCTGGTGGATGGTGCCGGAGTACACGCGGCCGATGCCGATACGACCGACGAAGTTGGAGTGGTCGATGGTCACGCACTGCATGGCCAGCAGGGAGTTCTCGTCAACCTCGGGCGCGGGCATGTCGTCGATGATCATATCGAGCAGCGGATACATGTCCATGTTGCCGTCGTTGGGGTCAAGGCGGGCAAAGCCATTCATGGCGCTGGCGTAGACCACGTGCTCCATGGCGAACTCAAGCTGGTCGTCGGTGGCGCCCAGGTCGGCCATGAGGTCCAGGCAGTCGTTGTAGGCCTTCTCGGGGTTAGCACCCGGACGATCGATCTTGTTGATGACGATCATGATCTTAAGGCCGGTGTCGATAGCATGACGCAGCACGAATCGGGTCTGGGGCATGGGGCCCTCAAAAGCGTCGACCAGCAGCAGGGCGCCGTCGGCCATACGCAGCACGCGCTCGACCTCGCCGCCAAAGTCGGCGTGGCCCGGGGTGTCGATGACGTTGATCTTAACGTCCTTGTACTCGATAGAGATGTTCTTGGCGAGAATCGTAATGCCGCGCTCGCGCTCCTGGTCGTTGGAATCCAGGACGCGGTCCTCGACCTGTTGGTTGGCACGGAAGGCGTCCGTGGCACGCAGGAGCTTGTCGACCATCGTCGTCTTGCCGTGGTCGACGTGAGCGATGATGGCGATGTTCCTCAGATTGTCTACGCGCATGTAGTTCCCCTATCTTCTATCTATATACAACCGGCACGCGTATGCGGCCCGCCCAGCGATACAACGCTCAGCGGGAATATTGAGCCTTTTACCGAAAACTCGTTTATTTTAGCGATTTTAGATGAGAGGGGTTTCCTCACCTGCAGGTTCAGGGTCGCTCCACATAAAACCATCGCCGGCGCCCATGCCCTCATACAGCACATATGCCGAAAAACCGCTCTCGAGCGTGGTTTCGAAGAAACTCACGAGCAGGGCATCGTGATAGCCGCCGTCAATCTCGACGCAGCCGGTATAGCCGATGGCATAGCGGGCGATACGGCCCAGGCCCTCGTCCTTAAGACCCATCTTGTGCTCGGAGATAAAGTTGGTGGCCGCCTCGAGGCACGCCTCTTCGCCGTCCTCGTCGAGCGCCGCCAGATATCGGTTGGAAGCAGCGTCCTCAATCGCCACAACTACGCCCGGATTCTCGCCGGCGGCAAGGTCGTCCAAGAACGCACCAATCAGGTCACACACCATGGCGTCGAGCTCGGCGGAGACGTTACCGGCGTCCTGCATATCCTGTGCCATCTTTAGACCTTCCCATCGAGTCTGGCGTCGTTACAGTTCCTGTGCCTCGGCGGCGATCCTGGCGGCAGCGTCGCGGGCGCGCATCATATCCATCGCGCGCTTGTCGAGCACCTTGATCTGACTGGTCAGCATTACCGCGTCGACCACACCCCAGATCACCAGGCCCGTAGAGATCGAAAACCCAAGCGCACCAACTGTACCACGAAGGCGCGAGCAGATTGCCGCGACAAGGACGGAGATGACAACCATCTTGATAAACGAACCACGGCGCTCGCGAAGCGTGCGGGCCTGCGTCACATAGGCAATGCGAGCCGCCTCAGAAGCCTCTGAGCGCATCTGGGCCTCGCGTGCAATGGCCGCCGCCTCAGCCGACATGCCGCCGGCCATCAGCGAACGCTCCGCAACCCTGCCGCCCCGCATTTAGAAGTCATCGGGGGAGAGCGTATGGACGAACTCGTCGAACTTCTCGAACTCCTGCTCGTCGTCAACTTCCTCGGCATGGGCAGAAACGGTGCCCAGGCGATTCATGATGTCGTCCTCCACAAACATGGGGGCATTGCTGCGCACGGCGAGGGCAATGGCATCACTGGGACGGGCATCGATCTTGCGCTCGTCACCATCGGCCAGTACGACGATCGTCGCGTAGAACACCGGCGGCTCGGCGCGAACGATCTCGATGCGCTCGAGCTTGGCGCCCAGGGCGTCAACGGTATCGAGCAGCAGGTCATGGGTAATCGGGCGCTCGGCGCGGCCGCTATCGATGCCGCGGCTAATGGCAGCAGCTTCAAACGAACCAGTCTGAATGGAAAGGGAACGCAGTGGCGCGGGCGAGTCCGATTTGCTGCAGCGCTCGCGAAGCACGATAAGCGATGGCACGGGACCGGCGGCCATGACGATAGTCTCTATGTCGACACGAACCATGGAACACCTCCGGTACGTAGCGGTTAACACACGGCAGCCCGCCGCATTGAATAGCTATACTACCCAATCTTTCGCACAGCACACAAAACCAAAATGAGATTTATCACAGACAAGAAAAAAGCCCCGAGGCAACGCCCCAGGGCTCTTCACAGTTTTGATGGTGGACCTGACAAGATTCGAACTTGTGACCTCCCGGTTATCAGCCGGACGCTCTAACCAACTGAGCTACAGGTCCATCGCGCAAGGGATATATTAGACGAGTCGTTACGCGCGCGTCAACAACTTTTTTGAAAATCTTTGGAGGGGTTCGCCCCGGCCGCCCGGCGGCATATGAAGTCGCCTGCTCAGACAGTCCTGACTCGCACGGAGAGCACATTAAGTGCTCTCCGGCTCGTGCGGAACTCGCGATCGACTTCATATGCCGCCGGGCGGCCGGGGCGAACGCGGGTCCCTAGGTTTTCAAAAAAGCGGTCGGCGCGCAGGTGCGCCGACCGCCGATATATGGGGTCTGATGTTTTTGACCGGAGAGGACTACTTACTCGTCGAGGAGATCCTCTGACATGTCGTTGCCGTCGCCTAGGTCGACTGGGGCCTCTTCGGTGTCGGCTGCGGCCTCGGTACCTTCGCCCTCGGGCTTCTCTTTGGCGGCTGTCATGCGGGCCACGGCGCAGATGCGGTCGTTGTCGTCGACGGTCATCATCTTGACGCCCTGGGTGGCGCGGCCGGTCTGACTGATCTCGTCGGTCTTGACGCGAATGACCGTCGCGCCCTCCGTCACGATGAACAGCTCGTGCTGCGGGCCCACTGTCTTCATGGCCGCGAGGTTACCTTTACGCTCGGTCATTTGGATGGTGTAGACGCCCTGGCCGCCGCGATTCTGCTCCGGGTAGTCCGCAACCGGCGTGCGCTTGCCGTAGCCGCGCTCGGTGATGACGAACAGATCGCCGTTGCCGTTAGTGACTTCCATGCCCAGAACGCTCACGCCGTCCTTCATGCCGATACCGCGAACGCCGCTGGTGTCGCGGCCGGTAGCGCGCACCTGCTCCTCGGAGAACATGATCGCCTTGCCCGCGGTGGTGGCCAGGATAATCTTGTCACCCTCGCGCACGCGGCGCACGTTCAGCAGCGCGTCGTCGTCACGCAGGTTGATAGCGATCAGGCCATCACGGCGGCTGCGGTCATACGCGCTCATCACGGTCTTCTTGACCATGCCGCTCTTGGTGGCAAACATCAGGTACTCGTCGGCCGGGAACTCGCGGCAGCTGATGACGCTTGCGATCTTCTCGCCCTCCTCGAAAGGCAGCAGGTTGACGATCGCGGTACCGCGGGCCTGGCGCGTACCCACCGGCAGCTCGTGCACCTTCAGGCGATAGACCTTGCCCTTGCTCGAGAAGAACAGCACGTACTCGTGCGTGGACGCGATGAACATCTCGTCGATGACATCGTCCTCTTTGAGGTTGACGCCCGACACGCCCTTGCCACCGCGCTTCTGGGCACGGTAGGCAGCCACCGGGATACGCTTAACGTAGCCGGTGTGGGTGATGGTCACGACCATGTCCTCGTCGGCGATGAGGTCCTCGACATCCAGGTCCTTCTCAACCTGGCTGATCTCGGTGCGGCGCTTGTCGCCAAACTTCTTGGAGATCTCGCGCATCTCTTCCTTGATGACGCCCAGGATCTTCTCCTCATGCGCCAGCAGGTCCTCGTAGTAGGCGATGGCGCGGCGCAGGCCGTCCAACTCTTCTTGGATCTTGTCGCGCTCCAGGCCGGTCAGGCGGCGCAGCTTCATCTCGAGGATGGCCGTGGTCTGCTCGGGCGTAAAGCCAAAGCGCTCAATCAGGCGGCTGCTGGCCTCGGAGTCGGTCTGCGAGGAGCGTATGATGCTAATGACCTCGTCGATATGGTCAAGGGCCATCAGGTAGCCCTCGAGGATATGGGCACGTGCCTGGGCCTTCTTAAGGTCGAAGCGGGTGCGACGGGTGACTACGTCGACCTGGTGGTCGATGTAGTGTTGCAGCATCTCGCGCAGGCTCAGGCATTTGGGCACGCCGTTGACGAGCGCCAGGTTGTTGGCGCCAAAGGTCGTCTGCAGCGAGGTGTACTTATACAGGTTGTTGAGCACGACCTGCGGAATGACGCCCTTCTTGAGCTCGATGACCAGACGGATGCCCTTCTGGTTGGACTCATCGCGCATATCCGAGATGCCCTCGATGCGTTTGTCGTTGACGAGCTGGGCGATCTTCTCCTGCAGGGTGCCTTTGTTGACCATGTAGGGAATCTCGGTAAAGACCAGGCGGCTGCGACCGGTCTTGGTGGACTCCACGTGTGCCTTGGCACGCACGGTAATGGAGCCGCGGCCGGTCTCGTAGCTCTGCTTAATGCCGGCGCTGCCCATGATGATGGCGCCGGTGGGGAAGTCCGGACCGGGCATGATCTGCATGAGCTCGTCGACGGTGGCGTCGGGGTTGTCGATCAGGTAGCAGGTGGCCTCGATCGCCTCGGTGAGGTTATGCGGGGCGATGTTGGTGGCCATGCCGACGGCGATGCCCTGGCTGCCGTTGACCAGCAGGTTGGGGAAGCGCGCAGGCAGCGCCACGGGCTCGGCGAGCGATTCGTCGTAGTTGGGCTGCCAGTCGACGGTATCCTTCTGCAAGTCACGCAGCAGTTCCATGGCGGGCTTGGCCAGGCGGCTCTCGGTGTAACGCATGGCTGCCGCGCCGTCGCCGTCGATGTTGCCGAAGTTGCCGTGACCGTCGATGAGCGGCGTGCGCATGGAGAACCACTGCGCCAGGCGGACCATGGCCTCGTAGACCGCAGAGTCACCGTGCGGGTGGTACTTACCGATAACTTCGCCGACCGTCCAGGCTGACTTCTTGTGCGGGCGGTTGGGGTAGATGCCGCTCTCGTTCATCGCGTACAGAATGCGGCGGTGCACCGGCTTTAAGCCGTCGCGCACGTCCGGCAGGGCGCGCGCCGTGATAACCGACATCGAATACTCGATGAACGACTGCTTCATCTCGCGACCGAACTCCGAAATCTGGAGCTGGCCGCCATTGATATCCTCGCCGGCCGAGGCGCCACGGTCGACTTCGCCAAAGCTCTCCTCGAGCTCGCCGTCGTCGTCCTCTTCCTCGTCATCATCGGCATCGGGGTTATAGGCGTCCGGATCGCCGTCCTCGCCCTGCTCAGCACGGGCAAGCAGGCGCTTCAGATCGTCGGGCATGCCGGCATCGCCGGCCTCGCCCATACCCTCGTTATTGTTGATATCGTCTGCCACGTTACCTCCTCTTAAGCATCAAGGAAACGCGCGTCATGCGCATGTTTTTCAATGTACTCGCGGCGATAGCCGACCTCGGAACCCATCAGCTCGCGCACGGCGCGGTCCGCCACCACGGCGTCCTCGATCGACACACGCTGCAGGATGCGGGTCTTGGGGTCCATCGTCGTCGAGGCAAGCTGCTTGGGGTCCATCTCGCCCAAGCCCTTGTAGCGCTGGACGGTATAGCCCTTGCGCTTTTTGGTGATCTTGCCGTCCTTGGCCTTGCCGTCCTCGTCGTTATCGTCGGGGTTCAGGCCCAGGCTCTGGATGGTGTCGCGCAGGATCTCGTCTTCGGGCTGGCGGCCGTTGGGATACACGTAGTGGATCTTGTTGCGCACCTTAATGCCAAAGATGGGCGGGCAGGCAACATAGACGTAGCCGGCATCGATCAGCGGACGCATGTACTTGTAGAAGAACGTCAGCAGCAGGATGCGGATATGCGCACCGTCGACGTCTGCATCGGTCATGATGATGATCTTGTGGTAGCGCGCCTTGGTGATATCGAAATCGCCGCCGTCGCCGGCACTCGTCGTGACACCGCAGCCGATCGCGGTAATCAGCGACTGGATGGTGTCACTCGAGAACGCGCGATGGTCACCAACGCGTTCGACGTTCAAAATCTTGCCGCGCAGGGGCAGAATCGCCTGGATGTCTCGGCGACGGCCGTCCTTGGCCGAACCGCCTGCCGAGTCGCCCTCTACGATGAAGAGCTCGGTCAGCTCGGCATCGCGCACCGAGCAGTCAGCGAGCTTACCGGGCAGGGACGCCGTCTCGAGCAGGCTCTTGCGGCGGGTCGCCTCGCGCGCCTTGCGGGCGGCGTTGCGCGCCTTGCAGGCCTGTTGCGCCTTCTTGACGATCTCGCGGGCGGGCTTGGGATGCTCCTCCAAGTAATCGGCGAGGCCGTCGGTCACGATCTTGAGCGTGAGCGCGCGCATATAGGAGCTGCCGAGCTTTGCCTTGGTCTGGCCCTCAAACTGCGGATCGGGCAGCTTGACCGAGATAACGGCCGAAAGGCCCTCGCGCACATCGTCGCCGGTCAGGTTGGCGTCTTTTTCCTTGAGCAGGTTCTGCTTGCGCGCGTAATCGTTGATCACGCGGGTGAGCGCGGTGCGGAAGCCCTCAAGATGCATGCCGCCCTCGGGGGTGTAGATGTCGTTGGCAAACGACATGACGTTCTCGCCGTAACCGCTATTCCACTGCAGGGAAACCTCGACCTCGCCCATCTTGGTCACAGGCGCGTCCGGATCCGATTTGCCCTCGATGTAGATGGGCTCCTTAAAGGCCTCGGGGACGTCCTTGCCCTCGTTGAGGAACTTGACGAAGTCGATGATGCCGCCCTCGTAGCAAAACTCCTCCACATGGGGAGTCGCCTCGCGCTCGTCGGTCAGCACGATTTTGAGGTTCTTATTGAGGAACGCCGTCTCCTGCAGACGGTTGTGCAGCGTATCGAAATCGTAGATGCAGGTCTCGAAGATCTCATCGTCGGGCCAGAAGGTGACGGTGGTGCCCGTCGAATCCGAGGTGCCCACGACCTCCATCTTCTTGACGGTCTTGCCGCGCGAGAACTCCATCTCGTAGGTGTTGCCGTCGCGACGAACCTGAACGACCACGCGCTTGGACAGTGCGTTGACGACGGAGATGCCAACGCCGTGCAGGCCGCCCGAAACCTTATAGGCCGAGTTATCGAACTTACCGCCGGCGTGCAAGATCGTCATGACGACCTCAAGCGTCGGGATCTTTTTAACAGGGTGCTCGTCGACGGGGATGCCGCGCCCGTTGTCGACGACCGTGATGGAGTTGTCGGCGTGGACCGTCACCTGGATCTCGGTGCAGAAACCGGCCATGGCCTCGTCGACGGAGTTGTCAACGATCTCCCACACCAGGTGATGCAGACCGCTGGCGCTCGTCGAGCCGATATACATGCCCGGGCGCTTACGAACGGCCTCGAGACCTTCGAGAATCTTAATCTCGCCGCCATCGTAATCGTTTTCGTTTGCCACACGTCCTCCTTCAGTCAAGAAAATGTGTACAGCCTTACTAGTTTATCGTAAAAAAATACCCTCGGGAACGAGGGTATTTGGCTCTACAAGGCCACCAGATGCGATTTAAGGCTCTTTTTTGCTTTGCACGCCCTTGGCCCACTCGGCACTGGCTCTCATGGCGTTCTCGAGGGCCTCGCGCAGTTTTTGGTCCTCGATGGGTGCCACTTGGCGCTCGATCTCGGTGCGCTCGGCCTCACTTAGGTCGGCGTGCGGGGCCGGCGGGCGCTCGGTCGTCGCCGGGCGCAGGCGCTCCTTGGCGGCGGATGGCGTGTGACCGGGTGCGGTGGTTTTGAACACCAGGCCGTCCACATGCGCACCGGCGCGCTCCATACGCGCGCGGATGATCTCGCGCAACAGCGTCATTTCCTGCGTCCACGAGGGCGAGTCGAGATATACCAGCAGCTCATTGGACTCGGGCAGGTAGCGCAGACCCGTCACATGCCGCCCCTCGCGCGTGCCCGAGCACACCGCATTCCACGCGCGATAGACCGCACGAGATTCCTCCGCAGCCTCCATCTGCGCGCGGCGCTCAGGTGTCGCGGCCGCCAGGATGCGCTGGCGCTCTGCGTTCAAAAACCCACTGAAGGCGACCGTTTCGCTCTCGCGCTCGTAATTAGCACGTCTCACCCATGCTCACCACCTTGGCTCGATCAAGCAGATCATCGGTAAAGTACCCCAGGTTGGTCGTGGTTATGACCGTCTGGATATCATCGCCGATCAGCCGCAGGAAAGCACCGCGGCGTTCGCCGTCGAGTTCGCTCATCACGTCGTCCAAAAGCAGCAATGGGGCGGTGCCCAGGACATCGCGAGCCACGGCCACCTCCGCCACCTTCCAGGCCAGCACCAACGTTCGCTGCTGACCTTGGCTGGCAAACGAACGAGCGGAACGACCCGCTACGGTAAACTCAATCTCATCGCGATGCGGTCCCACCAACGTCACGCCGCGGCGAATTTCCTCGTCGGCGTGCTCATCAAGGGCAGCCAGCATGCGCTCGTACGCCCAGCCCTTCAGCTCTTCGCGATCCTCGACCTGGGGCAAATCCCCCAGCGTGGACGCATAGGTCACGTTGGCGGCCTCACCGGACGCCACTTGCCCGTAGGCAGTGTGCACATGGCCCGCCAGCCGGTCGAGCAGGGCCAACCGGTGCACGAGCAGGGCCGAGCCCGCGCGGGCAATCGAATCGTTCCACGCGCCGAGCATCTCGCGGCAGCACCAGGTCTCCTTGAGCAAGGCGTTACGCTGAGTCACGCAGCGCGCATAGGTGCTCGCAAGATCGGCATAGCGTGCGCTCAGTTGCATGCCAAAGTCATCGAGGGCGGCGCGGCGCACACTGGCGCCTCGCTTAACCATGTCCAGATGGTCGGGGCAAAACAGCACGCTCGGCAGAACCCCGCGCACACCGGCGGCAGAGCATCTCTTGCCGTTGCGGCTAAACGAGCGCTTACCGTCCTCCGCGCTCAATCCCATATCAAGCACGCGGTCGTCGCCCTCGAGCCTCAGCTCGGCCTTGCACGAGCCCACGCCGTCATGGACGAGCTCGGCTGCGGTCGGATGCCTAAACGAGGCGCCACTCGTCAGCAGCTGCAGCGCCTCTATGAGATTGGTCTTTCCCGCCGCGTTGGGTCCCGCAAGTATCGTCACGCCCTCGTCCAGGGCAAGGCGATAACTATCGAAGCTGCGGTAGTGCGCGACGGAAAGATCGCGGGCGAACATGGTCATAGGGCGGTTGCTAGATGCGGACCGGCATGACCAGGTACAGGTAGTTGATCTTGTCGTAGGACTTGAAGATGCCCGCCTGCGAGTAGCTCTTGAGCTCCAGCGTGATCTCCTTCTCCTTGGACAGGGCATTGAGGCATCCGAAAATGTAGTGGTAGTTGAAGGCGATGGTGCCCGACTCGCCCTCGGCCTCGACATCGATCGTCTCCTGCGCAAGGTCCTGGTCATTGGAAATGGAGGACAGGCCCATCTGCCCGTTCTCGACATCGATCTCGAACTTGACGGCGGGGTTGGCGCTCGCGATAACGGCCACGCGCTTGAGGGCGGCGTTAAAGGCGGCGACGTCGATCTTGACGCTCGTCACGCACGAATCGGGGATGAGCTGTTTGTAGTTGGGGTACACGCCCTCGATGCGGCGCGACACGTAGGTGGTGTTGCCGGCCTCAAAGACGACCTGGGTGTCGGTAGCTCCGATCATGATGGTCGCCTGGCTGGCCATGATGTTCAGTGCGTCGTTAAAGGCGTCGGCCGGAACGTTGAGTTCAAAGGAGCCCTCGAGGGTCGAGGTCTCGACCTGCGTATCGCACACGGCCAGGCGGAAGGAATCGGTCGCCACCAGGCGCACGGTGTTGTTCTCGACCTTCATGTGCACGCCACCCAGGATGGGGCGGGCCTTGTCGGTTGAGGTGACGCGCCACACGCGGCTGACCATCTCGGACAAGATATCGGTCGGCAGCTCCACGGCGCTCTCGATGGCATAGGCCGGAAACTCGGGGAAGTCATTGGCATCGAGCGTGTTCAGGCGGAACGAGCTCTTCTCGCAACCAATCAGCACCTGGCGCTCGGACAGCTCAAAGGTGACCGGGGCATCGGGGAGGGTCTTGGTGATATTGGAGAGCATCTTACAGGGGATAACCATCTCGCCCTCTTCTTCGACATGCGCCGCGATGCGATGACGGATCGAGATGGTGTAGTTAGAGGTCTGGAATTCCAAGATGCCGTCTTGCGCCTTGACGAGCACGCCCGACAGGATGGGAAGGGTGGATGCCGAAGCGACACCCTTCATAACGACGCCGATGGCTTGTGTGAGCGAGCTCTGGCTGACGGTGAACTTCATCTTTTAATACCTTTCTATAGATATAAATATCTTAATAATAGTAATAGCACTGACGAAACTGTTGATTACTCCCAAAGACGCAGGTCAGACCCAGAAAGAGAATCGACAGCAACCTGTGTGCAACAGGGGTGGTTTTCCACGTTCAAAACCTGCGCAAAACTTTTCATCACCGCGGTTTGGGTTTTAGACACCTTATGCCCGTGGTTTCGACAAGTTTTCAACAGGTGTCTCTATTTCCCTACGAGCGCAGTGTAATTTTATCGCGCAGCGACTTGAGGTCTTCGGTGACGGCGCGGTCTTCCTGGATCATCTTCTGGACCTTTTTGTAGCTCGTGCTGACGGTCGAGTGGTTGCGGTTGCCAAATTCGGCGCCCACCGCCGTGGTCGTCATCTCGCACATCTCGATGGCCAGATAGATGGCAATGTGGCGTGCCTTGGCGATATTGGCGTTGCGTCGCGGGCCGATGAGCTCCTCGTGCGTCACGCCGTACTGCTCTTCAATGACGGACTGAACCGTCTGGACGTTGATTTTTTTGGCCGATGTGTCGAAGTACTGGCTGGCAATGGCGTCGATATCGTCAAAGGTGAGCTCCCCGCCCTCGCGCTCGCGGTCGCCCGCCTCGCCGGCGCAGCGCTCGCAAAAGCTCTCGAGTTCGCGAATGTTGGTGCCCGACACCTCTGCCATGTGTTTAAAGTGCTCGTCGGTCAGGTGCCCGCCGTCGCCCCCATAGGCTGCCAGCAGCGAGTCGTCGCCTGCCTCGGGAGCGGCGACGATGGTGTTCTCGTAATAGCGCTGCAAGATCTTGTATTTCATCTCGTAGCTGGGCTCTGCGACCAGGCAGAGCATGCCGGCGTTGAAGCGGCTGGTCAAACGCTCGTCCATGCTCAGGTCCTTGGGGGCGCGGTCTGCCGCGATGACGACCTTCTTGTTGTTGCGGATGAACTCGTCCATGAGCTGGAAAAAGTAGTCCACGCTCGCGCGCTTGCCGATGATGTTTTGGATGTCATCGATGATGAGCACGTCCACGCCGTGGTACGCCTGCATGATGGGGGCGTTGCTCTTCTTTTGGCGGTCGAACTCGGTCATCAGGTCGTCCAGATATGCCTGGGAGTTGGCATACTTGACCTTGATCTCGGGCGACTTCTCGGCGAGCTCGTTTTTGATAGCGAGCAACAGGTGGGTCTTGCCCAGGCCCGATTTGCCGTAGATGAACAGTGATGTGCATGTGCCGCGCTCGTCCGCGAGGGCGGCAAACTTGAGTGCCGAGCGATAGGCATGGCTGTTCTCGGGGCCGTAGACAAAGTTCTCAAAGGTAAATTTTGAGTTCGCGGCGAGCGGGGCTCCATCCGTATTCTGCTCGGCCGGCACGGTCGGTGCTGGCACGGGTGAAGCGGGGGTCGCAGCTTGCGTGGATTTAGTCGGCGCTCCGCCCTTCATCTGGTTCATCATGCGACGAAAATCATCGGCCGAGAGCGTGTTCTTGATTGCAATGCCCGAATCCGCGCCCGCCGCTGCGTCGTGAGCGATGGGCATGTGCGTGACGGGTGCGTTCGTTGACGTCGCTGCCGCGGTCGGCAACGGTGCCATGGTTTCACGGGAAACATCGCTGTGCTGGTGCTCGATTATCGGCACGTCGCCTGCGGAGGCCGGCACCGCCGGGGAAGCAGCGGGAGCCGTGGCGGGCGCCGTCGCGGCAGCGGATTCCGTCGCGGCGCCTTGCGGTGCCACGATGTCGAGCGCAATCGGTGCAAAGGCGATTTCTTCCAGATAGGCCTCAATGGTTGGCTGATGCTTTTTGAGCTGCGCGATGGCAAAGCGCGAGGGGGCCTCGATCGTGAGCGTATCTTCGGTCAGGCTTATGGCGCGCGATTGCCCCAGCATGTTGATGAGGCGTGCATCTTGGCCGTCGCGCTTGCAAAAGGCGATGGCATCCCCCAGGATGATGCTTGCTTCCTCGTCCACTGTCTCTCCCGTTCTTTAGCCCTGAGCTCGCACGCGAGCGGCGCCGAGTTCGGTCAGATGGTATTTCTGGCCATGCTTGATGACCAAGCCGGCCTGCGCCAAGTCATTGAGCGTGCGTGACCAAGTGGGGGCCGAGTTTCCAAACGCCCTCGCCAGATCGGTTGCACCGCACGCTTGATTTTGCGCCAGATAGCCCAGCGCGGCGTTGCCGCGATCGCTTACGAACACGTCCGGTTGTGGCTGCGCATACTGATTTGCTGCATTAGGATACATCATTTGAGCTGCTGGTTGTTGAGAACTCTGCATCGGCGGCATTTGCTGTTGAAAACTTTGAGGCCACTGTTGGTAAGGCTGCGGAGGCATCTGCTGGGCCCAGGGGTTGTACTGCTGCTGCGGCATCTGCTGGTACGGCTGCTGATATCCCTGCTGGTACTGCTGCGGGAACTGCTGGCCATACCCCAGTGACGGCATCTGCTGATATGGATATCCCTGTTGGTACGGCTGATAGCCCATTTGCTGGCCACCCGGCGCCCCCGTCGCCTGCTGCATTGCTGCTGCATCCTGATCCGCCAGCGGCATGGTCTCTGGCGTGTTTGACGGCATCGACATCGATGCCGCCCGGGGTTCTTGTGTAGGTAGCATTCCGGGCTGCTGCATCTGTCCCACGGGGGGCTGCATCTGCTGCGTTGCCATGGGCTGCTGCGCAAAAGCTCCCGGCAGGGGATATGTGGGCTGTTCCGTCTCGGGCCGCACGGCAGCGCCACGTCCGCCGGCACGCTCGATTTCCTGCACGCGTTTAGGGTTCAGGCTTACCGTAACCACGGTGCCGTTGCCCATGTTGTCCTCGATGGATACGGCACCGCCGGCGTTTTCCAAATACTCCTGCACCATGGGAAACCCTGCTCCGGTTCCACGGATATAGCGCTTCATCTTGCTGTTTGCGCTGGTAACGCCAAAGTCGAAAGCGCGTTCCTTGTCGTCGATGCCTGGTCCTTGATCGGCAAAGCGGATGGTGTCTCCGCCGTCCAGAATCGAGATGATGGGCTCTGCAAAGTGCGCGTGGATAAAGTTTTCGACAATCTCGCGGATGACCATGAGCGAGATATGGCCACCTTGTTCTTTCATGCACTGGTAGACGGTGTTGGTCGTCTCTTCCAAATACGTGCGGACATCCTGCGGATCAATGACGATCACACGCGGTGTCGACAGCATGTCGTCATAGACGGCGATGCGCGCGGCGTACATGGCTTTTGGCGCCTGCGTGGTCGTCTGCTCGCCTTCCGCACGCTCTTCGCGCGCGCCGGTGATGTGCTCGTTGTCGGGTGCCGGGTCTCCGGAATCGACCATGGTGTAAAAGTCGTCAGACATGCCGCTCGCAATCTTTCAAAAGGTTTCGAACAAATAGTAGCTCACCGTGCAATGTTTCTCATCTTTCGACAACTTTTCAAAACCTGTTGAAAACTTTGGAAAATGGGCGAAAAGTTCTCAACATTGCCAACATGACCTGTTGAAAACTCGATGAAATATCGTGAAAAGTTGCCATGCACCGCTAAATCGAGCTTGGCTTATGGGGGAACCGTGTGAACTACGCAACCTTTTACCTTTGATTTCTTGACATTTGAACATTGATTTCCCTACAATCTTCAAGCTCACGTGTCTATATCTGCGTCCGCGCTCCCGCGGACACTCGAAATGCAGCAGGAGGAACTTAAGATGAAGCGTACGTATCAGCCTAATAAGCGTAAGCGTGCCAAGACCCATGGCTTCCGTGCCCGTATGGCCACCAAGGGTGGTCGTGCCGTGCTCGCCCGTCGCCGCGCCAAGGGCCGCAAGCGTCTCACTGTCTAGCAGCGATACACACATCTCGCATGAAGACTATTAAGTCTCGGCAAGATTTCGAGCATGTGTTCAGTCAGGGGCGTCGTTTCAATCACCCTCTGATTCGAATGACCATATGTGAATCGGTTGGCGAAGGCGGCTCCGGAAGGGTCGCCTTCGTTGGTGCTAAGCGACTCGGTTGTGCCGTCGTGCGCAACCGATCTAAGCGTGTGATGCGCGAGGCCGCCCGCAGCTGCGGATTTCCCGTTGCGGGTTATGACATCATCTTGTTTGCAACTCCCAAGACGAGGATTTCCTCGCCGCAGGAGATGGACAAGGCGTTGCGTTCGCTTATGAAGCGCGCCGGCGTTGCCGGGGAGGAGCGATGAGCAATCACGTTTTGCGACGTGTTGCCATCGCTCCTATTCGCATATATCAACAGGTTATTTCGCCCTTATTGCCTGACGCCTGCATTTATTACCCAACGTGCTCGCAATACGCCGTCCAGGCGATTGAGAAGCACGGTGTTTTGAGAGGCTGCTGGCTTGCCGTGAGGCGCATCGCTCGCTGCAATCCCCTGCACGTCGGCGGTTATGACCCTGTGCCCTAGCGGGCACTCGCTATCGGAGGAAAACTTACATGTGGGATTGGATCGTTAACATCCTTTTCGAGCTGCTCAAGCTCATCCAGACCTTTGCGGTCGACTGGGGCCTGTCCATCATCATCCTGGTGGTCATCATCCGTCTGCTGCTGACGCCGCTCATGCTCAAGTCGACCAAGTCGACGGCTCGCATGCAGGTGCTGCAGCCCAAGATGCTCGAGATCCAGGAGCGCTACGCCGACGATCCCCAGCGTCAGGCCGAGGAGATGCAGAAGTTCTACAGCGAGAATAAGTTCAATCCGCTGTCTGGCTGCCTGCCGCTTCTGATTCAGATGCCCATCCTTATCGCCCTGTTCACGCTTCTGCGCAACCTGCCGCAGTACTTTAACGAGGGCACGTTCTCATTCTTCAACATCCTGCCCGATCTGACCACCACGCCGAGCGCTTCCTTTGCCGATGGCTTTATGGTCGCGCTGCCAGCGCTGGTCTGCCTGATCCTGTTCGCCGTCCTCACCTTGATTCCGCAACTCTATATGTCGCGCAATCAGACCGGTCAGCAGGCCCAGAGCATGCGCATGATGGCCGTTGTCATGACCGTCATGATGCTTTGGATGGGCTGGAGCCTTCCCGTTGGTGTTCTGCTGTACTACGACGTCTCGTCTGCTTGGCAGGTTATCCAGCAGATTTTTGTGACGCAGAAGGTCATCGACAAGGCGAAGGCCGATGAGGAAGAGCGTCTTAAGAACGCGCCGCTGCAGGTTGAGGTCACTCGTCGAGAGAAGAAGCCGCGCCCGCACAAGAAGAAGTAGCGGGATATAAATCTTATTTAGGTACCTAACTTTTGGAGTACGTTATGTCTGAAGAGATCGTCGAGGATATGCTTGAGGAGGTTGCCCCGCAGGTCGCGGGCGATTATCCCGAGATTGCACAGCGCTACAAGGCTGGTGAAGAGCTGACCGATGAGGAGCTCGACACCATTGCCGATGTTGCGATTTCCATCCTGCGTTCCATCCTTTCGCACTTCGATGCCGCCAACTCTCCTATCGATGAGTATGAGGGCGACGAGGGTGAGCTGATTTTGGATGTAACGGCTCCCGACCTTGCTGTTCTCATTGGCCGTCATGGTCGCACTCTTGATGCCCTTCAGGTTATGTTCTCTTTGCTGGTGAGCCGCAAGCTTGGCTTTAGGTATCCGGTTGTAGTGGACGTCGAGGGATACAAGAGCCGCCGTCAGGACAAGGTTGCCTCCATGGCTCAGTCTGCTGCCGAGCGTGCCATCCGCACTCATAAGAGTGTTTCGCTTCCGCCCATGAATGCCTATGAGCGCCGACTGGTTCACATTGCACTTCGTGGCAATGATGCTGTCGATACTCATTCTGAGGGTTCTGACCCTGATCGCCATGTGGTGATTGTTGCTCGATAATCTACTCGAGCTTATGCTAAGGGGACGTGGTTTCCACGTCCCCTTTTTTTGTCAAAAGTTCTCGATACACTGATTTTTGTCAGAAAGGAGCTTTCGTTGTTAGTACTTACTGATCAGCAGATTGACGAGATGTTGAGTCGTCTAACTTCCTATTGCAAAGAGTATTCCTTGAGCGTAACTGATGTTGAGCTGAGGAAATGTATTCATCATTTGGATTTGGTTCTGGAAACAAATAAGACAACCAATCTCACCCGTATTCTTAACGTAGAAGATGCTGCCGTACTTCATATCCTCGACTCACTTGTTTTGCTCCCCTATATCAATAAGGCTCCTGAGGGAGCTTTACTCGATATGGGTACAGGTGCGGGCTTCCCTGGTATTCCGTTAACCATAGCCACGCATCGTAAAGCTACTTATATTGACTCTGTTGGTAAGAAAGTTGATGCTGTCAATTCTTTTGTCCATGCTCTTGGATTGAAACATGCTCATGCGGTTCATGATCGTCTTGAAGAATATGCTCGAAGCCATAAGAAGCACTTCTCTGTCGTAACCGCCCGTGCACTGGCCCCTCTACCGATTCTTGTTGAGTATGCGGCACCGTACCTGAAGGATGGAGGGCTATTTGTTATCACCAAGGGCAATCCATCGGATGAGGAGCTTGCCTCTGGCATGTCAGCAGCTAAGATTTGCGGCTTCACTTTGCTTCTGAATGACGCTATTGATTTGCCTGAAGGGTTGGGTCACAGGGAGTTCATTGTTCTTAAGAAGAGTCATCCAGCATCTGTTTCACTGCCTCGTGCAAATGGCATGGCAAAGAAGAATCCGCTTGCCTAGATGTTTCACGTGAAACATAATGGATACTAACAACTTGCAGTGTTTCACGTGAAACATGGCGGTTGATATCGAATCGGAATGTTTCACGTGAAACATCCTCCGTTTGACAGCTTTAATACACACCAGGAGGGACCGTGGGATTTCGCGACGTTAAGCGTTCTAAGAGCGCAAAAGACACGCGTATCATTGCAATCATCAATCAAAAAGGCGGCGTCGGTAAGTCAACGACGGCTGTAAACCTTGCAGCAGCACTGGGTGAGCAGGGTCGTAAGACACTGATTGTCGATTTTGATCCGCAGGGAAACAGCACCAGTGGATTCGGAATTGAAAAAGAAGACCTTGATCACTGCATCTATGATGCGTTGTTGAATGATGTGCCGGCAGAATCGCTTGTTCTTGATACAAATTGCAAAAAGGTATTCGTAATTCCGGCTACAATTCAGCTTGCAGGCGCGGAAATTGAGCTCGTAAGCGCAATCGCTCGTGAAACCCGCCTCAAAGATTTGCTTGAGCCGATTCAGGACGAGTTCGATTTTATTTTCATTGACTGTCCCCCTTCGCTCGGCCTGCTTACTATCAACGCCTTGACCGCGGCAGACAGCGTTTTGATTCCGATCCAGTGCGAGTATTATGCACTCGAGGGCGTTACGAAGCTGCTTGAGTCAATGAAGATGGTTAAATCACGTCTGAACAAGGGCTTAGACACCTATGGTGTGCTTATGACCATGTATGACTCGCGTACTTCTCTATCGAATCAGGTTGTTGAGGAGGTTCAATCGTACTTTGGTGATAAGGCGTTTAAGACGCTGATTCCCCGTACGGTTAAAATCTCCGAAGCTCCGTCTTTTGGAGAACCGGTAATTACCTATGCACCTCAAAATAAGGGTGCAAAAGCGTATATGAACCTTGCAAAAGAGGTGATCAAGCGTGCCTAGTGTAAAGAAACGTGGCGGATTGGGACGTGGACTCAATGCTTTGGTCTCAGAGGCTGAGTATGAGACCGGTGGTTCGGCTGCATCCGCTTCAAATGCTACATCTGAAACGAAACTACCTATTGAGGATATTGTTCCCAACCCTAACCAGCCGCGAATTCACTTTAACGAAACTGAACTTCGCGAGTTGAGCGAGTCAATCCAAGAACATGGCGTTTTGCAGCCGCTTTTGGTTCGCAAGCATGGAAACGGCTATGAGATCATCGCTGGTGAGCGTCGTTACCAGGCGTCAAAGCTTGCTGGTCTTGAGGAACTGCCTGTCATCATTAAAGATGTTAATGATGAAGAGATGCTTGCTCTTGCTCTTATCGAAAACCTTCAGCGTTCTGATCTGAATCCCGTCGAAGAGGCTAAGGGCTATCGCCAGCTTATCGATGCCAGCGGTATGACCCAGGAGGCATTGTCAAAGGCAGTAAGCAAGTCACGCTCTGCAATTACAAACTCACTGCGCCTTCTCGATCTTCCTGAAGTTGTTCAGCAGATGATTTTTGAGGGTAAACTTACTGCTGGTCATGCACGTGCGATTCTTGCAGTTCCCTATGAGGATGCACGAATTCGACTTGCTGAGAAGGTTGTTGCAGAGGGTCTTTCCGTCAGGGCGACAGAAAATCTTGCTCCGTTGTTTTCTGCCGGAGAGACACCTAAGACGCCGAGGCCTGCAACGCCTCAATCTTTTAAAAAGGCTGCCCGTGTGCTTCGTCAGGTTTTTAATACCAACGTGCGCGTGAAGAGCTCGCGTGGAAAGAATAAGATTGAGATTGAGTTTAAAGACGAGGAAGAGCTCTCTCGTATTCTTGGCGAAATGATTCAGTTTGATCAAGGAGGCCAAGATGAGGAATAAGATTTTAACAGCGATTGCATTGGCTACGACTGTCGTGGCTGGTGCCTTTGCTGGCTATAAGATCGCGACAGACGATGAACTACGAGGTCGTTTGCTTCGAGGCGCGCAAGATATCGTCGATACTTCCAAGAAGAAAATGGATGTTATGACGGAAGATGTTGCCATGCGTACGGCTCAGGTAACAAAGAATCCCAAGATTAATCAAGGTTGGGTTAGCAACCAATGGGAAAATGTAGGCTATTAGGTACCTAACAATTACCTGCTATATTTTGAAGGGTCCTTGTCTGGTTCACGAGACAAGGACCCCTTATTTTGGCCGTAGAAAATAGGGCAGGTAGCAGCTGATTCAAAATTAAGGCCAATAAATGAAACGGCCCCGGTCGCATATCCTGCAACCGGGGCCGTTCGATGTTTCACATGAAACGTCTTGGGGTGCGACTCCCCTATGCGTTCTTCTGAACTTTGAAGCGCTGCTTCAGCTGTCCGCAAGCGGCATCAATATCGTTACCACGGGAGTTACGAATCGTGGTCTCGATGCCACGGGACTCAAGACGACGCTGAAGATCCTCAACCTTATGAATCGGCGACGGTTTGAGCGGGCTGCCCTCGATGTCGTTAAGCTGAATGAGGTTAACGTGGCACAGCGTTCCCTCGCAGAAGTCGCAGAGCGCCTGCATCTCGGGATTCGTATCGTTGACGCCTTCGATCATGGCATACTCGTAGGTCGGGCGGCGGCCAGTCTTCTCGGTGTAGAGCTGAAGCGCCTCGTGAAGGCGAAGCAGCGTGTACTTCTTAACACCGGGCATGAGCTTATTGCGCGTCGACTGGATGGCGGAATGCAGGGAAACGGCAAGCGTGAACTGCTCGGGGATGTCGGCAAATTTACGAATACCGGGAATAACGCCGCTGGTAGAGACGGTGAGGTGACGAGCGCCGATACCGATGCCATCGGGGTCGTTGAGGATTCGCAGCGCCTTGAGAACCTCGTCGTAGTTGGCAAACGGCTCGCCCTGGCCCATGAAGACGACGCTCGTGGCGCGCTCGCCAAAGTCGTTGGATACATGAAGTACCTGGTCGACGATCTCTTGAGCGGTCAGAGAGCGCTTGAGGCCGTTGAGACCGGTAGCGCAAAAGGCACAGCCCATGCCGCAGCCTGCCTGGGTGGAAACGCAGACGGAAAGCTTGTTACGACGGGGCATGCCGACAGTCTCGACGGAAACGCCGTCGTGGTACTCGAGCAGATACTTGCGAGAGCCATCTTTGGAAACCTGCTTGGTGAGTTCAGTCGGCGTGTCAAAGGCAAAAGCCTCTTTAAGCTGCTCGCGGAAAGCCTTGGGAAGGTTGGTCATGTCGTCGAACGAACAAACGTTCTTCTCGAAGACCCATTCGATGAGCTGCTTCGCGCGGAAGGCGGGCTGGCCAAGTTCGGCCACAAGTTCGCGAATATCGTTTTGGCTCAAGTCGCGAATGTCCTGAGATTTAGTCCTGGGATTCATGGAAGCCTTTCGATTTTGGGGAAACGTAGAGGGTATCGCTACAATATGGTATCAGCTGCAGAAATTATAGAGGAGGAGTCTGCCCATGCCGGGTAAAAGCCTAGAGAACATGCACGTAGCGGTCTTGGCGGGCGGTCATTCCGCTGAGCGCGAGATCTCGCTCAATTCGGGAAAGAACGTTGTAGTGGCACTGAAGGAAGCCGGCTACGCCTCGGTGGAGCTGCTTGATACGGCCGCTGATGACTTTATGGTAACCATGGCGACCGGCGGCTTTGACGTGGCGTTTATCGCCATGCACGGTGCCGGCGGCGAGGATGGTGCCATGCAGGGCGCCATGGAGACCCTGGGTATCCCCTACACGGCCTCGGGCGTGCTTGCTAGCGCCTGCGGTGCCGACAAAGAGGTCTCTAAGCTCCTGTACGCCAAGGCGGGCATTCCCGTTGCCCCCGGCCTTGCGCTCGAGGTGGGCGATGAAGTCGATATCGATCATATCGTCGAGGTTTGTGGCGAGCGCAGCTTTGTGAAGCCGGCCGTCAACGGTTCCAGCTATGGCATTTCCCTGGTCCATGAGCCCTCCGAGCTGCCCGCGGCAATTGCCAAGGCGTTTGAGTACGGCGACAAAGTGCTGGTCGAGAAGTGCATCGAGGGTACCGAGATCACCGTCGGCGTGTACGGCGAGGACGACGTGCGCGCCCTGCCGATTGTCGAGATTCGCAAGCCTGAGGACTGCGAGTTCTACGATTTGGACGTGAAGTATGTCGACCCTACGGACATCCATCGTATTCCGGCGCAGATTTCACCCGAGAATTACGCTCGCGCTCAGGAGCTTGCCTGTGCTGCTCACAAGGCCCTCGGTTGCCTGGGCATCTCGCGCAGCGATTTTATTGTGAGCGAGGACGGCCCCGTTATCCTCGAGACCAATACCATTCCCGGCATGACCGATACGTCGCTGTATCCGGATGAGATCCGCCACACCGACGACATGACGTTCCCGCAGGTCTGTGACAGCCTGATCCGTATGGGTCTTCGTCGAGCGGGCATTGCATGCTAATCGAGGACGCGGTTTCGTCAGGAACGCCGCAGTTTGTCATCGACTCCTATGCCACGCTTGCCGAACACGCCAAAACGCAGTCCTTCGGCCTTATCGAGGAAGATGTGATTGTCCTCGATACCGAGACCACGGGTCTTTCGGTGCAGGACAATGAGCTGATCGAGATCTCGGCGGCCCGTCTTTCGGGCCGCGAGGTCGTCGACCGCTTCGATACCTTCGTGCATCCCAAACAGCTGATTCCCGCCGAGATTACCGAGCTCACGAGCATTACAAATGCCGATGTGGCAGATGCCCCGTCGGCCGTTGAGGCCGTCGCCGCTCTCGCCGATTTTGTCGGCGGTTGCCCGGTGATCGCACATAACGCCACGTTCGACCGCTCGTTTATCGAGTCGGTCAAAGGCGGCGTCAACGTGAGCGATATTTGGATCGATTCGCTGGCGCTGTCGCGCATCGCGCTTCCGCGCCTGGCCTCGCACAAACTGTCTTTTATGGCCGATCTGTTTGGCTGTGACTCGGTATCACACCGTGCCAATGCCGACGTCGACGCCCTGTGTGGCGTATGGCGCGTGTTGCTCGTGGCGCTCACCGACTTGCCCCAGGGCCTCATGGCGCGCCTAGCCGACATGCATCCGGATGTGCCTTGGTCCTATCGTCCTATCTTCTCATTCTTGGCAGGGCAGAACCCTGGTTCTATCTTCTCTCTCAGCGCCGCTCGTGCTGACGTCCTCAAGGCCGATCGCGCCGACGATCGGGTGGACGCCGACGAACTGCCGGTCCTCAAGATGCCGAGTCGTGAGGAGATTGAGGCAGACTATGCGCCAGGTGGCCTGGTCAATCACATGTATCCCACCTACGAGCCGCGTGATGAGCAGATCGCGATGGCGCTCGAGGTCCGCGATGCGCTGGTCACGGGCACTCATCGTGTAATTGAGGCGGGCACGGGCGTCGGCAAATCGATGGCCTATCTGGTGCCTTTTGCCGAGGCAGCGCGCCGTAACAACATCACGGTTGGTATTGCGACCAAATCGAACAATCTTGCCGACCAGCTCATGTACCATGAGCTGCCAAAACTTGCCGAGCAACTGGACGGTGGTCTGTCATTTTGCGCTCTCAAGGGCTATGACCACTATCCGTGCCTGCGCAAGCTTGAGCGCATGAGCCGAGGCCAGGTCGAGATTACCACCAAGCGCGATCCGGCGGACACGCTCACGGCGGTCGCGGTCATTATGGCGTACGTCTGCCAATCAGCCGATGGCGACCTCGACTCGCTCGGCATTCGGTGGCGCAGCGTCAACCGCCCCGACTTTACGACGGCCTCGCGCGAGTGTGCTCGTCGCCTCTGCCCGTTTTTCCCTGATAAATGTTTGGTCCACGGCGCTCGCCGTCGTGCGGCGCATGCCGATGTGGTGGTCACCAACCATTCCCTGCTGTTCCGCAATGTCGCGGCCGAGGGCAGGATTTTACCTCCGATTCGTCATTGGGTAATCGACGAGGCCCATTCCATCGAGCGCGAGGCGCGCCGTCAGTGGGCGCGCGTGGTGTCGGCGGATGAATCGCGCGTTCTGTTTGAGCGCCTGGGTGGCTCGAGCGCCGGCGCGCTAAGCCAGGTTTCCCGTGATTTGGCAACCTCCGAGGGCTCTACGCTCTATCTGGGCCTTACTGCCAAGGCGACGTCGACGGCTGCGCGCGCGAGCATGGCAATCGCCGACGTGTTCGATGGCGTTCGCGAGCTCGGTCGCCGTGCCCGTGGGGGTTATGACAATGCCAATCTATGGATTGGCCCCGAGCTGCGCGAATCTGACGACTGGCATGATTTCTTACAGTCGGCCTACGCTGCCATCGACGCATTGGAACAGGCTGACAAGAGCGTCGACGCGCTGGTGCAAGCCGTCGCCGCCGACAAGCCCGAGGTTGTTGTCGACCTGGGTGATATCTCGCGCCGCCTGCACGAGCTGGCCGAGAACCTCAAACTCATCATTGATGGCACCGATGAACACTACGTGTATTCGCTGCAGGTCAATCGCAGGCTGCGTGCCGGCGGAGAGTCAATGACCGCAGAGCGCATCGACATTGGCGAGGCCTTGGCGACCGAATGGCTGCCCGAGGTTCACACGGCTATCTTTGCCTCGGCGACCATGACGGTGTCCAAAAGCTTTGAACACTTTAACCACGCGGTCGGCCTCGATCGCATCGGTGCTTCAACATCCTCATCGCTGCACTTGGACTCGAGCTACGACTTCGATTCGAACATGGCTGTAGTCGTTGCGGGCGATATCCCCGATCCGCGCGATCGCGAAAGCTATCTTACGGCGCTCGAGCGCGTGCTGGTCGACGCCCATCTTGCCATGGGCGGATCGGTGCTCACGCTGTTCACTAATCGGCGCGACATGGAAGACCTGTACGCCCGCGTTGAGCCCAAGATGGCCTGTGCGGGTCTGGAGCTCAACTGCCAGCAGCGCAACTCATCTCCTCGTCACCTGCGCGATCGGTTTATCAACGAGCCGACTTCATCGCTTTTTGCGCTTAAGGCCTTCTGGGAGGGATTCGACGCCAGCGGTGAGACGCTGCGCTGCGTCATCATTCCCAAGCTGCCGTTCTCGAGTCCCACGGACCCGCTCTCGTGCGAGCGCAACCTGCGCGAAGACCGCGCTTGGGCGCGCTATTCGCTGCCCGAGGCGGTGCTCGAGGTCAAGCAGGCGGCCGGCCGCCTTATCCGCTCGTCGACCGATTGCGGCGTGCTGATTCTGGCCGACCCGCGCCTGGTGACGAAGGGCTACGGAAAGAAGTTCTTAACGTCGCTGCCTACGAGCTCCTACCAGCGCATCGAATCGGCGCAGATCGGTCACTATCTGCAACTGTGGCGCGCACGTCACGAGCGGCGGCGCTAAAGCGGACAGACGAGGGTTTTTGCCATATCGCACAGACGCTTTGACAGGGCGGGGTCATCCAAGATGCGGATGGCTCCGCCCGCTGCGATTATCTGGCTCAGTAGCCAACGCTCGGAGCCGTAATGCACGGTTACCGTTGCCATGTCTGCCCCGCTGCGCTCGATTAGGGTGATGCCGGCCCAGTCCAGATGCTCCGTCATATCGAATGGCATCAAGAGCTTTGCGCTACGCTGCGTCCGGGCAAGGGAATCGTGGAGGGATGCGACGCCCGGTGCGTGAGGCACGACGGAGTCTTCCGTCAAGGTGAGTCCCTCGATTTTATCCATGCGATAGGTGCGCTGCTCATCGACCGCGATGTCCCAGGCAATCAGGTATGTTTGGTCGCCGTTTACCGTAATGCGCAAGGGGTCGACCAGACGCTCGCGTGGCCGCGCATCGTCCATCGAGCGATACGAGATGCGGCAGCGAACACCGTCCTGAATGGCGCAGCTCAGCTGCTGCCAGTGCGACCCGTGGTTGACGGTGTCAAAGACGCGCTGGTTATAGCCGAGCTCTTCGGGCAGAAGGGCATGTCGAATCCGAGCTGCCGTCTGCGGCTCGATCCCCAACGATTCAAGTTCATGGTTGAGCACAGCGCCTTCGGCGGCACTCAGGCGCAGCGGTAGCACACGTCCGGCGTCACCGGTGAGGACCACACGCTCGCCGTGGCATTCGCAGATGATGCGCGCACCCGATTCTCGGTCCGCGAGCGTCGAGACGATCTCGAGAATCTCGTCGAGCGATACTCCCGTGATGTCAAAGCGGCCGCAAATTTCGGTTCGTGTCATGCCGCTCTCGCCGGCGGCGTAGAGGGCCTCCATGATGTCGATGGCGCGCGAGAGTCTCTGCTCGCTGGTGAGTTTACGCACGGGCATGCTCGTGCACCGTCCTTTCAATGAGGTGGTTCCACGCCTGCTTGAGCGATTTGGGGGCCATGGGCCTCATGCCGTCCATGGCGTGGGCCATGCAAAATGAGGCGGCGGCTTCAAGGTCGCGCACGTCAACGGTCCAGATCCATCCCGCATCGGTGTGTGCGAGCTCACCTCGCCCGCGCGTGAGGCCGTTGATCATATCGATCTGCGTCTGAGGGGCGAACGAGAACGTGGCTGCAACGGGCGGTCGGTCGGCGAAATCGAATTCAAAGAACAGATAGTCGTTGAGATTGAAGTCCGCAGGGATGGCGTAGGCCTTCGAAGGACGCCAAGCGCGAACGATACGGTCGCAGCGGAATGTCCTGATGTCGTCGGTGACATTGTCGAGGCCGCAGAAGTACGCCACGCCCTCGCGTTCGAACATGCCGTAGACACAGACGGTACGTTCTTTCTGCTCGCCGCGTCCGTTCTGATATAAAAATCGCAGCGCGCATCGCTCGGCAAAGGCGCTCCATACCGCATCGACGGTGGGAGAGCGGCGAATCGGTGTTTCGTCCACCGTCGTCCCACCGGCGAGGTAGGCAATCTTGGAGCGAATATCGGCAAGCGGTGCGGCAAAAGTGGATGAGCCGGCCGCTAGCGTCTGGTCGATGGCGTTGAGCAGGATATCGGCATCGTCTGCGGTGATGAGGCCGCCTGCAGCAAACGTGTGCTCGCGGTCGATTGTCCACGAGCTTTCCTCGGTCTCCTGCGCACCGGCGGGGCGAACCTCCTTGATTAAGATGCCACGCTCGAGCAGTTTGTCACGATCGCGCCGAAACTTGCGCTTATCCGAGTCGATATTGCCCGAGCCATATCCCAGGTCGGAATCCAAGACGATCTGCTCGGTCGTCAACGGTTCGGGGGAGCTGTTGAGCACAAAGAAAAGATTGAGGATGCGCTGAGCCGTTTTATCGAAACTGGGTTCCGAATTCCCCTTTTTAATTGTCGCGGTCGTGTCGCTTGCCGTCATAGGGTCCTCGCATGAGAAGGTGGTTTGGTGCCATGATTTTAGTCCGATATGGAGATTAGGCTATATCCTTGTCCGCTCGGGGCGTTAAGATGGCCCGAATTCGGTCGTTTGCGCTCGCTCGGGGTATACTTTCGACTATATACGGTTCTAATGTGCATGCATTGGGCCTATTTGTCGGATTATGGATGTGGAGCGCACATGGCGAACACCCAGAACTATATTAACCACCTGCTGCAGAACACCGGCATTACGCCGGCATGCAGCGAAGAAGAGCGCTTGGCTGCCGAGGATATCGCTCAGATCTTCCGCAACCACGGCTTTGATCCCGAGGTTCAGGAGTTCAATGCTCCGGCGCCCAGTAGATTGGCATTTGCCGTTACCGGTATTCTTGCGTTTGCCGGCGCCCTGCTGATGGGCATCGGCGGCGGTGTCGGCTTGGTCGGCACCTTGCTGGCCATTGTCGGCGCCGTTCTTTACGTGCTCGAGCGCACGGGCCGCCCCGTGGTTTCGCGCCTGGGCAAGACGGGCGTGAGCCAAAATGTCATCGCCTACCACAAAGCCTCGGGTCCGCTCGCGTCTCCGCGCAACCGCCCGGTGGTCGTTGTCGCACACTACGACTCTCCCCGTGCTGAGCTGCTCGCCCGTGAGCCCTATGCTTCGTATCGTGCGCTTATCGCCAAGCTGTTGCCTGTTGCCACGGTTGCCCCTGCTGCCGTTGCCATCCTGCGCATCCTGCCGCTTCCCGGCGCGCTCAAGGTTCTGCTGTGGATTGTCGCGATCCTCGCTTCCCTCGTTGCACTTGCCAACGCGGCAAACATCATCTCTAACCGCCACATTCTTCCCTATACGTCCGGCGCGGTGTGCAACAAGTCTTCTGTCGCCGCTATGCTCGGCGTTATGGACAACGTTGCTCCCTTCCAGGGCGAAAACGAGTTTCCCGACGATGTTCCGTTCGACACCTATTTTGGGGAGCAGAAGCGTCGTGCCGAGGAAATGGCGCGTGCGGCGGCGGAGTATGCCGCGGCCCAGCAGCAAAACGACTACGGCAACACCATCGAGTACGAAGAACCTACCTACGCCGAGGACGAGTTCGGTCAGCCGATTGCTCCCGGCGCTCAGACCGAGCCCGAACAGGGTGAGGCTTTCGACGAGCAGATCGAGGGCTTTGAGGGTGCGTCTGCCGACGAGACGCTGATCGGCGCCATCGTGCCCGAGGATCAGAATCAGACTGTCCAGGCCGAAGAGTTCAATGACGAGGTTCCCGCTGCCGAGTCGGCGGAGGAACCTGCCGCGGCTGAGCCCGAGCCCAAGCTCTATCGCAACGCCGCCGGCAACATCCGCTTTGGTTCGGATGCCATCCGTGCGCTCGGAATGCTTCCCGAGTCCTGCACGCTCGATTACGAGGAGGGCGAGGAGCCGACGTTTGAGCTCGAGCCTGCCCCCGTTGTCACCGTGGATGATGAGTCTGCCGCGGTTACCGCTGCCGTTGCCGAGCCCGAGGCGGTGTCCGCGATCGATCCCGCGGCAGGACTGGACATTTTGGCTCCCGCCGCGCCGGTGCAAGACGTTGCGGACGAGTCTGACGACGATTACGTTGAACAGCCGAGGCGCGTGTCTTACGAGAGCGATACTGATTTCTCTGCCGAGATTCCCGCGGCAACGCCCCATGCCGACATTGCATCGGCGTTCTCGTCGATTGGCGCCAGCGCTTCCAACTTCTTTAAGGGTGCGCTTGCAAAGGGCAAGAAATTTGTCGACGATTTCGAGGAGAAGCGCGCTGCCGCACGCGAGGCTGCCGAGCAGGAGGCTATCGCTCAGCAGCAGGCAGCCGAGGCGGCACGTGAGCTCGCGGCGCAAGAGTTCGAGCAGAACGAGGCTATGCAGTCCGTGCCCGTCGACGCCGCCGAAGCTACAACGTCCTTTGAGTCCCAGCAACCGACGTCCGCGGATGTTGTTGAGGCGACGACGTCTTTCGAGGCCCAGCAGCACGTCGATAGCACCATGTCGTTTGATGCCGCGAAGTTCGATTCCACGATAACGTTTGAAAAGCAAGGCACCGCGATTGCCGAGCCCCTTCCTGTTTCCGATGAACAGGGCGACGCGGTGGACGATGACGAGCCTATTGATGCTGCCGAAATCCAAGATGCCGCCGAGGACGAGCCCGTCGAGGCCAACTCTGACGAAGAACAATACGCGGCAGCCGAGCAAGATGAGTCGACCGAGGCCGAGCAGGAGGAAGTGCCTGCGGTTTCCGAGGCTCCCGAGACAGATGAGTCGAGGCCTTACTCCACGCAGATTTTCACCATGCCGACCCCGAGTGGTTCCGGTGCCACGGTTGCCGATGTCGCTCCCACCCAGGACGAAACGGTCGATTCCCTTATGGCCCAGATTTCCTCCCAGGCATCACCGCGTCCGCAGATGAATGTTCCCGATCCGGCGTCGGCACCGTCGCCTGCGCCCTCTTCGTCTCCGCTGGCTTCGGTCCCCGATCCGTCGCTGCCGTCGATGAAGCAGGCAAACGTTGCGTCTCGCACGTCGCTGTTCGACCTTCCCGATCCCTCTGCCCAGGTCAACGACCCCTTTGCTACTGCCCAGGGTCCCGAACCCACATCGGCACCCGTTGCGCCTCCTATGCCCGTTGCGTCGGGCGCGCAGCCGATCGAGACCATTTCGGCTCCCGCCCCGGCGGCACCCAAGTCTCGTAAGCGCGGCCTGGGTGGCCTGTTCGGCCGTAAAAAGAAAAACGAGCAGGACAGCATGAGTGACTGGCTGGGCGTCGAAGACGATTACGATGCCAAGAAGTCCGGTCGCGGTATCGGTTCGTGGGATAACTTCGAGGACGATAACGATGGCTGGAAGGGCGGCGCTACGTCTTCCGATGGCGCTTCTTCCGAAGATATGCTCTCGGCTGTCGCCTCTATGGGCGATGATGAGCTGCTCGGTCACGATATCTGGTTTGTGGCAACGGGCGCCTCGGATTGTGATGGCGCCGGCATGAAGGCCTTCTTGGCTTCGCACCGCGATAAGCTCCGCGGCGTATTCTTCATCAATCTTGAATCCGTCGGCGCCGGTAGGCTTTCGGTGGTGACGGTTGAGGGCGAACAGCAGCTGCTCAAGGGCGATCGCCGCATCATGAACCTGGTCAGCAAGGTGTGCAAGTCGTTCCATGTCGATTGTGGCGCGCTCGAGATGCCCTATGCCAAGACCGATGCCTATGCCGCGCTCGAGGCGAGCCGCCGAGCCCTCACCATCGCCGGCGTGGACGGCACGCGTCTGGCTTGCGCTCGTACCGAGGACGACCTGCCCCACAATGTCAACCCGACGAACATTGCCACGGTATCCGAGGTCGTGACCGAGGTTATCCGCCGTTCGTAGACGGAGCTCTAAGGAGTCAACGTGTTTTCGTATATTAAGCGCCATTGGCCTGTCTACGTGATTTTGACCTTGATTGCCATTGCGTTAGGATTTGGGGCTGCCTACATCGTGGGTGCGAAGGGCTCGACCCCCGCCTCCGCAATCAGCGAAGAGGTGGAGCAAGAACAGAGTACGGGTGCCGATGGGATTCCTGAGTCCGAGCAGGCAATCGTTGATGGTGGATCTTCGTCTGCAGAGTAGATACGGCGATTTACATGATTGAAAGCGGGCGAGCCAGTCCCCTGGCTCGCCCGCTTTTTCATCGCGCTAGCGCTTCTTTGGGATCGACCTAAGGCGAGCGAACCATAGGGCTGCGGCACCCGAGGTCAGGAGCGCGGTGATGCAAGCGGCGATGGGAACTGATCCTGTTGCCGGTAGGTCCTGCGGTAGGGTACAGCGTTGAATGACGCTGTCCTCGTCATGCGACTCAAGTTTATCGCCGCCACCGTTGCGGCAAAGATCGACGCGTGCGCTGTTGGTGAGTGCGGTTTGGGGCGTATAAGCCGACGTTGCCTGCATGTGTACGACTGCGCCCCGAGCGTCTGTGCCAAGGATTGCTTTGGCATCGTCAAGGTCGTCGTGCTCATCTTTGAGATCATCGCGGGTCCAAGAATCCGCATCGCTTCGAGTCGTAAAGTCGGCGGCTACCGCACCGTATTCAATGCGAATGCCCGTTACGACGGTATTGGACGCAAGGTCGAGTTCTTTCGCCTCGAGTGTGGTGGATTCCGTGGTCGAGACATCCGCCTTCCAGAGGTGCCAGCCGTCGTAATCGACGAGGCGGCAATCCTCACCCAGACTTTCCCTTACTTCGTCGGACTCAAGCCAAGGATTTTCGTGCCCATCGTCAAGTGTCGCGTTTGCCGGCTCATCGACGTCTGTCGAGTCCAACGGCGTCGTGCGATACCACACGTTGCACAGACCATTGAGGTCGCCGATGGCGACGGGGGTTTCGATTGAGACGAATCTCGCCGTATCGTCCTCGGCGCACTCAAGATCATCGGTAATTGTGAACTCATCAGCCCAGGTAGTTGAATCGTTTCGAGCGTCGATGGTATAGGAGAAAAGCCCATCCGTATTGGTTTGCATCGCGGCACGGTTTTTACCATCGCCGTTAGCCAACAGGCCCTTTTCGATAGGTTGGACAAGTTCCTGACGCTTGTCGACCTGCCCCTTGATCTCGATGGGCGCATCCTTCATCGCGACGGATTGGACTTCTCCCGTATCCTTTATTTCAAACGTTATCTCCTCGGCAAGGTCATAGGTCCGCGGAGACATCATTTCGCGCAACGAGTAGGTGCCGGGTGCAAGATGTTCGACGCGGTGCGGCTTGTCGGATGAGGTCCAGGAGTCTATTTCGGTTTTATCGGGACCATATAAGGTGAGCTGTGCGCCTTCCACTTCCTGCTCACCGCTTGCATCGACCTTGGAGATATCAACCTTGGTGTAATCGTCGGATACGTTAAGCCGTGCTTCTACAACGGGTGTTTTCTGGTCGGCATAAGTAAGGTCGACAATATGGGTTGTCTGATCGAGCAAGAAGCCTGCCGGCGCTTGAGTCTCGACAACCTCGTAGCGTGCGGTGCCAGATCCCAGTGGGAGGTTGTCCGCGCGTGCTTCTCCAGTTTCATCCGTCGTGACGGTCGCGACGGTCTCACCGTCGAGCGCGGCAATGCTACCGTCGGGGCGCACGATATCACCCGAGGCACGGATCTCAAAGACGGCGCCCGCGAGGCTGCTGCCGTCTATGGCATCGGTTTTAACGATCCTGATGTTTCCGGTCGCGGCGTGGTCATAATACGAGGCGATTGCAACGGGCGTTAGGTTCATGTCGGCGGGTATGTTTACCTCGATCTCTTCGCCGACAAGATAGGGCTCTTTGGCCGAGGTTTCGCGTACATAATAGGTGCCCGGCATGAGCGATTCGGGCAGTGTGACGGTGCCGGTCGCGTCAGTCGTAAAGGTGTCCATTACGTTATGCGCTGGATACCAGCAAGTTTGTGAGACAGGTTCGTGATTGCTGTCGAGGAGTTGGAAGGTGAATCCGGCTAGGGGAACAGAAGCGCCTGTTTGGGCATCGCGTTTTACAATCTGGAGATGCGTCGACAGCGCGTGGTTGTCCACAATATATTGAAGCTCGGCCCCGTCGGAAATCTGATTGGCCCCGACGGTCCATTCCCCTGCACGTTTAAAACCCTCGGGGACGGTTTCCGGAACCTCGCGAATCGTGTAGCCGGCACGGTCGTATGGGACAGCTCCGTGGACACCGGCGGGTCGCTTGCCTGTGCCGAACCATGCTTCGGGCTGATCTTTGGTGGAGGCAAAGCCATAGATGTTTGTGGTCAGTGTGCCAACAACCTGCTGAGAGCTGTTGCTGACAACCTCAAAGACAACACCACCCGCCGGCTGCTCCAGGCCGGATTGGTCGCTATTGCCGTAATCCTTGAATTTGGAAATCTCAAGGTTAAACGCAATGGGGATATCGGAAACGCGAGATTCGATCTCGACCACGCCTGAATCGCCGAGCTGGTCGGCTCCAACGGTATAGGTCCAGCTGTCGTTGGATGGCAGGTAGCCCTCGGGGGCTTTTGATTCGTAGATGGTAAAGGTTCCTAAGGGGACATCGGCGAGGGTGGCCCGACCGCTTTCGTCGGTCGTGAGGATTTGTGCCCATCCAGGGGTTGATTGCGACACACACGTGAACTCTGCTCCTGCGAGCGAAGCTCCCACCTGGTGGCCGGCATTCGTCGCGGCATCGAGTTTTACGATACGCAGGTTGATGGTGCCGGGCTGTTCATCAATGGCGACCCGCCCGCCGTCATTCCCCGTGGTAAAGGCAATACGATCGTGGCGGGGGACATAGCCGGCCGGCGCCTTCGTTTCAACTAGGTAGTATGCCGTGTTGGGCAGAAGTGCTGCTTGCGCTCGACCGTTGCTGTCCAT
Source organism: uncultured Collinsella sp. (assembly GCA_900541205.1). Taxonomy (GTDB): domain Bacteria; phylum Actinomycetota; class Coriobacteriia; order Coriobacteriales; family Coriobacteriaceae; genus Collinsella. The sequence goes on along the minus strand of UQIV01000018.1, from coordinate 10,629 downwards.
CTTGATGGTGCCGACACGCGCGCCGCTGGCGCTCTCAAAAATATCGAATGTTGCCCCGGTAAACTGATAGGTATTGTTTCCGCTGGTAATAACGGTGTTAGCAGACTGCTTTTGGAAGGAAACAGACACCGCCGGCAGTACATAGAGCATGTCTTGACGTTTGCTGCCGCCCGATACGGCCCCTAGATAGCGTCGCGCGCGGTGCGGAGCGGCTTTGATGCTTCCTGATTTTGCGCTGTCGTGGAGCCACCGCGCAGCCGCCACGACTTCATTGTCGGCGGTAAAGTGTCCGCTCTTGGTTTTACCCTGAGCGGTCGTGTAGGAGTAGGTGCCGTCGACATGGGTAGTGCCGTTGAGCATCCATACGGCAAGCTGGGTGGCGGCGCGGGCGCGATCGGGTGAAAGATGGTAACCGCCAAACGACGTGGTGGTGGGATATCCGTGACAAACGATTGCCGCGAACTCGTCGTCGAGCCACACCCAGCCTTGATCAAAGTTGAGCCATGGGCCGCCCGGTTTGGTGGGGCCGGGGCGCTCCTGGTTCATGCAGTAGGCAATCGAGGTGTCTTGAGCTTCATACTTGCCGATGAAGAAGGGTCCACAATCATCGCTAATAGTGCGGAAGCCGAGCTGGTCGTAGCCATCGACGGCAAATGCGGCTCCCGGTGCCAGGCAGCCGAAAAGCAGGAAGAGGAGCAGGAGCAGCGGACCTGTTGCGATTGCGCTGTGGACAGAGTGCGTGGGTGCGTTGGACATGGCTGCTCCTTATCCCTCGTGCGTCGCACGGGGAGGCTGCGACGCGTAGGATGAGGCTACCCCCGAGGTTCATGCGGGTAAGTACCGGAGCCTGACCAAAAGCTTGCCCAATTCCTGACAAATTGAGCTCAAATACAACAATCAAGCAAAAGCGCAGGTAGAAGATAGGGAGAACAGGAAGTCAAAGGTCCTCGTCTCCACAATTGACGCGATTTTCAAACGAATCTCCACAGCTAAAACAAGCATCGACACCCTTGTATCGAACAAGACAACCGCGTTATACTAGCCAACACGCAAGCGGGCATCGCCAAGTGGTAAGGCATCAGCTTCCCAAGCTGACACTCGCGGGTTCGAGTCCCGTTGCCCGCTCCAGTAAAAAGCACAAGCACGGCAGCGTTACGTTGCCGTGCTTTTTACTACCAAGCGCCGGGACTCGAACCCGCCAGGGTGCGAGCGTTAAATAAACGCGAAGCGTTTATAGCGAGTGGGCAAGGGCGCCGATAGGTGACCGCAGCCGGTGCGGATTTGCGAAGCAAATACGCGGACGTCCCGTTGCCCGCTCCACCGGGCACGGGAGACATGGGGACGGCTAATTCAACAAAGTCTTCCCCTTCGGCTTCGTGAGGCTGAGGGGCTCGCCTGAAGCCGGTGGGGATTTGCGAAGCAAATACGCGGACGTCCCGTTGCCCGCTCCAATTCCAAAATGTTAGGTTAATGCCTGCTGCCCATACTTGCACCTGCGCACGGTACAATGGTTGGGTTACGACCAACGTGCCAATAACCAAAAAGGAGCCGCTATGATCGATCGCTATACCCGCCCGGAGATGGGACACATTTTCTCCCTCGAGAACAAGTACGCCATTTGGCAGGAGATCGAGGTCTTGGCCTGCGAGGCCCAGGCGGAGCTCGGCAAGATCGGTATTTCCAAAGACGAGGCCCAGTGGATCCGCGACCATGCCAACTTTGAGAAGACGAAGGTCGATGAGATCGAGGAAGTCACGCGCCACGACGTCATTGCCTTCCTGACCAACATGAAGGAATACATCGATGCCGATGTTCCCGAGGGCGACCCCAAGCCCAGCCGCTGGGTTCACTATGGCATGACCAGCTCCGATCTGGGCGACACGGCCCTGTGCTACCAGCTCACCCAGGCCTGCGACCTGATCATCGAGGACGTCAAGAAACTCGGCGAGATCTGCAAGCGTCGTGCCTTCGAGGAGCGCAACACGCTCTGCGCCGGCCGTACTCATGGCATCCACGCCGAGCCGATGACCTTCGGCATGAAGTTTGGCTCTTGGGCCTGGGAGCTCAAGCGCGATCTGGATCGTCTTGAGGATGCCCGCAAGAACGTTGCCTTTGGTGCCATCTCGGGCGCTGTCGGCACGTACAGCTCCATCGAGCCGTTTGTCGAGGAATATGTCTGCGAGCACCTGGGCCTGGTTCACGACCCGCTGTCCACGCAGGTTATCAGCCGCGATCATCACGCCTACCTCGCCGGCGTTCTTGCCACCACCGCGGCCACCTGTGAGCGCATCGCTACCGAGGTCCGCAATCTGCAGAAGACCGATACACTCGAGGCCGAGGAACCGTTCCGTAAGGGTCAAAAGGGCAGCTCCGCCATGCCGCACAAGCGCAACCCCATCACCATGGAGAAGGTCTGCGGCCTGTCGCGCGTCGTGAAGGCCAACGCGCAGGTTGCCTTCGACAACGTCGCCCTGTGGCACGAGCGTGACATTTCGCACTCCTCTGCCGAGCGCGTCGCCCAGGCCGATAGCTTCATCGCGCTCGACCACATGTTCCAGTGCCTCATCCGCGTTATCGACGGCCTGCAGCTGTATCCCGCTCGCATGATGGCCAACCTCAACAAGACGCGCGGCCTCATCTTCTCCTCCAAGGTGCTGCTCGCCCTCGTCGACACGGGCATCACCCGCGAGGACGCGTACGCCATTGTGCAGGAGAACGCCATGGCAACCTGGCACGAGGTGCAGGATTGCGTCTCCGGCCCCACCTTTAAGGAGCGTCTCGAGGCCGATCCGCGCTGCACCGTCAGCCAGGAGAAGCTCGACGAGATCTTTGATCCGTGGGACTTCCTCACTCGTATCGACACAGTCTTTGATCGTCTGGAGCAGCTGAGCTTCGAGTAGGTTCGGGCATAACGTTAGCTTTTTAGGGCGCTTTGCTGGTAATGTGTGTTGCCGGCAAAGCGCCTCGTTGCATTTAGGGAAAGACGGGGATAATAGTCGTCTCGAATAACATTCTGAGAGGGGATCGCATGATTTCGTTTGATTACAAGCCTCAGGGCGTGTGTGCTCGCAATATTCACCTTGACCTTTCCGATGACGGCAACAAGGTGATGGGCGTTGAGTTTACCGGCGGCTGCGACGGCAATCTCAAGGCTATCTCCAAACTGGTCGAGGGCGCTCCTGCCGATCGCGTAATCGAGGTTCTCGCCGGTAATACCTGCGGTATGAAAAAGACCTCCTGCGCCGACCAGCTTACACGCGCTATCGAGGCCGCTCGCGCCGAGATCGCCTAATGGGTATCGCCGATCACATCAAAAACGGAATATCGCGTCGCGACTTTGTACTCGGTGGGGCTGCCGCGGGCGCTGCCACGGTGCTTGCCGGATGCTCGAAAAAAACGGGCACCAGCGATGATGCCGCCGGCGAGCCGCAGGTTATCAAGGACGATTCCAAAATCATCTCGATTACGGATGAGTATGAGGCTGTCGACATCGATCTTGAGCCGGCGGCGTCGTGGACGCTGCCTCTGGGTACGCTGCTGTACTACTGCGACGGCGATTACGCCGCGGCGATGATGGCGCCCGCATCGGCATTGCACGCCAACACACTCGGTGTGCTCAACCTGGGCGATGGCTCGCTTACCACATTAATCGAGGATCCTATCGAGGGCACGGGATACGCATTCTACGATGTCCGTGCCGGCGACGGCGTATTCGCGTGGGTTGAGATGAACTTTGCCAATTCATCGTGGAAGCTCTACGCTCAAAATCTGTCGGGCGCTTCGCTCTCTGGCGACGTGGTTGAGCTCGATCGAGGTGGCAAGGACTACGATCCGCCGCTGTTTACGGCGTTCGGGTCATCAATCATCTGGTATAAAATGCCTTCGGCAGGCGGCAATAAAACGAGTAGTGATTCGTTTTGCTTTCGTCGCTCGCTTGATGAATCCAAGGCCGAGACAATTTGGAAATCGACGGGCCGCTTTGCATCGGCCCCGCGCGCGAGCGACGGCATTTTGACCATCTCGCCGCGTGTCCGCAACGACGAGGGCGTCTACTACGGCATAACGGCAATCGATCTGACCGACGGCAACAACACCAAGCGTGCCCAGCTGGTCCTCCCTTCGTCAGTTTCGCCTTTCGAGGCCGTATATATGGGCGATACCTTCGTGTTTTCTATCGAGGCGGCCTATAGTGGCGTGGGCAGCCTGGGCAATATGGGCACGTATATCGGTAATGAGGGAGGGCCGTACCTCTTCCTGTCACGCGAGCCGCTCGCATGTGCGGCTGGCAAGAAGAATAAATACCTTGTTAAGGTACAGGCGTCGCATTTCCTGATCGACACCTCTGCCAAGACCTATGGCTCGCTGCTGTCGCCCGACCGCGCTTTGGAGTATGGCGATTATCCAGCTACGGCGGGAAAATCGGACTCATTCCTTACGTACGCCACGGTGCGCAACAGCCAGGGTATACCAGAGACGGTCACTGTACGCCTATTCTCTCTTTAAGCTTAGAGGGGTTAAAAAGGCGCCAACAGGGGAATAAACGCGTTGTAATTGTGAGTACCGCCTGCCGAGCTGCCGCGTCATAGCGGCATCCGGCGGGCTCAGGTGCGTTAAAATGGGCTTGTTCTTAGCTAATTGAGACAGGGGGGCCGTGTTATGGCTTCAGATGCAAAAAAGATTCTGCTGGTCGAGGATGAGGAGGCAATCCGTGACGCCGTCGCTGCCTATCTCGAGCGCGAAGGCTACTGGGTTGTGGGCGTCGGCGACGGCCAGTCCGCGATCGAGGAGTTCGAGAAGCATCAGTTCGACCTGGTCGTGCTCGACCTTATGCTCCCCAAGATCCCCGGCGAGCGCGTTTGCCGCACCATTCGCGATACCTCGGATGTCCCCATCATCATGCTGACGGCTAAGGGCGAGATCGAGGACCGTATTATCGGTCTTGAGCTCGGCGCCGACGACTATCTGATTAAGCCGTTCTCGCCGCGCGAGCTCGTCGCCCGCGTTCGCGCTCTGTTCCGCCGTGCCCATCAGGCCGACGAGCCCGCCGTCGAGGTACTCGACTTCGGCGATCTGGTCATCGATATCTCGGGCCACAAGATCTTGGTCGAGGGCAAGGAAGTCGATCTGACGGCTTCCGAGTTCAAACTGCTCACCACGCTTGCCCGCCATCCCGGCCGTGTGTATAACCGTATGGAGCTGGTCGAGAAAGTGCTCGGGTATGACTTTGAGGGCTATGAGCGCACCATCGATAGCCACGTGAAGAATCTTCGCGCCAAGCTGGGCGATGATCCCAAGAAGCCCAAGTGGCTCTACACCGTCCATGGTGTCGGCTATCGCTTCGAGGCTCCGGCCAAGACCGATAAGTCGGACGAGAAATAGGGAAATCACATATGACACCTGCGCGCTTTGAAATCGGACAAAAGCACAAGCAGGAGAGCGAGGCGGGTTCCAAGGCTAGTTGGAACACGCCTCGTTCCGATTCACGGCCAACGATGAGCTATCCCTCGCGCATGGCACTTGCTTTTGCTCTGACATCGCTCATGACAGTATTGGTGCTGGTGGGCGTTGTCTCTGTTGTGTGGGGCACGGTCTTTTCGGATTACACACGCTCCAATATCGTCGAAATCGCAAATTCCGCTGCCGAGAAGTTGGCGACTTCATATGAGGAAAACGGCTCTTGGACCGCGGGAGAACTGCGCACGGTCGCAACGTCGAGTTTGGTTTCCGACGATCTGGGCATGCAGGTCGTCAATAAAAAGGGCGTGATCGTTTATGACGATTCCTGGCCCTCGGCAAGCGCCACCGCCGATGTACGCGAAAACCAGGCTACGACCGACGACACGCACGACAAGAGGGCATCGCATAGCCCAGTCTCGTCTGCTCCAACCGACTCCGATAGTGTTGCTAACGTCGAGATTGTAACGTCTTCCGGCGAGCATGTCGGACAGGTAAAGCTGTGGGCCATCGGCTCCGACGCTCTGCTCACCAAGGCGGACTCTGCGTTTAGGGAGAAGACCTTTAACGCCATGGCCCTCGCCGCGGTTGTTGCAATCTGCATTTCGGTCGTTATCGGATCGCTCGTGTCGCGCATGCTCACCAAGCCGATTCATCGCATCACCAGTACCGCAAAGCAAATCCGTGACGGCGACCTGTCGGCTCGCACGGGACTGCGCGGTGATGACGAGATCGATCAGCTGGGTGAGACCTTCGATGAGATGGCCACTTCGCTCGAGAAGGATATGAAACACGAGAAGCGCCTGACCTCAGACGTTGCACACGAGCTTCGCACGCCGCTTATGGCCATGCTCGCAACGGTCGAGGCCATGCAGGATGGCGTGTATCCCACCGACGATGAGCATTTGGAGACTGTTGCTTCCGAGACGCGTCGCCTGGCTCGTCTGGTGCAGCAGATGCTCGACCTGTCGCGCATGGAAAACAGCACGGCTCCGCTCAACCTTGAGCCGGTGGACATGGTTCCTTTCGTGCGTTCCATCGTTAATGCCCAGGAGCGCCTGTTTGTCGACCGCGATCTGCGCCTGCGTTTTGCGGACGAGACCCAGGGTCACGACGATGTCGTCGAGGCCGATCCCGACATGATCACGCAATGTGTTATCAACCTCATGAGCAACGCCATGCGCTACACCCCCGAGGGCGGTTGGGTCGTGGTGTCGGTGCTCAGTGACCGCAAGCACGTCAGCATTGCCGTTTCTGATACTGGCATCGGTATTGCCAAGGACGATTTGTCGCGCATCTTCGGGCGGTTTTGGCGCGCCGATGCCAGCCGCGCCCGCGAAGCTGGCGGCCTGGGCGTTGGCCTCGCCGTGACCAAGCAGATCGTCGAGCGTCACCATGGCTACATATCCGTGGAGTCGGAGCTTGGAAAGGGTACGACTTTTACAATTCATCTGCCCCGCGAGCACACGGCAGACGCGGCATCTACTACAATGGAGCACTAGCTTTTCGCTATTCGGTGAAGGAGGGGCCGCGTCCCTGCCGCTCCGAGTTTGCGAAAACATGCGGGAAAGAACCCGCATTTCTGTCGTATTTAGGTAAGGAGTGACTCACGTGACAACGATGGAGCGTCGTCCGGATTCCCGTGGCAAGGTTCGTGATATTTACGATGCCGGTGAAAACCTGCTGATGGTCGCCACCGACCGCATTTCTGCGTTCGACTTCATTCTTCCCGACGAGATTCCGTTTAAGGGAGAGGTACTCAATCGCATCTCGGCATTCTGGTTCGATAAGTTTGCCGACATCGTCCCCAACCATCTCGTTTCCATCGACCCGGCGGATTTCCCCGAGGAGTTTGCTGAGTATCGTGACTACCTCGCTGGCCGCGCCATGCTGGTTAAGAAGGCCCAGACGATTCCTATCGAGTGCATCGTCCGCGGCTATCTGACCGGTTCGGGCAAGAAGACCTACGACGAGAACGGCACCGTCTGCGGCATCCAGCTGCCTGAGGGCCTGACCGAGGCTTCCAAGCTTCCTGAGCCGCTGTTCACGCCGTCCACGAAGGCCGAGATCGGTGACCACGACGAGAACATCTCGTTCGAGCGTTGCTGCGAGATCGTGGGCGAGGACATCGCCACGCAGATTCGTGACCTTTCCCTCAAGATCTACAAGGCCGCTGCCGAGTACGCCGCGACCCGTGGCATCATCATTGCCGACACCAAGTTCGAGTTTGGTGTTATTGATGGCAAGGTCACGCTGATCGACGAGTGCCTCACGCCCGACTCCAGCCGTTTCTGGCCTGCTGCCAGCTACGAGGAGGGCAAGATCCAGCCTAGCTACGACAAGCAATTCGTCCGCAATTGGCTCAAGGCCAACTGGGATATGACGGGGGAGACCCCGCACCTGCCCGCCGAGGTCATCGATGGCACGTCCGAGCGCTATCGCGAGGCCTTCCAGATCATCACGGGCTCCCAGTTCACAAGCATGAAGGAGAACGCATAAGTGAGTACCCGTAGCGCCACGAACAAGCGCACGCAATCCCGCGAGGTTACCGGGGTTGCGCGCAAGTCCGCCGCATCCGCCAAGCCCGCTCGTCAGGCAGCAAGCTCTGTTCACGTCGTGCCGGCTTCATCCAAGGCACGCCGCAAGGAGCTCGAGAAGGGCGAGAGCCTCGAGGGCCTCTCTAAAGAGGAGAAGCGCGCCCGCAAGGCTAAACAGCGCGCCAAGGAGGACCGCATCTATACGGTGTCGAATATCCTTCTCAAGCAGGATGAGGACTACACCAAGCGCCGCCGTATTTGGTGGGCTGTGCTCGCCATCGGCATGGTGCTCGTCGTGGCAATTTGGGCTTCGCTCTACTTCGCTCCCGGCGGCACGGTGTCCAGTCCTGTTCAGATGGTCGGCATCGTTTTGTCCTATGTCATCATCTTAGGTGACTTTATCTACGACTTCGTTCGTATTCGTCCCTTGCGCAACATGTACCGCGCGCAGGCCGAGGGCATGTCCGAGAACAAGCTCAACGCTCTTATCGAGCGCTCGGCTGCCGAGGAGGACAAGAAGGACTCCAAGAAGAAGTAGCGTTTGTATCCATACATATCGCTAAGATATAAGGCGCGTCGTTTTTGCGGCGCGCCTTTTTACTGTTCTATAGATAGATGGAGTGGCACATGATTCGAGCTGCCCTGACGGTCGAAGAGGCTCTGGAGGGCATGAAGGCCCTGGAGCCCAAGATTAAAAACTACGCGCGCCTGGTCGTCCGCAAGGGCGTAAACGTCAAGCCCGGCCAGGAGGTCGTCGTTCAGTCTCCGGTCGAGTGCGCGCCGTTTGCGCGCGTGGTGGTCGCGGAGGCCTATGCTGCCGGCGCCGGCCACGTGACGGTCATTTGGGCCGATGATGCCGTGACGAGGCTCACGTACGAGCATGTCGAGAAAAGTTATTTTGAGCAGACACCCGAGTGGAAGCGCATACAGCTGGATTCCTTGGCTCAGGATGGTGCCTGCTTTGTCTTTATCGAGGGTGCGGATCCTGCGGCCCTCAAGGGCATCGATCCAGCCAAGCCGGCCGCGGCATCAAAGGCGAGGAATACGCAGTGCAAAGTTTTCCGCCGTGGACTGGATTACAACATCAATCCGTGGTGCATCGCCGGCGCTCCGGTCGTGGCTTGGGCGCACGAGGTGTTCCCGGGAGACGCCGATGAGGTTGCAATCTATAAGCTGTGGAATGCGATTCTGCACACCGCTCGCGGCGATGGCCAGGACCCAGAGAGTGACTGGGAACTCCATGACGCCGCATTCGAAAAGAACCTGCGTTTCCTGAACGACAATCGTTTCGACTACCTGCATTACACCGCGGCAAATGGAACCGATCTGACGATTGGCATGACGAAAGGTCACGAGTGGGCCGGCGGCAAGGGCAAGACGCCCGATGGGCACCCCTTCTTCCCCAACATTCCCACCGAGGAAGTCTTCACTTCGCCCGATCGCATGCGCGCCGACGGTATCGTGTACTCGGCCATGCCACTCATTCACCACGGTAACAAGGTTGACGATTTTTGGATTAAGTTCGAGGCCGGCCGCGTAGTGGACTACGATGCCCGTGTGGGCAAGGCGACGCTTGCGAGCATTATTGACACCGATGAAGGTGCCGCTCATCTGGGCGAGGTCGCGCTCATTTCCAAGAACACTCCGATCCGCGAAAGCGGCGTTCTGTTCTATGACACGCTCTATGACGAGAACGCCAGCTGCCATCTTGCGCTGGGCGTCGGCTTCCCCGAGTGCATCGAGGGTGGGTACGACATGTCCAAGGAAGAGCTCCTGGAGCATGGCGTGAACGTCTCGAGCACGCACGTCGATTTTATGATCGGCACGGACGACATCGATATTACGGGCATTACGCCTGATGGACGTGAAGTTGTGATTTTCCAGAACGGCCAATGGAGTTGGGAATAGTCCCAGACCGTGGTACAATGCCACCCGCGGGCCGTTAGCTCAGCTGGCAGAGCAGGGGACTTTTAATCCCAAGGTCCAGGGTTCGAACCCCTGACGGCCCACCATAGAATAGAAAAGCGACTGGCGGATGCCGGCCGCTTTTTTGTTGCCGCGGCACGGGTTCGAACCCGAAAGGGCGCGGAGCTGAGGAAACGCGTGAGCGTTTGCCAGCGCAGCGCGCAAGGCGCGAAAGCGCCGCAGCGTTCGCGTGCGAAGCAGGCTGAACCCCTGACGGCCCACCCAAAGATTGTTGAGACGGTCAACTTCGGTTGGCCGTCTTTTTTGTTGCCGGTGCACGGGTTCGAACCCGTATCTATCTATATATAAGAACGCTTGGCGAACAAAACCCGCCTTTTACCGATGGGAAACAAATAGCTGATGCCTTTGGGGTAAAGTAGTGCTCCAGAGATGACCGATGTCTCAATACTCATAAAACAGCTGGTCATCGCCAATATCAGAAGCCAATGCTTCAGTTTTAACCCCAGTGATGCGACTGAGGGACCTATTCATTTGTGAACAAAATATGGAGTGCGCGATTCCCGCCCACGGCGCCCCTCCGGTCTGGCAATATATCTCCTTGCCGCGCGGCCCGGTCGGACCGGATCAGCCGCGGGGCGTGCACCTTGAGAACCGGATACTGCGAGGATGGACACACAAGCTGTGTCGCATCCGGGCAGACATCGAACCATTT
>UQIV01000017.1 GCA_900541205.1 uncultured Collinsella sp. | reverse complement strand
ACAGTCCTGCGCAAGACGGAAAGCACATTAAGTGCTTTCCTTTGCGTGCGGAACTCGCGACAAACTTAACCCGCCCCGGCCCCCGATGGCCCCAGACCTGCCAAATAGGAACAGGTTTATTTTGGGCGGTTTTATCTGGGAAGATGCCAAGAGCACGGCTATCGACAATTCAGAGAATAAGAAAACTGAATAGACAATCTGACAAAATCGCAAGCAGCACCCACCAGCCCTTTTGCTATTCCCGGCGGGGGCCGCGGGTAAAGTTTATCGCGAGTTCCGCACGAGCCGGAGAGCACTTAATGTGCTCTCCGTGCGAGCAGGACTGTAGAGCAGGAAACTTTGCCCGCGGCCCCCGCCGGGAATAGCAAAAGGGCGACCCCTGTCCGGAGTCGCCCTTGTTGAGCTGCTTAGGTTTAGCTGTTACTCGGCGTCGTGGTGACGGCGGGGCTTGCGGCCTCCGTTGTCGCCGGGACGGCGCGGACGGTCGCTGCGCTCAGAGCGCTCGCGACGCGGACGCTCACGGCGCTGGAAGTGCTCGCCGTCGCCCTCTGAGGCACCCTCGGCGCGAGCCGGGGCCTCGGGCTTATCCAGACGATCAAGCGAAATCTTGCCGCGGTCATCGACTTCGATGACGACGACCTTGACCTCGTCGCCCACATTGAGGACGTCCTCGACCTTCTCCACGCGGCCCTTGGCGACGCGGGAAATGTGCAGCAGGCCGTCCTTACCGGGCAGCAGGTTGACGAAGGCGCCGAAGGGCTGGATGGAGACCACGCGACCGGTGTACTCCTCGCCCGGCTCGGGAACCTTGATGATGAGCTTGATACGCTCGACGGCCTGGTCGACGGACTCGCCGGTGCCGCCGACAAAGACGGTACCATCCTCCTGGATGTCGACCGAGGCGCCGGTCTCGTCCTGGATGCCGCGAATGACCTTACCGCCGGAACCGATGACGTCGCGGATCTTGACGGTCGGGACCTGGATGGAGACGATGCGCGGAGCGGTGCTGCGCGTGGTGTGGCGCGGCTCGGGGATCACATCGAGCATCTTCTGCAGGATGAAGGCGCGGCCCTCCTTGGCCTGCTGCAGGGCGCGGGCCAGGATGTCGAAGGTAAGGCCGGTGGCCTTGTTGTCCATCTGCAGGGCGGTGATGCCCTCGGTGGTGCCGGTGACCTTAAAGTCCATGTCGCCCAGGAAGTCCTCGAGACCCTGGATGTCGGACAGGACCACGGTCTTGCCCTCCTCCTGGATCAGGCCCATGGCAATACCGGAGACCGGGCGCTTAATGGGCACGCCGCCGTCCATAAGGGCGAGCGTAGAACCGCAGGTCGAAGCCATCGAAGAGGAGCCGTTGGACTCCATGACCTCGGAGACGACGCGGATGGCGTAGGGGAACTCGTTCTCGTCGGGAAGCACCGGAAGCAGAGCGCGCTCGGCCAGATTGCCGTGGCCGATCTCGCGGCGCTTGGGGCTGCCCATGCGGCCGGTCTCGCCGGTGCAGAACGGCGGGAAGTTGTAGTGATGCATGTAGCGCTTGCCCTCGGTGGGCTCTATGGTATCCAGACGCTGGCCCTCGTTGAGCATGCCGAGCGACAGGACGGAGAGCACCTGGGTCTGGCCGCGCTGGAACAGGCCGGAGCCGTGAACGAGCGGCAGGTAGTTGTCCTTCACCATGATGGGACGGATCTCGTCAGCGGCACGGCCGTCGACGCGCTCGCCGGTCTCGACGACCATGGTGCGCATGGCCTTCTTCTCAAGCTTCTTGAGCGCCACGGGGATCTCGCGCTCCCAAGCGGCCTGCTCCTCCTCGGTGAACTCGGCGCGGATGGACTCCTTCAGAGCCTCGACCTTACCGATACGGGAGAGCTTGTCGGCATCGCGAAGGGCGGCTGCCATCTCGTCGTAGTGGGCGAAGATGCGCTCCTGGACCTCCTCGACGGGCTGATCGAGCGGGTACTCCTTCTTGACGATGGGGCCGTTGACCTGCTCCCACTCGGCGACGAACTCGTCCTGAGCCTGGCAGAAAGCAGCAAGGGCCTCCTGGCCAAACTTCATGGCGGCGAGCATGTCGTCCTCGGAGATCTCCTCTGCGCCGGCCTCAACCATCGAGATGAAGTCGGCGGATCCACCCAGCTCCAGGTCCAGATCGGAGTTCTCGCGCTCCTCGTAGGTGGGGTTGACGATAAACTCGCCGGTCTCCACGTTACGGCCGATGCGCACGCAGGCAAGCGGGCCCTCGAAGGGCACGCCGCCGAGCGTCATGGCCAGGGAAGCACCCATGACGTTGATGACGTCGAAGGGGTTGACCTGGTCGGCGACGAGCGAGGTAGCGACGATGTGTACCTCGTTGCGAAAGCCGTCCGGGAAGCTCGGGCGAATCGGACGGTCGATCATGCGCGCGGTGAGCGTGGCCTTCTCGCTGGGACGGCCCTCACGCTTGAGGTAGCCACCCGGGATGCGGCCGGCAGCGTACATCTTCTCGTTGAAGTCGACGGTCAGCGGGAAGAAGTCGTAGTTCTTGCGCTCCTTGGAGACGACCACGGTGTCGAGCATCGTGGTGTCGCCCTGCTTGACCAGGCACGCGCCGGTAGCCTGCTTGGCAAGCTCGCCGGACTCAAAGGTGTAGGTCTTGCCGTACAGCTCAAAGGTCTTGGATACGAGTGTCATTGTTCTCCTTTACCCCACAGGCCCCTTGCCTGCGGGCTTCTCATGTGACGCGGGCCCCCTGCCCCCGACACGCTTCAGAGCGTGATTATTCACGCCCTTACACAAAAAGAGCGCCCCGCTGCGCAGGACGCTCTTAGCATGTACAAATCCTACTGGATGTTGTCGCGGATGCCCAGAGCCTTGATGAGCTCACGGTACTCGACGATGTCGTTCTTCTTGATGTAGGAGAGAAGACGACGACGACGGCCGACGAGCATGAGCAGGCCACGACGGGTGTGGAAGTCCTTCTGGTGGGACTTCATGTGCTCGGTCAGCTCCTTAATGCGCTCGGACAGGATGGCGACCTGAACCTTGGGGTTGCCGGTGTCGACCGGGGTGTTACCGAACTGGGCAGTCAGCTCCGCCTTGCGCTCTTTAGAAACAGTCATTGTTTCACCTTTCGTTTTGCGTCGCCCACGGGCGACTCGATTCGCCTCGGACTGGGAAGCCGCCGGTGGAGCGAACAACCAAGGTCGAGGTACCAACAGGTCGGTATGTTACCACAAGCAGCCCGCGCCTGCGCATCATCACCGACCCAACATGAATTCCATCGCGCGGAGGCGCTGATCGGTGTGCGTCGCAGCCCAAACATGCGAAAGCCCGAGCAGGAATGCCGCCGTATGCGGGTCGATTCGCTCGGCCATGAGCGCATCGAAGGTCATGGACATGAGGGCGCGCAGCCATGCGGTCTCACCGGTCGACACCAGTTCGGCACCTGGAACGCTCGACGCGCACGACCCGCACATGAGACCGCCCGCCTGGGCTGAAAAATACGACAGCATGGGGTCTCCGCACAGCACACAGGCCGAAAAATCGGGACGATAGCCAACGTGCGATAGCAGCTTAAAGACATATGCCGCCACAAGTAGGTCCATATGTGCCATGTCAAGCCCGCTGCCCACCAGGGCAAGCGCTCGCTGCGTTATGGCAAAGGTAAACGGGTCCTCGGCGTCCTCGAACGAGCACACGCGCGCGACCTCGGCGATCGCGCTTGCGGCGCAGGTCGTCTCGTAATCGGGCGCAGCGCCGAGCGGCGCCTCCATAAGCTCGGCCTGAGAAACCACGTCGAGTGACCGTCCATGTGCGAGCAGCATATCGACCGTACAGAACAGCTCGCAGCGCGCAGCCAGGCGTCCGCCGGGTTTGCGGGCGCCCTTTGCCACGGCACGAACCTGCCGTCCCCGCTCGTCAAGCATCGTCAAGATCAGGTCGGTCTCTTTGAGCTTAGTCTTATCGAGCACGAGCACTTTCGTGCGATATGTCCGGGAGCCTGCCATGCGCGCCGCGCGTCCTTAGTCCTCGGCGTTGTAGCCAAAGCGGCGAATCTGGGCCTCGTCGTCACGCCAGCCGGCCTTGACCTTCACGTCCAGCTCCAAAAAGACCTGCGTGCCAAAGATGCGCTCAAGATCGCGACGGGCGTCGATACCGATATGCTTGATCATCTCGCCGCCCTTGCCGATGATGATGCCCTTTTGGCCCTCGCGCTCGACGTAAATGGTGGCGTGCACGCGAAGCACCTTCTTGGTCTGCTCGAGCGCATCGCAGATCACGCCAACGGAGTGCGGGATCTCATCACGGGTGCGGCGCAAGACCTTCTCGCGCACAAACTCGGCAACGAGCGTCTCGTCGGAAGCGTCGGTACCCATGTCCTCGGGGAACCAACGCGGACCCTCAGGCAAAAAGTGCGCAACGGTCTCGATAAAGGCATCGACGTTGAAGTTCTTGACCGACGACGTCACGATCTCGTCGTCATATTCCATGAGTTCGTGGGCTGCCTTAAGCTGCTCCATGACCTGTGTGGGGTCGGCCTCATCGGCCTTGGTGAGCACCAGGACCTTCTTGGAACGAGCGCATCTGACGCGCTCGGCAACCCAGGCGTCTCCCCTGCCGATCGGTTTGGTGGCATCAATCAAAAACGCGACAACATCGACATCGTTCAGCTCGAACAACGCGCTCTTGTTGAGCTCGGATCCCAAGCCGTCCTTGGGCTTATGAATACCCGGGGTATCGACAAAGACCAGCTGGTAGCCGGGGCGGTTGACGACGGCGCGCATGCGGCGGCGGGTCGTCTGGGCCACCGGCGAGGTGATGGCGACCTTTTTGCCATAGCAGGCATTAAGCAGCGTAGACTTGCCAGCGTTGGGACGACCGACCAGGGCCACAAAGCCGCTGCGGAAACCGGGCTCCACGTCACCAAAGCCCGCGAGGTTGTCGTCCTCGTCGCACAGGGCGTCGAGTTCCTCGTCGCTCATACCCTCAAACGGGTCGAACTCCTCGACATCCTCGAGCTCCTCGGTATCCACCGCGTCCAGGGACTCGTCGTCCAAAATCTCATCGGTAGGCTGCATATTGTCGGACATGGGAATCCCTTTCTAAATAAAGTCGAGCGCGTGGGCAAATACCAGTACGCCCACAATCGCGGCGGTGATGGAAAGAACGTATACAGAGGCGGCGGCGATGTCCTTCGCACGCTTGGCCAGCGGATGGAGCTCCTGGGTCGCTAGGTCGACGATAGCCTCCATAGCGGTGTTGCACAGCTCGCCGTGAATCACCAGGCCACAACAGATGATAATCGTGGCCCACTCGGCAATGTCGAGCCCCACGATACAGCCGGCAATGACAGTGCACACGCCCGCCACGAGCATGACCTTAATGTTGCGCTCGGTCTTGACGGCGGTGACGAAGCCCTCCATGGCGTAGGAAAACGACTTTAAGAAGGACGGATGGTCCTTGTTCGATCCGGGAATCATAGACGGCTCCTAGTCGTGGGCGTGGTTGGTGATGGGGCCGACGTGGACTAGCTTAGGGTCCTCGCCGCGCTCGAGCGCCAGATCGCGCAGGATGGCGTCCTCGCGGGCCTCCATGACCTCGGCCTCGTCGTCCTCGATGTGGTCATAGCCCAGCAGGTGCAGCATGCCGTGAACGAGCATCAGACGGCACTCGTCAGCGGGGCTATTGCCAAAACCGGGGGCCTGACGGGCAATAACCTGCGGGGCCAAGATAATATCGCCGAGCTCGAGCGTCTCATCGGCGGGAATGTCATCGTCAAAGGCCGAATCGCACTCAAACGAGAGCACATCGGTGGTGCGGTCGATACCGCGCCACTCATGGTTGAGCTCGTGCATCTCGTCCTCGTCGACATACGAAAGGGAAATCTCGACTTCACGTTCAACGCCCTCGGCGTCAAGCACAACCTCGCAGATGTGCTCCACCTCCTGCGCGTCGAGCAGCGTATCGAGCTCGGCATCGTTGCTGATCAATACACTCAACGGGACTCCTTTCGGTCACGTACGCGTTTCTCACGCACATCATCATAAGTATCGTATGCCTCGACGATACGTCCCACCAAGGCATGGCGCACCACGTCGGCGCGCTCGAGGTGCGAAAATGCGACATCGTCGACACGGCCCAAAATCTGCTCAACGTCGGCAAGACCGCCACGACGACCCACCAGGTCGCGCTGGCTCAAGTCACCGGTGATCACAAATTTGGAGTTGAAGCCCAGGCGCGTCAGAAACATCTTCATCTGCTCGGGCGTGGTATTTTGCGCCTCGTCGAGCACCACGAAGGCATCGCTCAGTGTGCGGCCGCGCATGTAGGCAAGCGGGGCGATCTCGATTACGCCGCGCTCCATAAGCTCATCGGTGCGCTCGCGATCCATCATGTCAAAAAGGGCGTCGTAGAGCGGACGCATGTAGGGATCGATCTTTTCCTCGAGGGTACCGGGCAAAAAGCCTAGGTTCTCCCCCGCCTCGACAACCGGACGCGTCAAGATCAGACGGCCCACCTCGTGGCGCTTGAGCGCGGCAACGGCGAGCGCCATGGCCAGATAAGTCTTACCGGTGCCGGCAGGACCCAGGCCAAACGTGATGGTATGCGAGCGAATGGCATCCACATAGCGCTTTTGGCCGAGCGTCTTGGGGCGAATGGCACGGCCGCGATACGAAAGCAGCACGTCATCGCGAAGCGACGTAGCCTCATGCTCACCGTCGCGCAAGACGGCTAGGCAGCGAGAGACATCGTCGGCAGACAGCGTGCGCCCGGCGGCCGCCTCGCGAAAAGCGTGTTCGAAAAAACGCGCCACGAGTTCGACCTCTTCCGGATCACCGCTCACGGCGATGCTATCGCCACGGGCGACCACATGGGCGAGAACCAAGCTCTCGAGCGCACGAAGGACGCCGTCGCCGGCGCCCAAAACGCACGAGGGGTCGATACCCTCGGGAACGGTAAGTCTAATCTTCGAGGCTTCCATGAACCTCCCTGCGCGCATGGACCAAGCCGGAATCATCGACTCCGATGATAGCAACATCGAGCAGGCACGGGGCTGTAAGTCCACAGGTATCGTCAAGACGGGCATGATGGAACGAGCCGAGCGTCAAGTTGTCACCATACTCGAGCACGGCACGCTCGACCGTGCCCACGCGACGACGAGCGTCGGCAATAGCGAGCTCCTGTGCCGCGGCCCGCATACGGCGGCTGCGCTCGGCCATAACCTCGGGCGGCACCTGGTCGGGCATGTCGGCAGCAAGGGTACCGGGACGCTTGCTGTAGCGGAACACGTGCATACGCGAGAAACCCACACGGCGACACAGCGCAAGCGACTCCTCGAACTCCTCGTCCGTCTCGCCAGGAAAACCGACGATGACATCGCACGAAAGGGACGCCTGGGGCAAGTTGGCGCGAATCATACGCACCGTGTCCTCAAAGGCCTCGGCGCTATAGGGACGGCCCATGCGATGCAGGGTCGCCGTGCAGCCGGACTGCACAGGCAGGTGCAAAAACGGGGCGATACGCTGCGGATAGCGTGCCATAACCTTAAGCAGGCGCTCAGAGATATCCATGGGCTCGACCGAGGAAATGCGCACATGAGGGATAGACGTGCGCTCCATAATGGCCTCGAGAAGCTCATCGATCTCAACGTGTTCGTCTGTCGCGCTCTTGCCATCGTAGGCACCCAGGTTCACACCGGTCAGCACCACCTCGGGCACGCCGGCCTCCTGGGCCTCGCGAACTTGCTCGAGCACGGACTCGACGGGCACGGAGCGCTCGGGGCCGCGTGCCTTCCACACAATGCAATAGGTGCAGCAATGGTTGCAGCCGTCCTGAATCTTCACGCCCAGGCGAGAGCGGCCGAGCGCATCGACCACCTCGCCATCGCTGCAGGCGGGAACGCTATCGGACTCAACGCCCAGCACCTCACAGACACGTTCGGCGACATCGATCTTGGACGGCTCGGCGATCACGCGATCCGAAAGCTCCAGCAGCTCCTCGGGATGCAGGTTGACGACGCAGCCGGTTACGACCACATAGGGCTCATTTGGATGGGCCAGCGCATGACGGACGGCCTTACGGGTCTTGGCCTCGGCCTCGCCCGTAACGGCACAGGTGTTAATGACGATCAGATCGGCATCCTGGGGCTCCACCATAGCAAAGCCCAGGCGCATAAGATCGGCAGTGATACGGTCAGACTCAACCCGGTTGACACGGCAGCCGAGGTTGACGACGGAAATATGGGGTGCGAGCACGCGGGCTCCTTAATCGAGGATATCGTCGAGGGCACTCTTGATACGGTCGGTCACCGACTTCTTACCGGAAGCGACGTCATCGCCCATCTCGTCGGCAAAAGCACGGAGCAGCTCGCGTTGCTTATTGGAAAGATTGGTGGGAACGACCACGCGCAGTTGCACGATCAGGCGGCCACGCGAACCGCCACCGCCAATGCGCGGCATGCCGTAGTTATTGACGCTCACGGTGTCGCCGTACTGGGCGCCGGCGGGAACCGTCACCTTAACGACCTCGTCCGGCATAATGCCCTCGACCTCGATCTCGCAGCCAAGCGCAGCCTGCGCAATCGAGATATCGCTCACGAGGTACAGGTCGTCACCGTTGCGCTTAAAGCGCTCATGGTCGGCAACGCGCACGTTGACAATCAGGTCGCCCGAAGGCTCGCCGCGAAGGCCGGCCTCGCCAAAGCCGCTCACACGCAGCTGGCGACCGGTCGAAACGCCGGCGGGAATATCGATGTCGATCTTTTCATGCGAAGGCGTGCGGCCCTGACCGTCGCAGGTCTCGCAGGGATGGTCGATAACCGTGCCCTCGCCATGGCAGTCGGGGCAAGGCGAGGAAGACTGAACCTGGCCCAGGAAAGAACGCTGAACCGTCGTGACGTAGCCCGTACCGTGGCAGCGGCCGCACTGCTTTTCCTGTGCGCCCTCTGCCCTACCGGTGCCATTGCAGTCCTCGCAAGGAGCAAGGCGGTCATAGTTGATCGTCTTTTTGCAGCCGAGCGCCGCCTCCTCGAGCGTCACCGAAAGAGAGATGGCCATGTCACGTCCGCGACGACGCTCACGACGGCTGCGGGCGCCACCGCCGGCACCGCCGCCAAAGAACGACGAGAACAAGTCGTCCATGCCCATGCCACCAAAAATATCGTTGATATCAACGTAGCCCGAACCACCAGGGCCGTCGGCAGTGCCGTATCGGTCGTAGTTAGCACGCTTCTGCTCATCGGAAAGAACGGAATAAGCCTCGTTGAGCTCCTTGAACTTGGCCTCGGCCTCGGGGTCGTCCGAAACGTCCGGGTGTACGGTACGGGCCTTCTTTAGAAACGCACGCTTAATCGTCCGCGCGTCGGCATCCCTATCGACGCCAAGCACCTCGTAGTAATCCCTATTTTCCGACACGACCGAATCCTTCCGACTTTCATTATTGTCACAGTGCGTCCTATACCCAAGCTGGGGCGGCCGCAAACAGAGGGTTTGATGTTATTGCATTTGGTACGGCGAAAGCATGGCCCGTTGCGAGCAGCTCGCGAACCAAACCGACACGAGCGCGAACATGAAGCCGTTGGCAAAACCGTTGGCAAACTGCATCGCACCGCGCTTCCACCACAGCAGACTGCGATGAAGCACACCGTCCGAAAGCACCATGAACAGGCCCATGGTAAACGGAATAAAGCACATCACGGCAAAGGCCGAGAACACGCCCGAGATGGCCGAGAGCACCAAAAACGGCGCCACGATGCCCATCAGGTAAAAACCGGTACGAGCTTTGCCTTCCAAGCGCTCGGCTTCAACATGGGCGCGGCCGACCAGGTCGCCGCCCGCGGCACCGTTGGTGCCAGCATGACCCATGCCGCTAATGCGGACCTCGTCGCCATCGTGCGTGCCGGCAGGAAACTCAATCGTCTGCTCGGAGGTTACGCGAGTACGACCGCTGCCACCGCAATCAGGGCAGGGGTCGGCCACGACCTTACCGGAACCGCCGCACTCGGGGCAAACCGACTGGAACGTGCCTGCACCAAACAGGAAGGACAGGTCGACGTCAATGTGGCCGCGGCCGCCACAGCTTGGGCAGGTATGGGCATGCTCGGAGGAGACAGAACCCGAACCGCCGCAATGTCCGCACGTATCGAAACGCGTGTAGCGGACGGTCTTGCGGGCACCGCCCTTGGCCTCCTTGGCGTCGAGTTTGATATCGACGACCACGTTGGCACCGTTCTCGGGATTGTAGGCAGCCTGCCCGCGACGCTGCTGGCCCCAGGCGCCACCAAAGGGAAAGCCGCCCTCAAAGGGATTGCCATAACCCGTGTTGCCGGCGTAGCCACCACCATAGGGCGAAGCCGTAGGAGCACCGGCAAAGGGATTGCCAGAACGCATGGCGTCGTAGCGCGAACGTTTTTGCTCATCCGAAAGCACGGCGTAGGCCTCGGAAACCTCTTTAAACTTTTCCTCGGCATCCGGCTCTTTGTTGACGTCCGGATGGAGCTTGCGGGCCTTTTGCTGAAAGGCCTTTTGAATATCACGCGAGGTGGCGTCCTTGGAGACACCCAAAATCTCGTAGTAATCTTTTTCGTTCATCGTCGCCATGCGCGGCAACCTCCTGCTCACAGCAGCGTATATATTCCGGTAATTCTACCCGAGCGGCCTAAGCTAGATCCCAAAACAGCTCGAACAGAACATTTCCATCGAGCCAGCCCAGGTGTGTCGGTGCTAAACGAGCTCGAACATGGCCCGCGACGACATCTGCCGAAGTGAAGGGTCCCTCATGGACCCCGAGCGTCTCGGGCACCCATGTGGCAAGACCCAATTCGAGCACGCGATCGCAAGCAGCTGTCAGCTCATCGGCCGGGATGACACGAGCCACGCGAATCAACAGGTCGGACGCGACACCGCGCGTCATGCGACAAGCAAGCATCAGGTCTTCGGCCGCAGCCTCGCGCTGCGGCAGATATTCGGCCTCGAACGCCGTCGCGTCATCGTCACGTTGCACCAGACGCACGCGGAACGCATCGCCTCGAGAAGACACGCCGGGGAACAAACCTGCAAGACGGTCGAAATCCTCGGCGTCGAGCATGCCCGCAGCAGAACGACCCAGGCCCAGGTAGCCCCGTCCGGTCCAGTAGGCAATGTTATGGGCGCACTCATGGCCGTCGAGCGCATAGCTTGCCACCTCATAGGGGTGATAACCGGCCGCACTCAGACGCTCACGCGCCACATCCATGCAGGCGGCCTGAAAATCCTCATCAGGCTCGAGCGACTCGTCGCGGCACGCCATGCGATAAAGGGGCGTCCCCTCCTCGAGCGTAAGCGGGTAGACCGACACATGATGTGGAGCCGCCGCGAGCACGCCATCGAGCGTGCGCTTCCAACTCGATGCGGTTTGCCCGGGAAGTCCGCACATAAGGTCGCACGACACGTCAAGCCCAGCGTTCTTGACCGTCGCGATGGCAGCGAGCGCCCGATCGGCATCGTGAATACGGCCGATGGCAGTAAGTTCGGTGTTATCGAGCGTTTGCACGCCCAGAGAGACGCGTGTGACACCAACCTTGGTAAGCGCAGTGGCAAGCTCGGCGGTCAGCGACTCGGGATTGGCCTCGCAGGTAAACTCAACGGGGGCGCACCACGCACGAATACGCCGCGCCAACTCCACCAGACGCTCCCCCGCCAGCGACGGCGTACCGCCGCCAACATAGACGGTGCGGATTTGGCCAAGGGCCCCAGCCTTGCCAAAAGCATCGAGGCGCGCGAACAACTGCTCAAAATAGGCATCGAGCGCAGCGCTCAGGTCGCATGGAGCAAAACTGCGCGAATCAAATTCGCAGTACCGGCACTTTTGGGCGCAAAACGGAACGTGCACGTACAGCGCGGTAACGGCCACCCTTAAGCCTCCAGCGGATGAGGGGGAACCGATTCGCCGGCGGCAAGGGCAGTCTCGCAGGCCACCACATCATGCTCGATCTCATCGACCAGCGCCATAAACTCCTCATACGTGGAGCAGCGCACCACATGGGCACGCCAAGCGGCGGCATGGGGCATGCCTTTTAAGTACCAGCTTGCGTACGTGCGGGCACGCGACATGAGCGGCAGGAGCTCATGCGTCAGCGTTAGGTGCTCACGCAGGGCGTCCAGGCGCTCGACGGAGCTGCGTGCCGGCACCGGTATGCCATCGAACGCAAGGGCGCGAGCATCACCGAACACCCACGGGTTCCCGTAGATACCGCGCGCGATAAACACCGCGCTGGCGCCCGAGTTGCGCAGATGCTCCGCGGCATCCTCGGCGGTAAACACGTCGCCCGAACCGATCACGGGAATCTCAACGGCGTCGGCAACCTCATCGACGACCGACCAATCGGCCTGGCCCGTATAGAGCTGCGTGGCGCAGCGGCCATGCACCGCCACCGCGGCGGCACCGGCGCCTTCGAGCATCTGGGCAAATGTCGCGGCATTACGGTCCTCGGCATAAAAGCCCTTGCGGATCTTTACGGTCACGGGCACATGCGCCGCGCCCACCGCCGCCTCGACGATCTTCTCGGCCAAATCGGGCGTGCGCATGAGCGCCGAGCCCTCGCCCTTGGTAACGACCTTGCGGGCGGGGCATGCCATATTGATATCGATGAGCGACAGGCGATCGCCAACGCGCTCCTCGACGGCGGCGACGGCACTCGCAAACTGATCGGGCTTGGAGCCAAAGAGCTGCACGCAGATCTGCTGCTCCTCGTCGGCCGGTAGCACCAGGCGCCAGGTCTTGTTGCTGGCATAGGCAAGGCCCGCCACGCTCACCATCTCGCTGTAGGCAAGGTTGGCACCGCGGCGGCGGCACATGATGCGGTAGGCAGGGTCGGTCACGCCCGCCATGGGAGCCATAAGGAACGGCTGCTCGGCATAGGCGCCCAGCAGCCGCTTGCTGTATTCAGAAAGCGCCATAGACCTACTCGTCCACCTTGAGGATTGCCATAAAGGCCTCCTGAGGAACCTCGACCGAGCCGATGGCTTTCATGCGCTTCTTGCCCTCTTTCTGCTTCTCGAGCAGCTTGCGCTTACGCGAGATATCGCCGCCGTAGCACTTGGCAAGCACGTCCTTGCGACGCGCTTTGACGGTGGAACGGGCAATGATCTTGTTGCCGATAGCGCCCTGGATGGGCACCTCGAACAGCTGACGCGGAATAATCTCCTTGAGCTTGTCGCATAGACCGCGGGCAAGACCGTAGGCCTTGTCCTTGTGGACGATAAACGACAGCGCGTCCACCTCGTCGCCCGAAAGCAGAATATCGAGCTTAACGAGCTCGGAGGGACGGTACTCGTTGAACTCGTAGTCCAACGAGGCATAGCCCTTGGTACGGCTCTTGAGCTGGTCAAAGAAGTCCAAGATGAGTTCGGCAAGCGGCATATCAAAGCGCATCTCGACCGATTTGCTCGTCAGATGGATCATGTCGGTAGTAATGCCGCGGTGCTCGATAGCGAGCTGCATGACGGCACCCGTATACTCGGGCGGGCAGATAATCTTAGCCTTGAGGTACGGCTCCTCAATGCGCTCGATACGCGTGGCCTCGGGCAGGTCCTGCGGGCTGCGGACATCGATCATTTCGCCGTCGGTCTTGTAGACGTGATAGTCGACCGAGGGGCTCGTGGCAATGAGGTCCAGGTTGAATTCGCGCTCCAGGCGTTCCTTGACGACTTCCATGTGTAGCAGGCCCAGGAAGCCCACGCGGAAGCCAAAGCCGAGTGCCACCGAGGTCTCGGGCTCCCACACCAACGACGGGTCGTTGACGTGCAGCTTATCGAGCGCGTCACGCAGGTTCTCGTAGTCCTTGTTATCGATCGGGAACAGGCCCGTATAGACCATGGGCTTGGCCTCGCGGTAACCAGGAAGAGGCTCGGGGCAGGGATTCGACGCCCACGTGAGGGTATCGCCCACGCGAACGGCCTCGGGATCCTTCAGACCCGTGACCACGTATCCGACCTCGCCGACGGTCAGCGCATCGACCGGCGTCTCGGCGGGACGCTTGACGCCCACGCCGTCGACCAAAAAGTCGCCCTCTGCCTGCATCATGCGCAGGGTATCGCCCTTTTTGATGGAGCCGTCAAAGACGCGCACCGTGGCGACGACGCCACGATACTCGTCGAAGTACGAATCCAGAATGAGTGCCTTGAGCGGCGCGTTCGCATCGCCCTTGGGCGGAGAGATCAAAAAGACAATGGACTCCAGCAGATCATGGATGCCCTCGCCGGTCTTGCCCGAGACACACACGGCATCATCGGCAGGAATCGCCAGGTCATCCTCGATCTCGGTCTTAACCTCATCGGGATGGGCCGAGGGCAGGTCGATCTTGTTGATGGCCGGCACAATGTCCAGATTGGCGTTCATGGCGAGCGTCGCGTTGGAGACGGTCTGCGCCTCGACGCCCTGCGTGGCGTCGACAACGAGCACCGCGCCCTCACAGGCTGCCAGCGAGCGCGAGACCTCATAGGTAAAGTCCACGTGGCCCGGCGTATCGATCAGATTGAACTGATACGTCTCGCCATCGTCGGCGTCATAGGACACGCGAACGGCATTGGACTTGATCGTGATGCCGCGCTCGCGCTCGATATCCATGGTGTCGAGCAGCTGCGACTCCATGTCGCGTTCGTCGACGGTATGGGTGAGCTCGAGGATGCGATCGCTGATCGTGGACTTGCCATGGTCGATGTGCGCAACGATTGAGAAGTTGCGGATGTGGGAAATGTCAATTGAAGTATTCATGCGGACTATCTTACCCGAGCGGTACAAAAAATGGAGCCTGTTCCATAAAACAGGCTCCATTTATGCGCGTAATCTGTGTGGTGTGAAATTTACAACTTAGGCGTTGATGCTGTTCACGAGCTTGGCAAGACCGGACTTGCGGTTGGAAGCCTGGTTCTTGTGGATAACATGCTTGGCGGCAGCCATGTCGAGACGCTTGGTGACGGTCTTGAGGGCAGCCTGGGCCTTCTCGGCGTCGCCCTCGGCGACGGCGGACTGGACGTGCTTGGTCAGCGTCTTGAGCTCGGACTTGACAGCCTTGTTACGCATGCGAGCTGCCTCATTGGTGCGGATACGCTTCTTCTGAGACTTGATGTTTGCCACTTCTGGAGTTCCTTTCGAGTTCCTTGCAAAAAATGTATGACACCTCTGAGACACGGTGAGGTCATGCAAGCGCCTACTATAGCACGCTCCCCCTCAAAGGGATAGAACGAATTTGTCAAATAGGCAGGTATCATCACGATTTTCTCAAGATGTTCGTAATCCAGAGCAAAAGCGCGGTCTCAGAATCGGCCGAGCCCTTCAGCGCGAGCTCCACATCGACCGCGCCCTCGAGCGCTGCGACGAGCTCTGCCATCGAAAAGCGACGTGCCCAGGTCAGGTGATTCTTGACCTGCCAGGACTGGAGCTTGAGTGTTGCGGCCAGCTCACGACCCTGTCCGCGCGCATCGAGCGCCTTGGCAACGATAAGCTCGCGGATGCGGCCGCACAGCAATGTGTAAGTCCACACGTAGCTCTTGGCGGGCAGTAGATTGAAGAGCTCGAGCGAGCGGCGCATGTCACGGGCCGAGACCGCATTGAGAAAGTCCCAGGGTTGAACCTCGGCCGTACGCACGATCCAGCGCTCCACATCGGCAAGCTCAATTTGCGGCGCCTCGACCATCTGTGCAAGCTTGGCCAAGTCGTTATCGAGCATGCGAGTGTTTTCACCCGAACGCGAAACGAGTTCCTCGGCGGCCGCCGTCGAGATCGACTTGCCGTGCTGCGTCGCAATCTGCTGCACGCGGCGCGGAAGCTCCCAGCGCTTGGTGCCGGAGCAATCGATCACGGCCTTCTTGTCGATCTTGGCGATCGCCTTATACAGGCGCGTGTTCTTGGCAAGCGAGTCGGCGATGATGAGGCAAACCGTTGTGGGGCTGGGACTCGCCAGATAGTCGACAAGCGGCTCGGAGATCGCTTTGGCGAGTTTTGAGCAGCCGTCAAGGATTACCAGGCGAAACTCACTGCCCATCGGAAAGGTGTTGAGCGATCCGATAATCGACTCGATATCGGGGTCTTTGGTCATATCGCGCTCGTCGAGGTTGAACTCGACCATGCCCGTCTTTTCCAGACGCGCTTTCATACGCGAGACGGCGTGATCGCGCTTGACTCCGTCGGTACCGACGATCAGATATGCCGGCAGCAGACCGGTTTCGGACATTGCGCTCCCCTCCCGCAGACTCTCGAATTCGTACCGTGCCATTTTAGCCCAGGGGCCCACCGCGCGCCAACGATGTCATCACGGTCGCTGGCATCGCATCGCAAAGCCATTCGCACTCGGCGTGACGGTAATGTCGCCGTGCTCGATCGTGCATGCGAACGCGCCGCCCGCTTCCTTAACGGCATCGATGCAGGCATCGGACGGATGACCGTATCGATTCCCCTCGCCCGCGCTCGCGAGGGAAAGCTCGGGCTTCAGAACGTCCAGCAACTCATCATCGACTGAAACCTTGGAGCCGTGATGGCCAAGTTTAAGGACATCGATATCCCCCACCTCCTGCACGAATTCCTGTTCTTGGTCGAGCTCGGCATCACCGGTGAGGAGTATGCGCAAGCTCTTGCCTTCCTGAACATAAGAAAGCAGCAGGACAAGCGAGTCCTCATTTCCCTCGCCATCCACGGACTCGAATGGCCACATCACGCGGGCGCAAAATGAGCCGATGTCGACTGTATCCCCACGGCGCACCTGCCGATACTCCACGCCAGGTCGGTTCAATACCTCGGCAGGAGCATCCTCCAGCGCATCCGCCGCCACGGCAATCGTTCCGACCGAAAACTGTTCGAGCACGGCAGGCAGACCACCCCAGTGGTCCTCGTCCCAATGCGTCACAAAGACGGCATCGATGTGGTGCACGTTATTGCGAACCAACGCCGCCACCACACGCTCGTCGAGCCCGCAGTCGACGAGCGCTACTGCGCCGCCCTGGCGGATAAGAATCGCATCGGCCTGGCCAACATCGAGCACCGTCACCGCAGGCGGCGCGTATCGGTCCCAATAGACGTACGGAATCGCAGCCAAGAGCACCAGGCATGCAAGCCCCACCGCCATAGGACGCGCACGGGGACGCGGCCACCAGACCAGCAGAACCGCCAGCAAACACGGCACTAGGTAAATCCACATGCTATCGGGCGGCACGCTCACAGATGCACCCGGCACGGCGGCAAACAGCTGCTCGAAGAACAGCGCGCAACGGGCGGCAATCATGGGCACAACGAGCGCCCAAGTCCGCAACGGTGCCACGAGCGAAAAGGGAACCAGCACGATGGACACAGCAAGCAGTACGCTCACCACCGGACCGATGACCGCATTTGCCAGCGGAGCAATGAGCGAGAACGTACCGAAGGCAGGAATGGTAATGGGGAGCGTCGCCAACTGCGAGCACAGTGTGACGGAAAGCATGCTGGCAACGCCCGATGGCACACCCAGCTCACCCAAAGCGTAGGTGGCGTACGGGCAAAAGCACAGGATGGCAAAGACGCTGGCACATGAAAGCTGAAAGCCCATCTCGAACAGCACCGTCGGCCGCAGTAACACAAAGATGGACATGGTTGCGAAGAGTGCCGATGCGCCGTGCCGGCGACGCCCCGCGCCGTTTACGACAAGCGTCGTGAACACCATGCAGCACGCGCGCACGGCCGAGGGAGACGCGCCCGTAAAAGCAGCGTAGCCCACAAGCGTTATCGCCAATATCGCCCGCTGAAGACCACGTGAGCACCGAGTCTTTTGCAATACACCCTCGATTACAAACCCCATGATAGCCAAATGGCTGCCCGAGACGGCGATAAGATGCGCCGTTCCCGTCACCGAAAACCAGTCGCCCGCCGGTTGGGCGCGCAGCTCGGCCGAACGACCGCAGACGACACCGGCTATGAGTGCACGCGCCGGGTCGGTCGCAGGCGCGATGGACGCAAGCAGCCCATTTCGCAGCCGAAGCAGCGGCCCCGGAGAGCCCTCATCGACCGACACAACTCGAACGGCTTTAACCTTGCGCACCTCGCCCCGGAGCACGCGCGATCGTCCATACGCATCGTTCTCAAAACGTGAAACGCGACCGATAACACGCGCGTGCGCCCCTACCTTGAGCTCGCGGTCACACGATAGGCGAACCGTTGCCAAGTTCTTACCGTCCGCGCGCGCCTCGCAGGTATAGGAATACACGTCGTCGTTTATGGATGGATCACCCTGCACGACAAACTCGAGGCTGCTTGCCGCTCGACCGTCGAGCGCCTTCGAGGCGCTTAGCGCGCCCACAGCCCACCACGCCGAGACGACCGCTCCCGCCACGAGACCGACGGACGCGGCATACAGCCACCGCTTCCAAGGGGCAAGTCGCGCACAAGATTGAGCCAGCACAACGAATACCGCCGCCGCGACGGGGATGGCCCATAGCGGCCCGACCGCCGGCGCCTGCTCCCTCAGCAGCGCATCAGCGGCCACGTTGAGCACCAAGGCGCAGCTCATGCACATGCCTGCACACAGGGCCATCGTCCACGGTATCAGGGGTCGCGGAGGCATCACATGCTCGCGCTCGGTCGCACTCATACGCAGATGCTATCTTTGATTTTGGCAAGCTTTTTCTCACCGATTCCCGACACACGCATCAGATCGTCAACCGAGGCAAAAGCACCGTTCTTTGTCCGCTCATCGATAATCGACTGCGCCATGGAGGGGCCGATGCCCGAAAGCGTCTGTAGCTCTGCCGCGCTTGCCGTATTGATGTTTACTAGGCCTGTTGCGCCACTCACGCCCGATGATGCGAAAGCCCCACCATCAACACCAGCTTCCGCAATGGACGCCTGCTGCTCCCCTACCGTTGGAACGTGGATTTTTTGTCCATCAGTGACCTTAGATGCCCGATTGAGCCCCGTAACGTCTGCCTCGGGCGCCAGCCCGCCGGCGGCATCAATCGCCTGAGCAACCCGCGCGCCGTCCTTGAGACGATATACACCGGGCGACACAACGGCGCCATCGACATCAACATAGACCTCTGCTGCGGCAGAAGCCTTAGTCGAAGAACCTTCGGATGTCTTTCCGCTCGAGGCATCGCCGGATCCTGGCTCCACCAACGAGCCCGAACCATCAGTGCGCTCAAACGACACGCCGCCGGTACCGCCGCCGAGGTTCGCCATCGCCAAGCCGCTCGCCATCGCAATGACGACCAGTATCGCCATCACCACTGCCTTATGACCGAGCAGCTTGCCCGCCCAGCGGTCCATCTTTTTGACCCGTTCGTGTTGTTCGCGCTGCGCCATAGCAAAACCTCCCAACACCATCGTGTCAGGAAAGGAGTTCCGCAACAGCCACGCTCCAAAACCGGTTTTTGCGGTCAAACCAAAAGCTGACCAAAACCTTGCACAAATCTGTCCATTTATTCAGGGACACGTCAGCAAATGAACACTTAGCCGCAAAATGCCCAGATAGCAAAAGACCGACGATGCAGGCGCATCGTCGGTCTATGCACAAAATTACTCGTGATCTTGGTAAATCTCACGCGGAGCAAGCTCCGAATGTTTGCGTTTTAAGGTCTTAGGGGCCTTATACGTGTTGCTCTCAAAGTCGATGTACTCGGTCTGCTTGAGCAGGCGCTCAATCATCTCCTCGTGATCGAACAACTCCCAGGCCTCATGCACGGCATCGAGTTTAGCGTGCGTCTCGGGACGGCGCGGCATAAACAGCGTGCAGCAGTCGGGAGCGGCTTCAGTCGAGATATCAAACGTACCGATCTCCTCGGCGCGCGCGATGATCTCCTGCTTGTCCGAACCGATGAGGGGGCGGAACACGGGGATCTTCACGGCCTCGTTGACGGCCATGATATTCTCAAGCGTTTGGGAGGCAACCTGTCCAAGCGATTCGCCCGTCACGATGGCCTTGGCGCCCTCGATGTGTGCAATGCGCTCCGCAACCGAATACATAATGCGGCGATACATAATCACGCGCAGGTTGCTGGGACAGGTGACCGAAATCTCACGCTGGCAGTCGCCAAACGGCACCACGTACAGGCGGCCGATCTGGACACCCGGCTCAAGCGCACGGATGATGTCCTGCACCAAATACTCGCTCGTATCGGGCGTCTGAGGACGACCGGAGAAATGTACCGGCACGCACACCGCGCCGCGACGCGCGAGCATCCAGGTCGCCACCGGAGAATCGATACCCGACGAGAGCAGCGTCACGACCTTGCCGGCAGAACCCACCGGCAGACCGCCCACGCCGCGCTCGGAGCGCGCATACACGTAGACACTACCCTGGACCACCAGTACGTGCACCATAGCGTCAGGATCGTGCATCTGAACCTTTTTATCAGGAAACGCCTCGCACAACACCTCGCCCACCCGACGATTGATGTCAATCGAGGTGAGCTCATAGTCAGTATTGGAGCGCTTGGCGTGCACCTTAAACGAATCGAAGGAACCAAACTCGCGCAGCGCCTTCACGGCGGCGGCGCAGTACTCCTGCGGGTCGCGGTTGGTGTGATACGCCAAAGACACACGAGCAACGCCGGGAACGGTGCGAATGACACGCGCCGCCTCGTCGGCCTGATGCTCGTTAAAGGTCACGAGGATATAACCGGAAATTCGAGACACGGCATTCACGGAAAAGGCGGCCAAGGCCGCCTTGATGTTATCCATGAGGATATGCTCAAAATGTGCGCGGTTCTTGCCCTTCAGTCCAACCTCGTGATAGTGGACCAGGCAGACGCGAGCCGCCATTTAGGCTTCAGCAACCTTGTGGCCGAGCGCCTTCTCGTAACGGGCCTCATCGTAAGAGATGTCGCCGTCGACAATCTCGTCCATAGCCATCGAGATGGTATCGGCACCGGAAAGCCCGATGGTGATGTCATCGACATCCTGGACGGCAAGCACGCGGTTGTGCTGGCCACGCAGCATGCTATTGATGTCGCAGGCGCGCTTGGAGGCAAGCGAAGCGAGCAGGAAGCGGTTGTGATCGGTCTTCTCCAGAAGATCGTCAATGCAAGGCTTTACAACGGACACGGACCTCAGATCCTTTCATGCATATCGAGAACGCGAACGAGCTCATCGGTCGCGCGGTCGAGATCGTCATTAACCACGACGTCGTCGTAGTGGTCGGCAAGGGCAAGCTCATCGGCGGCGTTTGCCATACGCAGCTCAATCGTCTCGGGCGTCTCGGTACCGCGACCGACTAGACGCTCGCGGAGCACCTCAAGCGAAGGCGGCTTGATAAAGATCAGCACGGCCTCGGGGAAACGCTCCTTCACCTGCAGGGCGCCCTGGACATCGATCTCCAAAATCAGAGACGAGCCCGAGGCAAGCTTGGATGTGACCTCGCTCACCAACGTGCCGTAGCAGTTACCGTGGACCTCGGCCCACTCAACAAACTCACCGTTTGCCACGCGGCGGTCGAACTCCTCGCGCGTCAGAAAAAAGTAGTTGACGCCGTCGACCTCACCTTTGCGTGGTGCTCGCGTGGTAGCCGAAACCGTCAGGCCCAGGTTCGAGCGGCGCTCGCGCACACGAGTGACGAGCGTACCCTTGCCTGCGCCTGACGGTCCAGAAATCACAAAGAGCTTGGAATCCTGAGCGCTCACTTATTTGGTCAGCTGCTCGAGGAGCTGCTCGCGCTGACGGACGCCGAGGCCCTGGACGCGACGGGTAGCGGAGATACCGAGCTCCTCCATGATCTTGGCGGCCTTGGCCTTGCCATAACCAGGGAGAGACTCGATGAGGGTGGAAACCTTCATACGGGAAGCGATGGGGTCATCGGAGTTGAGCACGGACTCGAGGGACTTCTCGCCCTTCTTGATCTGCTCGCGAAGCTCAGCGCGGGCGTGACGTGCGGCAGCAGCCTTCTCAAGAGCCTGCTTGCGCTGCTCATCGGTAAGCTGAGGGAGTGCCATTCGTACCTCCAAAAAGTTGGGTTATATCTGATTCAATAATTGGCATTTTAGCACGTAGAACGTACAAAATGCCCAATCGCGGCTCCATAGGTTAGACGATACCCGCAAAAAGTGCAATATACTGCGCCCAAAGTTAAGCCCCTGACCTGCGATTCCACACAAAGGATGGGAAAGTTTACGCAGGAACAGGGGCTATTTTGTGCTAATGAGACCCAAAAGTGGTGACTTAGGGGAATCTTTTACGCGACGTTTTCGACCAGCTCGGCGACGATGGCGTCAAAGGCGGCAACCGGATCGTCGGCACCGGTGATGGGACGGCCCACCACAATGTGGCTTGCACCGCGCTCGATAGCCTGGGAAGGCGTCGCCACGCGGGACTGGTCACCAAGGGCGGCACCCACCGGACGCACGCCCGGAGTCACGATCAGGGCATCAGAACCCAGCAGCTCACGCATGTCGTGAGCCTCCATCGGCGAGCACACGATGCCATCGATGCCGTTGGCCTGAGCGAGCTTTGCCAGGCGGGCGGCCTCCTCGGACACGGGCGACTCGACACCGATCTCGCTCAAGGCATCCTGATTCATGCTCGTGAGAACGGTGATGGCGACGAGCTTGGCGCGGTCCTCGCGCGCCTCCTCGGCACCCTCGCGGCAGGCAGCGAGCATGGCGCCCGAACCCAAGCCGTGAACCGAAAGCAGGTCGGCACCGGCAAGCGAGGCCGAACGGGCGGCACCGCGAACCTGATGCGGAATATCATGGAACTTAAGGTCAAGGAAGACCTTAAAGCCCAGGTCCTTAAAGGTCTTGACGATCTCAGGACCCTCGGCGTAATAGAGCGTCATGCCAACCTTGAGCCAGGCGGCATGGCCCGAAAGCTCGTGGGCAAGCTCGAGCGCACGCTCACGGTCGCAGTCGAGAGCGACGATTACGCGGTCGCGGGCATCGGTCTTTAGCATTCGAACGCACCTACCAGTTCGTTGATGTCCTTCACGCCCTGGGACTCGGCCCAGGCCTCGAGCTCATGCGCAATCTTGAGCGAAGCGCACGGATCGACGAAGTTGGCCATGCCGACCGACACGCAGGTGGCGCCAGCCAGGATAAACTCGGCCGCATCTTCGCCAGTCATGACACCGCCGACGCCGTTGATGGGGATATCGACGGCCTGGGCGACCTCCCAGACCATGCGAACGGCGATGTGGTGGCACAGCGGGCCCGAAAGGCCGCCCTTGGGCTTGGCCACGCGGGACTTGCGGGTATGGACGTCGATGGCCATGCCCTGGATGGAGTTGATGACCGAAAGGCCGTCGGCGCCGGCAGCCTCGAGGGCCTTGGCGATCTCGGCGACGTTGACCGGCGCCATCTTCACGAAAAGCGGCTTATCGGTCACCTTGCGGCAGGCAGCCATAACGGAAGAGGCGCCCTCGGGCGTGGAGCCCATGGCGGCACCGCCGGCGGCGATATTAGGGCAGCTCACGTTGATCTCGTAGCCGGCAGCCCAAGGGCACAGCTCAACATACATCTCGAGTGCGCGGACAAACTCGTCAACGGAGTGGCCGGCAACCTGACAGATGACCTGGCAGCCGTCCTTGGACAGCTGTTCGAGCCACGGACCGGACTCGCGGGCAAAGGCGGCCACGCCGGGGTTCTGAAGGCCCACGGAGTTGATCATACCGCCGGGAATCTCGGCCATGCGGGGCGCGGGGTTGCCGGGCCAGGGCTCGGCAGCGCAACCCTTGGTGGTGATGGCGCCCAGCTGGGAAACATCAAAGAAGTTCTGGAACTGCCAACCGTAGCCAAAGGTACCGGCTGCGGTGTTGATGGGGTTCTGCATCTTGACGCCGCCGAAATCGACGGCCATGTTCACGGTACCCACTAGAAGACCACCACCTTGGAAGCATCGAACACGGGGCCGCACATGCAAGCACCCTTCATACCGTCGACCGTTTCGACATTGCAGGTGTTGCAGGCGCCAAAACCACAGCTCATCATGCGCTCAAGCGACACCTCGCAGTACGCACCGGCCTCGGCGGCAGCGGCGGCGACTTTCTTCATCATGACGGCGGGGCCGCAGCTGGCGACGTAGTCGTAGCCGCCCTCGCCGAGCAGCTCGGCTGCCGGGTCGGTGCAAAAACCGTGCGTGCCCAGCGTGCCATCGTCGGTGCACACGTTAACCGTGGCGCCCAGCGCGCGGAACTCATCGACACCCACGGCCTTGGAAGCGGTGCCAAAGCCCAGGCACACGTCGACATCCACGCCCTGCTCGGCAAGCTTGCCGGCGAGGCAGAGCACGGGCGGAACACCGATGCCACCGGCGACGAGCAGGGCCTTCCTAGTGCCCTCGGGTACCATCCAGCCACGGCCACCGGGGCCCAGCAGGTTAGAGGAGGAGCCAGGCCCCATCTGGGACAAACGACGGGTATCGTCGCCCACGACGGCGTACCACAGCTCGACGGTGCCGGCCTCGGCGTCGGCGCGGTAGTAGCTCAGGGGCACGCGAAGCAGCGAGGACGCATCGCCGGGCACGGCAATGTTCACAAACTGACCGGGCTTGAGCGCACTTGCAAGCTTGGGGGCCGAGATGACGAGCGAGAAGATGCCGTCGGCGATCTTCTGGTTCGAGACGACCTCGAAGTCGTGCATGCGTGCAGTGGAAGGTGTGGGCATAGACGCTCCAATCCCCCATGCGATTGCATGGTCAAAACGAACAGAAAGCGCGGCACCGCAAGGGCACCGCGCACAAAAGCGATAAGGCTATGCTAGCAGATGCAGCCGTCGGCGAGCGTCTGCTTACCGCCGACAAACACATCGGTGGCACGACCGGTAAGCGTGCGGCCGGCAAAACCGGAGTTCTCGGCGCGCGACTCATAACCGTCCTCACCGACCGTCCAGGTGGCAGAGGGGTCGAACACGGTCAGGTCGGCAACGGAGCCCGCCTTGACCTGAACCTGGTCGAGGCCCAGAATCTCACGCGGCTTGATGGCCATGAGCTCGACCATGCGGCCCACGCTCATCTTGCCCGTGTTGACCAGCTCGGTGAGTACGAGCGACAGGGAGGTCTCAAGGCCGATCATGCCAAAGGGCGCAAGCTCGAACTCGCGGGCCTTCTCCCACGGGGTGTGGGGAGCGTGATCGGTGACGATAGCGTCGACGGTGCCGTCGATGACGCCCTGACGGATGGCCTCGGCATCTTCCTCGGTACGCAGCGGCGGATTGACCTTGAGCGAGGTGTTGTAGGTCTCGTCCAGGTCGTTCTCAGTCAGGAACATGTGGTGCGGGGTAGCCTCGCAGGTAACCTGAACACCGGCGGCCTTACCGGCACGCACGAGCTCCAGGCCGTGAGCGGTGGAGATGTGCTGGATGTGCAGCTTGGCACCGGTCAGCTTGGCGATCTCGATGTCGCGGGCGATCTGAAGCTCCTCGCCGGCAGCCGGCCAACCCTCGAGGGCCAGACGGGTCGAGACCTTGCCCTCGTTGATCTGGCCGTGGCCGACCAGGTCCTCGTCCTGGCAGTGGCTCATGAAGACCTTGCCGAACATCTTGCCGTAGTCCATGCAGCGACGGAGCATGCCCGCGCCCTGCACGCCGCGACCGTCATCGGTGAAGGCGACGGCGCCGTGGGCGACCATATCGCCCATCTCGGACATGGCCTCGCCCTTAAGACCGCGGGTCATGGCGCCCGACGGATAGACGCGGCAGTGGCCGACCTCGGCAGCGCGGGACTTGACGAACTCCACGACAGTGCCGTTATCGGTTACGGGATCGGTGTTGGGCATGGCGCACACGCCGGTAAAGCCGCCCTTGGCAGCTGCGCGGGTACCGCTCTCGATGTCCTCTTTGACCTCGTAGCCAGGCTCGCGCAGGTGCACGTGCATATCCACCAGACCGGGGACGAGATACTTGCCGGAAAGGTCGCGGACCTCGACTCCCTCGGCGGCGAGGTTCTCGCCGACCTCGGCGATCTTGTCACCGTCGATCAGGACGTCGACGACACCGTCAAGCTCGACAGACGGATCGACGACGTGGGCATTCTTAAGAAGCAAGGCCATTATCGGCACCTCCAAGCAGCAGATACAGGATAGCCATACGCACGCAGATGCCGGCGTAGACCTGCTCCAAGATGACGGAGCGTTGCGGGTGGTCGGCCATGTAGGAGTCGAACTCGACACCGCGGTTGATGGGGCCCGGGTGACAGATGATCGCATCGGGCTTCATGAGCTTCTCGCGGTCCTTGGTCAGACCGAAGAGCTTGTGGTACTCGCGAATCGTGGGGAACGGTGCGCCCTCGAGGCGCTCCTGCTGCACGCGCAGCATGTAGACGACGTCCAGCTCGGGCAGGACGGAATCGAGATCGCTCGTCACGTGGTCGCAGCCCAGGACCTCGGGTGCCGGCGGCAACAGCGTGCCGGGGGCGACGGCATAGGTCTCGCAGCCCATGATCTTAAGGGCGGGGATCAGCGAGCCGCAGACACGGGAGTGGGAGATGTCGCCGACGACGGCGACCTTCAGACCATGGAAGTCACCCTTGTGCTGCCAAATGGTGTACAGGTCGAGCAAGGCCTGCGTGGGGTGGTTATGCTTGCCATCGCCGGCGCAGATAACGCTCGCGGGCGAGTTCTGCGTGACGATGTAGGGCGCGCCGGCGTGCTTGTCGCGCACGACGATGCAGTCGATCTTGTAGGCGTTGAGGGTCTCGACGGTATCGACGAGGCTCTCGCCCTTGACCGTGGAGGTCGAGGAGCCGCCAAAGTTGAGGCTGTCGGCCGAAAGACGCTTCTCAGCGAGCTCGAAGGAGCTACGGGTGCGCGTCGAGGGCTCGTTGAACATGTTGACGATGGTCTTACCCTTGAGCGTGGGGACCTTCTTGATCGCACGCTCGTTGACCTCGGAGAACGCCTTGGCGGTCTCGAGGATGAGTTTGATGTCCTCTTCGGAGTACTCGGTAATGTCAATCAGGTGCTTATGGTTGAACGCCACGGTACTACTCACCTCCCAGCGGCGCAGAACCCACGTGGGAGCCCGGCGCGACGTCGTTGATCTCGACAGCGGTACGGTCGTCGACTTCCTTCATATATAGGTGCACGTTCTCCTCGTGCGACGAGGGAACGTTCTTGCCGACAAAGTCCGGCGAGATGGGGAGCTCGCGGTGGCCGCGGTCAACGAGAACTGCCAGCTCAATGCGGCTCGGACGGCCCAGGTCCATGACGGCGTCGAGAGCGGCGCGAATGGTACGGCCCGTATACAGGATGTCGTCCACCAGCACGACGCGCTTGCCATCGACGCTGAAGGGAATGTTGGTAGCGTGGATCGCGGGAGCGAAATTGGTCGCATAGTCATCGCGGTAGAAGCTGATGTCCAGGCTGCCGAGCGGAACGTCGACGCCCTCGATCTCCTTGATCTCCTCGGCGAGTTTCTTTGCCAGAAGGTCGCCGCGCGTGACGATGCCGACCAGAGCGAGGTCTTCACAGCCCTCGTTGCGCTCGAGAATCTCGTGCGCGATGCGGGTCATCGCTCGATTGACGGCGGTCTCGTCCATGATGACCGCCTTGGGGGAAGTCGTGCCCATCGATCTCCTTCCTCACATGTCTTGACTGCTGACACAGTCAAAAAAATAGATGCCCGACCGCTCAAAGCGGACCAGACACCCACAAGGAAGGGCTGCTCTTTGGCAGCTATGTAATTCCATGCGGGTATCTCGTACCCCTTTAATGGTCAAGGGATAGTGTAGCCAACCTCGAGCTTAATTGCGAGCATAAATACAGAGCAATCCGTAAACGGAGCCCAATGCTCCATAAACCTATATATATTTGTGGGACGAGCTTGAAAACGCACGCACGAGCTGGCATAATCCCCTCTGCTGCACGCAAATCGGATCTACGTCCAGGGCCGTGGCGTGAGCACTATCGCCAAAAGAGGAATATCTCTGTGTAGATTGCGCACAGGGAGCGACTTCTGTGCTATAGTTCAGGCTTGTTTGTTAACGCGACATGTTCGTTTGTCGCCCAAGGAGGGTCAGTTATGTCCAAAGTTTGCGAAGTTTGCGGTAAGCACCCCGTTGCCGGTCGCTCCATCAGCCACTCTCACCGCGTCACCAACCGTAAGTTCCGCCCCAACATCCAGCGCGTCTACGTCGTCGTCGATGGTCACCGTCGCAAGATGAACGTTTGCTCCACCTGCCTCAAGTCTGGCAAGGTTGCGCGCTCCTAAATAAGGTCTTACCAACAAGTACCTCGGACTCTCCGGGTCAAAGACCTCGCGTTCACATAGAACTATAAGAAACCGCTTTCTTTTGAGAAGGCGGTTTCTTTTCTATCTATCCAGGAATGCAAAACCAGAGTGAAATAAACTGCGTCCCAAATCTTGGACGCCCTAAATAGCGACTAGGCCGCGAGGGCCTGATTCCGGAACTCCTCCGGGGTCAGGCCCTTCAATCTTACCTGCCTCCGGCGCGTGTTCCAGTGGACTATATATTCCTCCAGGTCGCGTTTGAAATCCTCGAACGTCCTCCACTCGCGGCCCCGGTAGAACTCGTCCTTGACGTGGCCGAAGAGCTGCTCGGTGGCGGCATTGTCGATGCAGTTCGCCTTCCTGGACATGCTCTGGACGATGCCGGCGGCCTCGAGCCTGGATGTGTACGAGGCGCGCTGGTACTGCCAGCCCCGGTCCGAGTGCATGGTCGGGGCGGCGTCCTCGGGGATCTTGGGCGGCGGCTCGTCGAGCATCCTCGCCTGTTGGGCCATGTCGGGCGTGGTCGATATGTCGCTCGCCACGATCTCCTTGGAGCAGAAGTCCAGCGTCGGGGCCCAGTAGGC
Source organism: uncultured Collinsella sp. (assembly GCA_900541205.1). GTDB lineage: Bacteria > Actinomycetota > Coriobacteriia > Coriobacteriales > Coriobacteriaceae > Collinsella. Next base: position 24,735 of record UQIV01000017.1, on the reverse strand, counting down.
CTTGCCGCCCGCCACCTTGAACTCGGTGACGTCCGTTCCCAGCTTCCGCCACGGGGCCTCGGCGTCGAAATCCCTCGCGATCACGTTCTCAAACGTCCCGCCGACGACGCCCCTGTACGAGTTGTACCTGTGGTAGGCCGTCTCGCGTCTGATACCGCAGCGGATCCCCATCTCGCGCATCATCTTGAGCACAGTCTTATCGGCTATCACGGCCCCCTCTTCCGCCCTGAGGCACATCGCTATCTGCCGGTGCCCGCAGCCGTTGGCGGTGCGCAAGAAGATCTCGGCGGCCACCGGCGGCCTTCTGCTCGTATGTGTATCTGCCCCGCTTTCCGTCCATGCGCAGCAGGACCGCGCTCCCGAATGCGCGGTATATCTCCTGCCATCTTCTCACGGCTTCCACGTGAAGCGAAAGGGCGATCGTGGCAGATTTATACCCGCGCCCGAGCTCGAAGAGCCCTATGGCCGCCTTCCTGGCCTCGAAATCATGCTTCACTCTCAAATCAACGCGCATAAAGAATGCCCCCCCCCATTTCTCATGTCCAAGAAATGGGGGGCAGTTCATTCAAAGCCATGGCGAGCCATTATTTATTTATCGTTCCGCCGCTTCTTGCGGTTGTATTCGAGCAGCAAACCTAAAGAAGTCAAAGCAGATCCGACAACTGCCAGCGGAAGAACCGGCAGCAGTCTCTCCCCTGTCGAAGCCAGAGAACCCGGCTCGGTGGTCTTGGTCCGGGAGGCGGGGTCGGCCTTGGTGTCGCCGCCGTTCTCGTCGAAGGTCACGGTGACGTCGCGGGGCACCCACTTCCACTGGGCGTAGACGGTCGTGGACTTGGAGACCTCGGTCCTGTCGGTGAACTGAGCGCCCGACCCGTCCCTCTCGGTGTTCCAGCCGGCGAACGCCCAGCCCTTGCGGGTCGGGGCGGTCCTGGGCAGCGCGAAGGTGAAGCTGGTCTTATCTGCAGTCTTATCTTGCAAAAACTTTTGAGGATAAGCAGGATCGCCTGCGCCATTATCATCAAAAGTCAGCGATAACTTTGCTGCGACCTGCCACATGTGAAAATCATCAGTACCGTCGGCATCCCTGACACGCTTAAGGTAATAGCCCTCACCAACCGCATCCTCGTTGCCAAGAATAAAAGTGCTTTGCTTAGGTGCATCACCACTAGCTTTGGAGAGGACGTAGTTATCTCCGAGTGACGGCAGTTTCAAATTCTGCCAATTGTTCGGATCCACCGTATTAACAGTAGACTTCCCTGACGATTCCCCTTTTACAGTAAGGGGAATGTCACCGCCATCATCCGTGCCATCATAGTTATTAGTGACAGCCGGCAATCTAATTTCAGCATCATCGCCACGATAATTTCCTTGGAATAATGCGGGTGCCATTAAGGCAAGTGTGCCCTTATTAATAACGGCACCTTTCAAATTACTTGAACCGTGATCAATGAGAATGCCCTTACTACCAATAGAGGTGGTTCCCTTAACGAAAATATCGTTATAGTTTTTCGCAGTATTGTATTGTTGCTCCCAAGTACCATTGATATCGGCATAACCATATACGTAGGCTTGAGAGCCAGCTGTCGTCAAAACGCTGCCCTCATCTACCCGAAGGCCATTGTCTTCAATTAATTCATAACTAGAAGCATTGTTGCAGCCAAATTTAGTCGTTACATTTGTATTCGATTGACCAGTAATAGCGATCTTATTTACAGAAGAAATCGTACCGGCCGTAATTTCGGATTTATCAGTAACATTCAAAGCAGATGCGTACTTAATATAAGGAATCTCAGCCACAGTCCCTGCAATATTGATTGTGGGAGAAGAAGACCCCTTGGGAAGCCCATAGTACACACCCGTAACGCCCGTAGCTATTTCCGGTCGTCCGGCAATATTAATGAAGGAACCGTCAGAAATCGATACATTCTTGTTCGAAGTCAACGAAACGTAGCCAACACTGCCGCTATTCAGACTGATAGATAGCTTTCCTCCAGCCTTTACGCTCGATCCCTCATCCGACGAATTGGTCAGGTCGTTCTCGCAGAAAACATACCCATGAGAATCGCCCGCTTCATCCCTCAGCTCAACACCAGAAGCGTTCACGGCGATATCACCGTTTACAGCACTCCACTCTGCTCCATAAATAGAGCCAACATGGGAGCCGTGGACATTAACGGAAATAGATCCACCAACGTTCGCTTTCTTCGAACCTTCAATATATGGGACATCATTGGGTATCGATCCACCCTTATCCCAGCCCCAAACATTCTCGTAAGCATCGATAACGACATCGCCATCGACCTCATAAACTCCATCCGGGATCATCTGTCCTGCGCCAGTTATTGACCAATTACCATTAAGACGAAGCGTTTTGTCGGTGTTTTCATAAGTACTGCTGCCCGCAATAATATGAATGCTGCCTTTAATAGGCGCAGGGTCACCAAAATGACCGCAAATTTCATTTACCCGACCCGAGCGAACATCAAGCGTCACGTTGCCGCGCATCTCGCAACCGTAAGTGCCTTCGATAGCAGGAGAAACTTCGGAGTTGGCATTGTCGTAAACAAGCGTGGCGTTACCACCTACATAAACAGCAGGAAGACCGTTTCCATCGCCGCTCGACCCATCGCCGCGCATGCAACCGGGATTAACGTGATTACCGCTAGCCATGCGAAGGTTACCGCTGATCTCAAGATAGGTGTCATGCTCGACGGACCCTTGATATGAACCACCAATGACGTCATGAAGGCCCGCGCCACTACCAGGATTGATATATCCAGACGCGGCTATCACCACATGCGTGTGGTCGACAGTCGACTTATAGCCACCGCCATAAAGTGTCTCAGAAAGCTTGAGCTCGCAGTTACGAGTGAACACGGTATCGAAACCATTGCAATAGAATTTTCCTGAACCAACCACTTCGACGTTGTCAAAAGTACAAGGTCCGGAAAGCATGGCACGGCTGGAGAAGCGCAAGGTTGCGCGATTATCACCGTCACTCGTCACGGTAATCTTCTTGTTAGCAATGCCGAAAGCCGAAACGTAATCTGGGGTCGGCACCACAAAAGACGAGCCGCCTTTTAGGACAAGTCTGATCTCTGATAAATTATCAGAGGCGATTTTATTCAGCGCATCCTCAAATGTTGATTGATCATTAACTTGATAAACACCAGATTCTGCAGCATCAGAATTCGATTCATCAGATGTTTCATTCACATTCACATCGTTTGACTGCATATCCGAGACATCAGATTCAGGTTTTTGATCATCACTTGAAACCGTCTTATCATTAGACGAAGCCTCGTCCGCACCCCCCCCGGCACAGAGGCACTATCAGCAGATTCATTAGACAGATTTTCCGAAGTCGTGTTTTGTTGAGGGTCATTATTCACTATTTCATCAGCGAATACGCCCGTAGGGATCGTATTAAACACGAACAAAAAGGAGACGAGCCAAACGAGAGCTCGCCTGCAGCGTGGCAATCTCACAAACCGACCTTTCCACTTACCTGACATGAACCGGTAAGGGCAACAAAATGCCCAGAGGGAAAGGCATATATTTCACTCTTACTGAATGTGCCGTCTGACACATGGGGTTTAGTTTATTACCAGTGTTTTGTCTGACAAGAGAACGCGTTTATTGCCATGAAATAGAAACGGCCCATAATATGTGTCACGACCAGCCGGAATTAATCGATGTGCATTAATTTCCTAAGACCTAATAAACAAACAATGAACAAACTCCACACCATAGCCATGGGGAAATGGTTAAAACGCTTCAGTTTATTGAAGCGTTTTAGTTTGTCTTTTACGGGAATCTGACCGTTCACCGAATTATTTCTTGCTATCATGCAAGGCGTAGGGTAAATCTCCGATCGCAAGGAGACACAAATGGTGAAAAAGTCACCGGAAAACACTACTCCCGCAATTGTGGACAACGTAGAGGCGCTTGAGGCTAAGCTCGCTCAGATGCGAGAGGCCCAGGCGCTTTTTGCTACGTACACGCAGGAGCAGGTCGACAAGATCTTCTATGAGGCCGCCATGGCCGCCAACAAGGCTCGTATCCCGTTGGCGAAGATGGCCATCGAGGAGACCGGCCGCGGCGTTCTTGAGGACAAGGTCATCAAGAACCACTACGCCGCAGAGTACATCTACAACGCTTACAAGAACACCAAGACCTGTGGCGTTCTGGAGCGCGACGAGGCTTACGGCATCACCAAGATCGCCGAGCCCATCGGCATCGTGGGCGCCGTCATCCCGACGACCAACCCCACCTCCACCGCGATCTTCAAGACGCTGATCAGCCTGAAGACCCGCAATGCCATCATCATCTCCCCGCACCCGGCTGCCGCCAAGTGCACCATCGCCGCCGCCAAGCTCGTGCTTGACGCCGCCGTCAAGGCCGGCGCCCCCGAGGGCATCATCGGCTGGGTCGATGTCCCCTCCATCGAGCTGACCAACATGGTCATGCGCGACGTCGACATCATCCTCGCCACCGGTGGCCCGGGCATGGTCAAGGCCGCCTACTCCTCGGGCAAGCCCGCCCTGGGCGTTGGCGCCGGTAACACCCCGGTCGTCATTGACGACACCGCCGACGTGCTGCTCGCCGTCAACTCCATCATTCACTCCAAGACCTTCGACAACGGCATGATCTGCGCTTCCGAGCAGTCCGTGACCGTCATCGACACCATCTATGACCAGGTTAAGGCCGAGTTCCAGAAGCGCGGCTGCTACTTCGTCAAGCAGGGTGCCGAGATGGAGGCCCTGCGTGCCGCCATGTTCAAGAACGGCGCCCTCGATCACCGCATCCCCGGCATGGCTGCCGCCAAGATCGCCGAGCTCGCCGGCATCGAGGTTCCCGCCAAGACCAAGATCCTGATCGCCGAGGTCACCTCCACCGACCCCGCCAAGGAGGAGTTCTCCCACGAGAAGCTCTCCCCGGTCCTGGCCATGTACCACGCCAAGGACTTCCAGGAGGCCGTCGACAAGGCCGAGCACCTGGTGCTCGCCGGTGGCCCGGGCCACACCGCCTCTCTGTACGTGCACCCCGCCCAGGCCGAGAAGATCAGCCTGTTCGAGCACGTCATGAAGGCCTGCCGCATCGTCATCAACACCCCGTCCTCGCACGGTGGCATCGGTGACCTGTACAACTTTGGCATGAAGCCGTCTCTGACCCTGGGCTGCGGCTCCTGGGGCGGCAACTCCGTCTCCGAGAACGTTGGGGTGAAGCACTTGATCAACGTTAAGACTGTGGCCGAGCGCCGTGAGAACATGCTGTGGTTCCGCGCTCCCGAGAAGGTCTACTTCAAGAAGGGTTCCACGCCCGTCGCCCTCGACGAGCTGGGCAACGTCATGGGCAAGAAGCGTGCCTTCATCGTCACCGACCAGTTCCTCTTCAAGAATGGCAACACCCGCGCCATCGAGGCCAAGCTCGACGAGATGGGCATCGCCCACGACTGCTTCTACGACGTCGAGCCCGATCCGTCGCTGCAGTGCGCACGTCGCGGCGCCAAGCAGATGGCTCTCTTTGAGCCGGACGTCATCATCGCCGTCGGCGGTGGCTCCGCTATGGACGCCGGCAAGATCATGTGGATGATGTACGAGCACCCCGAGTGCAAGTTTGAGGACATGGCCATGGACTTCATGGACATCCGCAAGCGTATCTTCACCTTCCCCGAGATGGGCAAGAAGGCCTACTTCGTCGCCGTCCCGACCTCTTCGGGTACCGGCTCCGAGTGCACGCCGTTCGCCATCATCACCGACAAGGAGACCGGCATCAAGTGGCCGCTCGCCGACTACGCGCTGCTCCCCAACATGGCTATCGTCGACGCCGACAACTGCATGACCGCCCCGCGCGGCCTGACCGCTGCCTCCGGCATCGACGTCATGACCCACGCCATCGAGTCCTACGTCTCCATCATGGCTTCCGACTACACCAAGGGCCTCTCCGAGCGCGCTGCTAAGCTCGTCTTCGAGAACCTGCCCTCCAGCTTCACGAACGGCGCCAAGGACCCGCACGCCCGCGAGGAGATGCACAACGCCTCCTGCATGGCCGGTATGGCCTTCGCCAACGCCTTCCTGGGCCTCAACCACTCCATGGCCCACAAGCTCGGCGCTTTCCATCACCTGCCTCACGGCCTCGCAAACGCCGTCATCCTGACCCGCGTCATGCGCTACAACGCCGCCGAGGCTCCCGTCAAGATGGGTACCTTCTCCCAGTATCCTTACCCCAACGCACTGCACAACTACGCCGAGATGGCCAAGTACTGCGGCATCGAGGGCAAGGACGACAAGGAGGTCTTCGAGAACTTCATCACGAAGCTCGAGGAGCTCAAGGACTTCATCGGCGTCAAGAAGACCATCGCCGACTACGGTGTTGACGAGCAGTACTTCCTCGACACCCTCGACGAGATGACCGAGCAGGCATTCAACGACCAGTGCACCGGCGCTAACCCGCGCTACCCGCTCATGAGCGAGATCAAGGAGCTCTACCTGGACGCCTACTACGGCCGCGAGCCCCAGGACTACGCCGTCTGCTAGTTTTAGCACGGTTATTTGCGGCGGGGGTGCACGGGTGTACGCACGCCCCCGCCGTTGCTTCTATCGCATCGTTGAAAGGATGCAATCATGCTGCTCCCCGATTCCAAGACCGAGCTCGTCCGTCGCGGCAACAAGGTCGTTTACGACCTGGGCGACAAGATCGTCAAGGTCTTTAACGAGACCAAGCCCGTCTCCGACGTGTTCAACGAGGCTTTGAATCTTGCCCGCATCAATGAGTGCGGCATCCGCAGCCCCAAGGCTCTCGAGGTTTCCCAGCTCGAGAACGCCAACGGCTGGGCGCTCGTGACCGAGAAGGTTCCGGGCATCACCCTTGCCGAGAAGATGACTGCCGAGCCCCAGCGCTTTGGTGAGTACCTCGAGATGTTCGTCGACCTCCAGATCGAGATCCACGGCTACACCTCCCCGCTGCTCAACCGTCAGCGCGACAAGTTCGCCCGCATGATCGACAGCCTTGATCAGCTCAATGCCACCACGCGCTACAACCTTCAGGAGCGTCTGGACGGCATGACCAAGGAGTTCAAGGTCTGCCACGGCGACTTCAACCCCTCTAACGTCATCGTCGGCGACGACGGCCAGCTCTATGTGTGCGACTGGGCACACGCCACCCAGGGCTCCCCTGCTGCCGACGTTGCCACCACCTACCTGCTCTTCGCCCTCAACAGCAAGGACCAGGCCGAGGCCTACCTGGAGCTCTACTGCGATCGCGCCGACATGCCCATGCAGGTCGTGCGTCAGTGGACGAGCATCGTCGCCGCTTCCGAGCTCGCTCGTAAGCGCAACGTGAACGACGAGTTCCTGAAGAACTGGATCGACGTCGTCGATTATCAGTAATATCTGAGCGATTTATTTCGCATCGGAGGCACAAGGAAAACCCCGCAGCTCATATGGGCTGTGGGGTTTCCTTTTAGCAATTGAGCGCGCCGACAAGATAAAAGGACGGCCCCGCATCTCCCCTATCTGGAGAAATGCGGGGCCGTCCCGTATATCGAACTACAAGCGAAATCGTCGATTAACGGCGTGCCGCCTTCACCAGCTCGGCAACCTTGGCGACGACCTCGTCAATCGCCACGTCCTCACGCTCGCCCGTAGCACGGTCCTTGAGCTCAACGGTACCGTTCTTAAGGCCGCGCTTGCCGAGCACCACCTGATACGGGAAGCCCATAAGGTCGTTGTCGGCAAACTTAAAGCCGGGACGCTCGTCGCGATCGTCGACGACGACCTCGATACCCTCGGCACACAGGCCATCAACGATCTGCTCGCAGACGGTAGCGCACTCCTCCTTCTTGGGATCGAGCGGAATCACCGCGACCTCGTACGGGGCAACGGAGACCGGCCAGACGATACCGTGCTCGTCGTTGTGCTGCTCCACGACGGCAGCGAGCGAGCGGGACACACCAACGCCGTAGCAGCCCATGATGAGCGGCTTCTCCTTGCCGTCCTCGTCCATAAAGGTGGCACCCATGGCCTCGGAATACTTGGTGCCCAGTTGGAAGACCTGGGAGACCTCGATGCCGCGGGCAGCGGAGAGCGGCTTGCCGCAGTGCGGGCAGGGATCGCCGGCAACGACGGTTACCAGGTCGGCCCACTCATCGACGGTAAAGTCGCGCTCGGGGCAGGCACCTGTAAAGTGATAATTGACCTCGTTGGCACCGCAAGCCCACTGCTTGGACTCGCGCAGGCTCTCGTCGCACACCAGACGGATGCCCTCGGGCAGGTTGACCGGTCCGATAAAGCCCTTGTGCAGGCCGTTCGCCTGAAGCTCCTCGTCGGTCATCATGCGATAGCCCTTACCAAAGACATGCTCGGCCTTGCAGTCATTGAGCTCGTGGTCGCCCGGGACAATGGCCACGACAGGCTTGCCCTCGGCGTCGATGAGCGCCAGCGACTTTCGCGTACCGTTCTCGGGGAAGCCAAAGAACTTGGCGACGGCCTCGATGGTGCCCATGCCCGGAGTCTCGACCTTGGTGAGCGTACCGTCGCCAGGACCCTCGGTCACAACGACCTTGGTGCTTGCAGCCTCGTCATCGGCAGCAAAGCCACAATCGTCGCAGTAGACCAGCGAAGCCTCGCCGGCGTCGGCCAGAGCCATGTACTCGACGGAAGTGTCGCCGCCGATCTCGCCGGAGTCGGCGACAACGGGCAGGGCCTTGATGTAGCAGCGCTCGCAAATGTTGGCGTACGCCTGCTTCATCTTGTCGTACTCCTCCTGCAGGCTCTCCTGCGTGGCGGAGAAGCTGTAGGCGTCCTTCATGATGAACTCGCGACCGCGCATCAGGCCAAAGCGGGGACGGAACTCGTCGCGGAACTTGTCCTGGATGTGGTAGAGGTTAACGGGCAGTTGCTTGTAGGAACGCAGCTCATTGCGAACCAGGGCGGTCACGGTCTCCTCGTGCGTGGGGCCCAGCACGAACTCGCGGCCGTGGCGGTCATCAAAGCGCACGAGTTCCTTGCCATAGGCGTCGATGCGGCCGGACTCGCGCCATAGCTCAGCGTCGACCATAATGGGCATCATGAGCTCCTGGGCACCGGCGGCATCCATCTCGTCGCGCACGATTTTCTCGATCTTGCGAATCGAGCGCCATGCGAGCGGCAGGTAGGAATACAGACCGGCGGCCTCCTTGCGGATCATGCCGGCACGGAGCAGCAGGCGGTGGCTGGCGAGCTCAGCGTCCGCCGGATCCTCTTTAAGCGTCGGCGCATAGAGCTTAGACATATACATTGCTCGGATCATTTATTTCTCCTCAATAAGTTTGTCGACCTCTGCCATAAGCGCGTCGACAATTTGGTCCTCAGCTACTTTACCAATGATCTGGCCATGCGAAAAGAGCAAGGCCTGACCACGTCCGCAAGCAACGCCCAGGTCGGCATCAGAAGCCTCACCGGGGCCATTAACGGCACATCCCATCACAGCGATAGAAAGCGGCGCGGAGTAGTTCTTAAGCCGCTCGGTGACCTCCTCGGCGATGGGAATGAGGTTAACCTGGCAGCGGGCGCACGTGGGGCACGAGACAATCTCGGGGCCACGGCGACGCAGGCCCAGCGACTGCAGAATACCCCAGGCAACCGGCGGCTCCTCAACCGGATCAGCTGTGAGCGAAACACGCATGGTGTCGCCAATGCCTTCGGAAAGCAAGATACCCAAGCCTACAGAGCTCTTGATGGTGCCCTGGAGCTTGGTCCCCGCCTCCGTCACGCCCAGGTGAAGCGGAACATGGGGAATCTCGCGCGACAGGGCGCGATAAGTATCAAGCGTCGTCTGTACACTATGGGCCTTGGCGGAAAGCACGATGTTGGTAAAGCCGCGGTCTTCAAAATGCTTGACAAAACGCTCGCTCGACATCACGAGCTTTTCGGGCTGCGTGAGGTCATCGCGCTCGGCGATATCCTGCTCAAGCGAACCGGCGTTGACACCGATGCGAATCGCACAGCCCGCAGTGCCGGCGGCGTCGATGACGGCATCGACCTTAGCCCAATCGCCGATATTGCCGGGATTAATGCGCAGCTTGGCGGCACCAGCCTCAACGGCACCAATGGCAAGCTTATGGTTAAAGTGGATATCGGCGACGATCGGCACCGGAGACTCGGCACAGATGGTGCGGAAACCCTCAAGCGCGGCCTCGGTGGGCACGCTCACGCGCACGATATCGCAGCCAGCCTGCGCCAACGCGCACACTTGCGCAAGCGTTGCCTGGGCGTCGGCGGTATCGGTGCAAGTCATGGACTGAACCACGACCGGCGCGCCGCCACCGATCTGTACGCCGCCCACACGCACGGGGCGCGTCAACTCGCGAGGCAAAGGATGGGATAAAGACAATCCAAACACTCCCCTACAGAATAAATCGAAGGATGTCGGAACGAAGCATATAGACAAACAGCAGCACAAAGAGCGCGATGCCCACATAGCTCACAATCGTCTGGACCTTGAGCGGAAGCTCGCGGCCAGCAATCTTTTGAATGATCTCGATGACCAGCTTGCCGCCATCGAGTGGTGGGATGGGCAGCAGGTTCATAAAGCCAAGCGAGAACGAAATGAGGGCGGCAAACGAAAGGAACGTGGCAGGGCCGGCAGCAGCAGCCTGTGAGGACATAACGCTAATGCCCACGATCGAAGAAGACTGATCGAGAATCTCCATCGTATGCTGCGGCTGGAGCAGGCGCATCACGCCCTCCGCTGTCTGCACGACATAGGAGAACGAAAGTCGAGCCGACGTGATGGGGTCTAAACGGACCACCTGCGTAGAGGCATACACACCTAGGCGCTCGTCCTCTTTGAGCGCAACCGCGGTCGAATGCTGCTTGCCGTCACGCTCGTACTCGATGGCGATATCGTCCTTACCGGCAGCCTTACCGATGGCATCGTAAACGTCCATCCAGGTAGAGCACGATACTCCGTCAACCGAAAGGATCGCGTCGCCGCCCTCGATACCCGCCTTGGCGGCAATAGACCCCTCGTCAACCTGACCGATCACGTTGGTATCCATCGGCACGGTGACACCCGCAATAGAGTAGATGCTCATAAGCAGCAAAAAGCCCGTCAGGATATTGACGAGAATGCCCGCGAGCAACATAAAGGCGCGCTTGAGAAAGCCCTGGCCAAGATAGGTGTGCGAACGCTCTTGTGCAAGGAACTCGGCCTCGCCGCACGGCAGCTCCCACACATCGCCCTCGGCAGTTGAATGTTCGCGATCGAAACGGCGGCCGTCAAAGGTAGTGTAACCCGCCGCATCTCGCGGCAGCGTCTGATACTTGGTGGGATAGTAGCTCGGCGAGGGCTTCTCCCCTTCCTCATACCAGGGTGCGATGGAACCCCAGCCCAGCAACAGGGCGCATGCCTCGAGCACATCCTCCTCGGAAAGCTCAAGCTCGACAGCAAGGTCGGCCACGGTCACGCGACCATGACGATAGATAGCCGCGAGCACGCGGTCGGCACACGAGACGTCGGTCGGATCCATACCGCAAATGGCAGCGTAGCCACCCAGCAGCAGCGGGGTCACGCCAAACTTGGTTCCAATGCGACGCGACGTGTAATGGATGTCAAAGCGGCACGGCAGGCCCAAAAAGAACTCGGTCACACGGACGCCGCAGGCACGCGCCGCCAAAAAGTGGCCGCCCTCGTGCAAAAACACGAGGACGGAAAGCATCAGCAGGCCCCAAAAGACCGATGAGAGAACGCTCAGAACAGTATCCATAAAACGAAAAAGCAATCCTTATGGGTTAGGAACGGGTTGCGGCGAGCACCTGCGCAGCCTTTTCACGCGCCCACGCATCGATGTCGCGAAGCTGCTCAAACGAATCGACCGCCTGCATATCGTGGGCATCCATGCAGGATTCCACAATGCAATCGATATCGGTAAAGCTGCAGCCATCGTGCAGGAAGGCATCGACGGCGACCTCGTTGGCGGCATTGAGCACGCACGGCATGGTGCCACCCGTCTTGCCGGCACGTTCGGCCAGTGCCAGACAGCGGAAGGTATCCATGTCGGCAGCATCAAACGTGAGCTGCCCCAGCTCGCGGAAATCGATACGAGGCGCCGGGGTATCCCAACGCTCGGGATACGAGAACGCGAACTGGATGGGAATACGCATGTCGGAAGCACCGAGATGCGCCATCACGGAGCCGTCGGCAAACTCGACCATAGAGTGAATCTTGGACTGACGCTGCACGACCACGTTAATGAAATCGAGGTCGCAGTTAAACAGATGCATGGCCTCAATGCGCTCTAGGCCCTTGTTCATGAGGGTGGCGGAGTCGATGGTGATCTTGGCACCCATGGCCCACGTGGGATGTGCGAGGGCATCGGCACGCGTCACGCGATTGAGCTCGTCGCGCGTACGGCCAAAGAACGGACCGCCCGAGCAGGTAAGCCAAATACAATGAGCCTCGCGCGGGTCCTCCCCCAGATAGCACTGGTAGATGGCGGAGTGCTCAGAGTCGACTGGAATAAGCTGGCCCGGTTGTGCCAACGGCATAAGCAAGTCGCCACCGACGACGAGGGACTCCTTGTTGGCAAGGGCAAGGCGCTTATTAGAGGTCAAGGCCGCATGGCTCGCCTCGAGACCGGCGGCGCCCACAATAGCAACGAGCACGCAGTCGACATCGTCGCGACGCGCGAGCTCGCAAACCGCCTGCGCGCCAACGCCGAGCTTCGTTCCCTCGGGCAACTCCTGCAGCACGGCGTCATCGCCATGAGCGACATCGGCCACGGCAACCGCCGAAACCGAGAACTCGCGGGCAGCGGCAACAAGCTCGGAGGTACTGGAGTTAACGGACAGCGCCGTCACCTGCAGGCGATCGGCATGCTGGCGGCACACATCGAGCGCCTGGGTGCCGATGGAGCCCGTACAACCCAGGATGGCAAGACGGAGGCGTCCATCGGGGCCATACGTCGTCTGGAATGACATTACAGCACGCCTCCGATCATCAGCATCAGCTGCGCGGTGATGCAGCCAAAGATAAGCGAATCGCTACGATCGAGCATGCCGCCGTGGCCCGGGATAAGGTTACCGGAATCCTTGACGCCCACACCGCGCTTGATGCGCGACTCGATAAGGTCGCCGATAACGCCCAGAATGGACACGACCACGCCGCACAGCAGCGCATAGGGCAGGCTGAGCTTGTAGAAGTGCGTCGCCCACAGGATGAGCCAAATCAAAACCGAGCCCAGGATGCCGCCGACAAACCCCTCCCAGCTCTTTTTGGGAGAGATCTTGGGAACCATCTTGTGCTTGCCGATACGGCTGCCCACGATGTAGGCAAACGAATCGGAGACCCAAAGGGATGCGCAAACGCCCACCGAAAGCAGGGCGCCGGCAAAACCGGGCACGGCATCGCGCAGCAGCACGATAGCCGACAGCATAAAGCCAGTGTAGATGGGACCCATGAGCGTCACGGCCACATCAGAGATGCGGGTACGCGGCGACCAAACATACCAAATGCCCACAGCGAGCATCAGGGCAAAAAGCAGGGCATTCAGCAACATCGAATCGCCCAACGCCGACAGTGGAAAGAGTACGGCGGCAGCGATACCCATGCGCTCGTTAGCCATCTTGCCATCGAGCCTCGTCATACGGAAAAACTCATAGCAGCACAGGCCACTCATGACAGAAACAAAGATGGCCGTGGGCACGATACCCAAAACCAGGCACAGGATAAAGACGACGGCGTAGACGATACCGGCGGCGGCACGGGTAATAAAGCCCGCAAGCCACGAACCGGTGCCGCCCTTCGCTGTAGGCGCTCCCGCAGCGGCAGCTTTGCGCGCAGGCGTCTTGGGAGCAGATGCCTTGGGACGATCGGACACGATTAAGCCTCCTCGGTCTTGCTCAGTCCACCAAACCTACGGTCACGGCCCTGATAGGCCAAAATGGCGTCGACAAGGCCCCAACGATCAAAGTCGGGCCAATAGGTATCGGTGACGTAGAACTCGGAATAAGCCACCTGCCACAGCAGATAGTTCGAAAGGCGCAGCTCACCAGAAGTGCGAATCACAAGCTCAGGATCGGGAAGGCCGGCGGTATAGAGGTGGGAAGCCACCATATCGTCATCAATTGCGCCAGGATCGATCTTACCGGTGGCAGCGTCGAGTGCGATCTGACGGACAGCGCGGGTAATCTCGGCACGCGCGCCGTAGTTGACGGCAAGCGCCAGCGTCATGCCGGTGTGATTGGCGCACTCAGCAAGACCGCGTTCAAAAACGTCGCGGGTCTTCTTGGGCAGCGCGGAAATGTCACCCAAAAAGACAACGCGCACGTTTTCGCGCTTCAGAAGCGGCAGCTCGTCGATAAACGTCTTGGCAAACAGGTGCATCAAGACGTTGACCTCATGCTGCGGGCGGTTCCAGTTTTCGGTAGAAAACGCATAGGCCGAAAGCACGTCGACACCCAGACGCACGCAGGCGGTAATAATCTCGCGAAGGGAGACAATACCCGCCTTGTGGCCCTCGGTGCGTGCAAGACCGCGCGATGTGGCCCAACGACCATTGCCGTCCATGATGCACGAGATATGGTGCGGAATGCTATTGAGGTCAAGGTCGGAAAAACCGACGCCTGCAGGGGCGTCGGCAAAGTACTCGACCAGTTTATGCTCGTCGTATTGCACCTTAGATCTCCATGACCTCGGCTTCTTTTTCCTTCAGAAGCTCCTCGACCTTGGCGACATACTCATCGGTGTGCTTCTGGACCTTGGCCTGCTCGCGACGGACATCGTCCTCGGTGAGCTCCTCATCGCGCTCGAGCTTGTTGTTGAAGTCGCGACGGATGTTACGGATAGACACCTTGGCCTGCTCGGCGTACTCGCGGCACTCCTTGACGAGCTCGCGACGGCGCTCCTCGGTGGGAGCCGGGAACGGCAGACGAACGACGGTGCCATCGGAGTTGGGGGTAATACCCAGATCGGAAGCGCCGATGGCCTTGACGATGGCGTTGATAAGCGCCTTGTCCCACGGCTCGATGAGCAGCATGTGGGCCTCGGGGGTCTTGACGGCGGCAACCTGCGTGACCGGCGTGGGAACACCGTAATAATCGACGGTGATGTCGGACAGAATGTTGGCATTGGCGCGGCCGGTACGAACCTTGGAGAAGTTATGCTTGAGGGACTCGAGCGACTTGTCCATATGGGCGGTGATGTTCTCTGCCATGCTTAATCCTCCTGATAGACGAGCGTGCCGACGGGCTCACCCGAAAGCGCGCGCTTGACGGTGTCCTCGCCATCGATGTTGAGGACCAAAATCGGCATACGGTTGTCCTGGCACAGTGCCGTAGCCGTGGAATCCATAACCTGCAGACCGCGGACGAGAACCTCGTGATAGGTAATCTTGTCAAACCGGACGGCATCGGCGCACTTGACGGGATCCTTGTCGTAGATACCGTCAACCTTGGTGGCTTTAATCAAAATCTCGGCGCCGATCTCGCACGCACGAAGAGCCGCGGCGGTGTCGGTCGTAAAGTACGGATTGCCCGAACCAGCGGCAAAAATAACGACGTTGCCCTTGGAAAGGTGGTTGATGGCGCGACGACGAATATAGGGCTCGCAGATCTCGTTCATCTGGATAGCGCTCATCACGCGGCAGGGAACATCGTTATGCTCGAAGGCATCCTGCAGGGCGAGCGCGTTCATAACGGTTGCCAGCATGCCCATGTAGTCGGCCTGAGCACGCTCCATGCCACCGGCAGCGCCGGCCATGCCGCGGAAAATATTGCCGCCGCCGACAACAACGCCGACCTCATGGCCAACGGCGAGCAGCTCCTTGACCTGCTTGGCAAGATGGTCGGTAACCTTGGAGTCGATGCCATATTGGCCGTTGCCCATCAGTGCTTCGCCGGAAAGCTTAAGAAGCACGCGTTTATATCGGATGTCGGACAAAGCGATCCTCCTTTAGATTGAACTCTCAACATTCTATCAAAGGCTCTAAGAAGAGCCATGAAAAAGCAGGCTGTGAGTAAAACCCACAGCCTGCTCATTACCAGCTACAAGAGCTTATTTACTCGCCACGGACCAGACGGTCAAAGGCAACGACGATAATGGTGTCGCCGAGCTCCTTGGAGACCTGCTCAGCGTACTTCTTGATGGTGAGGGAGCTGTCCTTGATGAACTCCTGCTCGGTGAGCACGGACTGCTTGTAGAACTTCTCCAGACGGCCGACAGCCATCTTCTCCTGAATGGCCTCGGGCTTGCCGGACTCGGCAGCCTGAGCCATGTAGATCTGCTTCTCGTGCTCGACGGTCTCGGCCGGAACCTGATCGCGGGTAGCGCAGATCGGGGCGACGGCGGCAACCTGAAGGGCAACGTCGTGAGCGAAGGTCTTGAAGGACTCAGCCTGAGCGGTCTCGGCCTTCTCGAAGGCGAACTCGACGAGGACGCCGATCTTACCACCCATGTGGATGTAAGAAGCGAGCGCGCCGTTCTCGGCCTTGCGGGCAGCGAAGCGGGAGATCTTCATGTTCTCGCCCATGATGTGAATCATCTCGGTGAGCTCGGAGGAAACGGTCTCCTCGCCCATCGGCTTCTCGAGCAGAGCGTCGACGTCAGCAGGCTCGGTGGTAGCGACAACCTCAGCGACCTTGGAAGCAAAGCCAGTGAACTTGGCGTTGGAGCCAACGAAGTCGGTCTCGCAGGAGAGCTCGAGCAGAGCGCCGGTCTTGCCATCCTCGGAGACGAACGCGGCGACAGCGCCCTCGTTGGTCTCACGGCCAGCCTTCTTGGCAGCCTTGGCAAGGCCGTTCTTACGCAGAACGTCGACAGCGGCGTCCATGTCGCCGTCAGCCTCGACGAGAGCCTTCTTGCACTCCATCATCGGGGAGTCGGTCATCTCGCGGAGCTGCTTGACCATAGCGGCGGTAATCTGGGCCATTGTGGTTCCTTTCAAAGAGATGAAAAAGAATTAACTAAGACTGATTTACTCGGCCTTGGGCTCAGCGGCCATCTCGGCCTCGGAGACCTGCTCCTTACCAGAGCCAGCGAGGCAGGCGTCTGCCATGAGCTCGCACATAAGGGTGACAGCGGAGATAGCGTCATCGTTGCAGGGGATGCCGTACTCGACCTCGTCGGGATCGGAGTTGGTGTCGATCAGGGCGACGACGGGGATGTTCAGGCGCTGAGCCTCCTTGATGGCGTTCTCCTCGCGCTTGGTGTCGATGACGAAGAGAGCCTGGGGCAGCCCCTTCATGTCGCGGGCGCCACCGAGGTTGGTCTGGAGCTTGGTGAGCTCCTTGCCGAGAACAGCCTGCTCCTTCTTGGGCAGAACAGCCATGCGGCCGTCCTCGACCATGGCCTCGAGCTCCTCCATGCGGTTGATGCGGGAGCGGATGGTGACGAAGTTGGTCAGCATACCGCCGAGCCAACGCTGGTTGATGTAAGGCATGTTGGCGCGCTCAGCAGCGTTCTTGACGGCCTCCTGAGCCTGCTTCTTGGTGCCGACGAACAGCACGTTGCCACCCTTGGCGACGTTCTTGACGAAAGTGTAGGCCTGGTCGGCGTCGAGGATGGTCTGCTTGAGGTCGAGGATGTAGATGCCGTTGCGCTCGCCGAAGATGAACGGCTTCATCTTGGGGTTCCAGCGACGGGTCTGGTGACCGAAGTGGCAGCCGGCCTCGAGCAGGGTGCGGATATTAATCTTGGTAGCCATGTTAAACCTCCTGTGGTTTGCCTCCGCGCGGGGTCATCCTCCAAAACCAACCCGGACATGTGCTACCAAAGCCCGGGCACCACGGTATGAAGTAGCCGCGCGTGCGTGATAAAAACATGTTGCCGTGAAGCAACCCGATGAATGATAGCAGGAATGCATCTTCCTGCCAACCCGTAATCAAAACCACACACCTCGGTGCGGCGCGGGACGTCCCAGCCACTATTCGCCGCGGGGATGGGCTTGAGCCACAGCCCGCTTAAGACGATCGGGTGTGAGATGCGTGTAGATCTGCGTCGTGGACAGGCTCGCATGACCCAGCAGCTCTTGAACCGAGCGCAAGTCCGCACCGCCCTCGAGCAAGTCGGTCGCAAAGGTATGGCGCATCGCATGCGGGGCGATGTCGGCCGGAATGCCGGCGAGCGTCGCCAGCATATGGAATCGCCGCCGGAGGATGGCGGCGCTCATGCGATTGCCGCGCGCGGATATAAGCAGCGGATGCGGCCCGGTAGCGGGGTCACGACGCTTTGCCTGAGCGAGCAATTCCGGCCTCCCCTCCTCAATATAGAGACGCGTCGCCTCGAGCGCACGACGATACAGAGGGACGATACGTTCCTTGCCCCCCTTGCCCCACAGGCGCAGCGTGCATTCGGACCAAGCGATGGACTCCACATTGAGTGCCGCGAGCTCAGAGATACGGGCGCCGGATGCATAGAGCAGCTCGAGCATCGCCGCATCGCGCAGTCCCGCGGGCGTTGAGGTATCAGGCGTCTTGAGCAGCGCCTCGACCTGCTGGGTCGTAAGGACGCCCGGCAGGTCGCGCGGCAGCTTGGGCGATGCGATCGCCGAGACCACATCGCCCTCGACAATCCCCTCGGCAGCCATCCAGCGATAGAGAGATCGGATAGCCGACAGGTGCGCCGCAAGGGTACGAGCCGCCACCTGGTCACGCGACAACTCGGCCAAATAGGAGCGAATGGTGCGCACGTCGGCAGCGAAAGCATCGATTTCCTCGCGCTCGCACCAGGCAGCGAAGCGCTCCAACCGCGAGCCATAGGCCGTCACCGTGTTGGGAGAAAGACCCTCGACACGTGCGATGTAGGCGATAAACGAGTCGACGGTGTCGTACAGGTCAAAGGCTATGACCGGTCGCCTCCAAACAGATCGGGGCGAGTGGCCAGATAGGCATCAAGGGCCTCGAGCGCACGGTCCGCATAGGCCTGGTAGCGGTCGCGCTTGCTGCGGCGCTTACCATCCTCGAGTTGCGGCACCAGGCCAAAGTTGACATGCATAGGCTGATAGCCCACGGTGGCAGGATCGGTCGCATAGCCCACGAGCGCACCCAGGGCGCCCACGCGCGGCAACTCGACGCCCGCGGCACCGATAGCCTCGGCATAGGTGTTGAGCGCGGCGAGCAGGCCCGTCGCCACGGCCTCCATGTACCCCTCGGTGCCGGTGATCTGACCGGCCAGGCGCACACCGGTACCGGGCACGGCAAAGGTGCCATCGAGCACGTGCGGGGCGTCGACAAAGGTATTGCGGTGCATGACACCGTAGCGGAAGAACTCAGCGTTCTCCAGGCCCGGCACCATATGGAAGACGCGCTTCTGCTCGCCAAAGGTCAGGTTTGTCTGGAAGCCCACCAGGTTATAGGCGGTCTTCTCCTTGTTCTCGGCACGCAGCTGAATCGCCGCCCAGGGGCGACGTCCGGTACGCGGGTCGGTGAGGCCGACGGGCTTCATGGCGCCAAAGCGAATGGCGTCCTTGCCGGTACGCGCAACCTCCTCGGCAGGCTGGCAGGCCTGGAACAGATCGCCGCCCTCAAAATCCTTGAGCACCACTCGGTCGGCCGTGGTAAGCGCCTCGATAAAGGCCTCGTACTCCTCCTTATTGAGCGGAGCGTTGAGATAGTCCCCGCTCCCCTGCTCCTCGTAGCGCGACTGCGAGAACAGCACGTCCATATCGAGCGTGGAGGCATCGACGATCGGCGCCGCGGCATCGAAGAACGCAAGGGCGTCGCCACCGACGAGCTTCATGACCTCTTCGCTCAGCGCCGGCGAGCACAATGGGCCCGCGGCAATGACCACGTGACCCTCGGGAATCTGCGTGACCTCGCCGTGAATGATCTCGATATTGGGACGGGCGGCAACCTCGGCCTCGACAAGCTCGGAAAACTTGACGCGGTCGACCGCCAGGGCGCCACCGGCGGGAACAGCCGCGCGATGGGCGCAATCGAGCAGCACCGAACCCATACGCTCGAGCTCGGCTTTTAGTAGGCCAGCAGCGGAATCTGGACGGGTCGACTTAAACGAATTGGAGCAGACGAGCTCTGCCAGGTGATCGGTATGGTGGGCCGGGGAGCTCACCTGGGGGCGCATCTCGCACAGCTTTACGGCAAACCCGCGGTCTGCCAGCTGGATCGCGCATTCCGAACCCGCCAGACCGCCACCGATAACCGTCACCTGATCGAACTGCATCTGCAAACACCTTTCTAATTGACACGTTTTCCATTGTGACCGAAGGGCGTCTGGGCGTGAAGGGCAAACTTGGAGGGCGCATACCTTCCATCCATCATGCGCTCGATAAGGCCCTCGAGTTCAAGCGAACCCAAGAGTTTGAGTACGCCGACAGCATCGAGTGAGACGAGCGCCGCGATGTCGTCGACCTTGAGCGGAGAGGCGATGAGCGCATGCATCACGGTCTGCTGTGTTGGATTCAGGTCGGCAATGCCGGGAGCATCGGGGCGCGAGTAGCGCAGGGTGCCGTAGATGCGTGAGATTGCCATCTCGATAGATTCCTCGTCGATGATGCAGCAGGCACCGTTTGCAATGAGGTAATTCGTGCCACGCGACTCGGGCGATAGGATCGACCCCGGCACGGCAAGAAGTTCGCGCCCCAAATCCATAGCAGCCTCGGCTGTAGAAAACGTCCCGGAAGGCATACCCGCTTCGGATACAAAGAGGGCTTGCGACAGGGCCGCGATCACGCGATTGCGGCGCGGAAAGGCAAACTTGCGCGGACCCATGCCCCACGGAGAGATCGACACGACCGCGCCACCCATATCGAGCGTGCGCGTAATAAGCCCCGCGCTCGAACGCGGGTAGACCACGTCGGCGCCCGTCCCCAGCACCACGACGTGTTTGCCGCCGGCGTTGACCGCAGCCCAACCCGAGGCCTGGTCACAACCGACCGCGCCGCCCGAAACAACCGTCACTCCCGCATCAACCGCCACCTTTGCCGCAAGCTCTGCCACGGCAAGACCATACGGCGAGGCCTTGCGCGCGCCGATGATGGAGAGCGCGGGCGTCGAAAGCACCTCGGGGTTGCCGCGCACATAAAGCGTCTGGGGTACATCAGATAGCTCTAAAACGGTCTCGGGATACAACGCATCACCTGGATGCAGCTCGAAGGTCCCCTCGGCCATCATTGGTCCCTCCTTCCCTGGTACATCGCCGCCTCGAGCACGTGGTCCTGCGTCACTTGCTCGCTCTCGGCGACATCGGCGATCGTGCGCGCAATGCGAACCAGACGCACAATGCCACGCCCTGTGAGATGCGTGCGTTTGGACAGACCGAGCACGCATTTCTCGGCAGCATCATCGAGCTCAAAGGTCGAAACGACGCCGTCAATGGACCGTGTCTCGTCATCCTCGGCCTCGGCATCCGCATCGTCCATACGGGACTCGCGCCAGGCGCGAAAGGCGCGACCGCGCACAACGTAGTCACGTAACTCGGCCGACGACATACCCTCCGCACCCTCGATAATCACTTGGGGGTCGGGACGGGTCACATCGATCATCATGTCGATACGGTCGGCCAAAGGACCGCGCAGTTTAGACCGATAGCGCTCGACCATCGCCGCCGAGCAGCGACACGGCACCTCGCGATCGCCCAAAAAGCCGCAGGGGCAGGGATTGCTCGCAGCCAGCAGCTGAAAGCGCGACGGGAAGGTAAAGGCCCCGTCGACGCGTACGATCCTCACATAGCCTCGCTCGATAGGCTGTCTGAGCGTCTGCAGCACACCCGTGGGAAACTCGGCAAGCTCGTCCAAAAAGAGCACACCGCCATGAGCCAGGCTAATCTCACCCGGATGCACCGGGCGCCCGCCGCCAATGAGGCCAGCCGTTGAAATGCTGTGGTGGGGACTGCGGAAGGGCCGGTGCCCCGCCAACAAGCCATCAATGTTCTCACCCAAAACCGAATGGATGCACAGCGCCTCCTGTTGATCCTCAACGGAAAGCTCGGGCAGGATGCCGGTCATACGGCGTGCGAGCATCGTCTTGCCCGATCCCGGGGACCCAATCATGAGCAAGCCGAGTTCTCCTGCCGCCGCAAGCGCCATGCCGCGCTTAGCGACTTCCTGCCCCAGCACGTCGGCATAGTCGAGCTCAGGCTCAAAGGTCGCCTCGGCACCCTCAGAATCCATGTAGTGCCGCGCGGCATCGCCCATACCATGAGCAAGCTGAGACAAATGATCGATGAATCCACAATCCACGCCCGCGAGTGGCACATGCTGGTCTGACCTGCCGGCGATAAAGGACAGCCCCAAATCACGCGCCAATAACTGAAACGCCACCTCGCCCTTGACAGGAAGCACCGTACCGTCCAAGCCAAGCTCACCAGCGATAAGACAACGATCGAGATTGTCGCGGGGAATCTGACCATCGGCCGCTAGGACCGCGATGGCGATGGGCAGATCAAAGCCGCTACCGGTCTTGCGAATATCGCCGGGCGCCAGATTGACCGTAATGCCCGAGCGCGGGATCTCGAACCCGGCGGAGCGCATCGCGCAGCGAATACGACCACGTGACTCCATCACCTCCATACTCGGGATGCCGAGCATCTGAATGCCCGGAACGCCGCCGGCAAGCGAGACCTCGACCGTGACGTGAATCGCCTCGACGCCGCGGATGCAGGCCGCGTGAACGGCAAACGTCTCGAACGCCATCACGACACCTGCCAATCGAACGCGTTGTACTGATGCTCGATCTCGGCGATATGCCCGCCGCGAATGGTGACACCCACGGCATCGAAGCGAATCGCCTTGAGAGGATAATGCTCCATGAGATAGCAACTTGCGATGCGGCGGTAGCGGCGTTGCTTTTGGGCGTCCACGGCCTCCTCGGGAAAGACCCGCGTGGTGCAATCCAGGGCGACGCGTCTGGTCTTGACCTCGGCCATCACCACGACATCGTCGAGCTCATCGAGCAGCACCAGATCAGCCTCGCCCTCGGTGCAACGATAACCCTGCTCCAACAAGGTGTAGCCGCGCTCGTTAAAGTAGTCGATTGCGATAAGCTCGCCCAGCATGCCCAGCTCGCGGGGACTGAGCCCCTTGATAAACTCGGGCGTCATCGCCCCGCAGTCGAGCTCGCCGTTTTCCCAACGCTCCTTGAGCTGCTGCGTCTTGCTCTTTTTGCTTGCGGCACTCATGGGGTCTCCTTTCCCGCACACTGCATTGCCCCGATGATGAGGGCACCTTTCATGCGGGTAAGTACCGGAAGCAAACCAAAAGCTGACCAAATGCCGACAAAAAACGGGCCATACGCAGCAATGGTGTTGCATACGGCCCGCTAACAGCAGGTTTATAAAACCCCAGAGGTCCCTGTCTCCACAATTGACCTAGAAAAGGCGCTCAGTCTGCAGAAAGTTTCCGCAAAAGCTCACACGGTGCAGCGGACAAAGTCCATGTTTGCGAATGGCCTCGATATGCTCGGGGCTTGCATAGCCCTTCGACTCGGCCAGATGGTACTCGGGATACTCGGCGTCGTACTCGACCATCATCTCGTCACGCGTGACCTTGGCCATGATGGACGCCGCGGCGATACAGGCGATTTTGGCATCGCCCTTAACCACATCGCGCTCGTTGGGAACGGCGCCCAGGGGGTTGCCATCCATAAGCACGCAATCGGGCTCGAGCCCCGTATCGGCCACGGCGCCCGCGACGGCAGCGCGGATGGCGCGGGCCATGCCCATATCGTCGATATCCGCAGGCGCGATATGGCAAAAACCGATCGCCGTCGCCACCTCGGCAATCTTCACCGAGAGCAGCTCACGGCGCGCCGGCGTGAGCTTTTTGGAATCGTTGATGCCCCAGATGCGCGGCTCCATCGGAAGACACACGGCACACACCGTCAGGGGACCGGCCACCGAGCCACGGCCCACCTCGTCGACGCCCACGATCACGCCATCACCGCCGAGCTCATGCATAAGTTCGTACATGTCATTGACGCGCTCGCGCTCGGCAAGCTCTTTGGCATGGCGTTTGAGGGCGCGTTCACAAGCCTTGATCACCTGCTGGCGCGGGTCCTCGCGATAATGCTCCACGAGGGCGGGAATCTCCTCAAACGTGGCGCTCGCCAGCTCGCCGGCAACTTGCGATGCCGAAACCGAGCTCGTCATATTGGCCATACCAGGCCCTCCTTGCATGCAAATCAGATAAAAAGAAGGGCCACCCGAAGGTGACCCTTGTGTCCAAACGAGTGGACAGACGCTGCGATCTTCTTAGCGCTTCTCGGGGATGCGAGCAGCCTTGCCCACCTTGTCGCGGAGGTAGTACAGCTTGGCGCGACGGACGCGACCATGACGGACGACCTCGAGCTTGGCAATCTTGGGGCTGTGAAGCGGGAAGGTACGCTCAACACCGACACCGAAGGACATCTTGCGGACGGTGAAGGTCTCGCGGGCACCGGCGCCGGCCATGCGGATGACGTCGCCCTGGAAGACCTGGATGCGCTCGCGGTCGCCTTCCTTAATGCGGTAGTGAACCTTGACGTTGTCGGCGACGCGAACCTGAGGAATGTCCTCGCGGATCTGCTGACGCTCGATTGCGCGGATGTAATCCATGTGCAATTCCTTACTCTTCTAGAGGTGCCGTACCACCTTGGCCGGCACGTAGTTGAACAAACGTATTCGAGTATACACGCGCGGGTTTCTGCTGCAAGAACAAATTTTTACGCAGACAAAAAGACAAAACCCGCCCTTGATTGTCATTTTCATTGCAACAGCCTCAGGACTCAGCGCAACGCGTTGCGCTGAGTCCTGAGGCGCGAATCC
>UQIV01000016.1 GCA_900541205.1 uncultured Collinsella sp. | reverse complement strand
GCTCGACCTTCTCCCTGCTGTACATGCGAACCTCCAGTCCGGACCGCCCCGCGGTCCAACTTTCTGTCCGCACCCCCGTTTAAGCGTTTAAAACCGCCAAACAGTCCCTATTTCACCGCAACGCACAAGAGCGCCCCTGCCGGCAACGTTATACCGGCTAGGACGCTCTTAACTTGCCACGCGCTATAAATGCGTCTAGCGCTGAACGTAGGCGCGAACCAGCTCGTAGGTGTTGCGCACACCGTCGATGTGGCTGCGCTCGTAGTTGTGGCTCGCGTACACGCCGGGACCGATCAGACCGTGACGGATGTCGTAGCCGGCAGAAAGCGTGGCCTCAACGTCCGAGCCGTAATGCGGGTACACGTCGATGGCGTAATCAAGCTCGAGCTCGCGCGCGATATTGGATAGCGTGGTCACCAGGTCGTAATTGTACGGACCGCCCGAATCCTTGGCGCAGATCGAAACCATGCGCTCGGTGCAGCCTAGGTCGTCGCCCACGCAACCCATGTCCACGCTGATCATCTCGCGCGTGTCGGCCGGCAC
Source organism: uncultured Collinsella sp. (assembly GCA_900541205.1). Taxonomy (GTDB): domain Bacteria; phylum Actinomycetota; class Coriobacteriia; order Coriobacteriales; family Coriobacteriaceae; genus Collinsella. The sequence goes on along the minus strand of UQIV01000016.1, from coordinate 56,135 downwards.
AAAGGCACCACCGTGGCCGACCTCCTCGTACACGGTAAAGAGCAGCGACACCTTGCGCGAAAGCGTCACCTCGCCAGCGGCGACGGCACGCGCCAAGCCCAGCAGAATCGACGCCGACAGCTTGTCGTCCAAGAAGCGACTCTTAATGTAGCCGCTCTCCGTCACCGTGGTACGCGGATCCATGGCGATGATGTCACCAGTCTGAATGCCCAGCTCAAGCACGTCGTCCTTGCTGTCGACATTCTCGTCGAGCAGGATTTCCATGTTCTTCTCGATGGTCTTGACCGGCTCATCGGCCACATGCGCCGAAGGCTCGGTGTTAAGAACCACGCCCGTGTAGACATTGCCGTCGCGCGTGTAGACGGTGCAGTTCTCTCCATCGGCCGTAGACCACTGGTGCCCGCCGAGCGTCGTGGGGCGCAGGCGACCATTGTCCTTAATGGAACGCACCATGGCGCCCAGGGTATCGACATGGCTCGCCAGTACGAGCGGCTCACCCTCGCCACCAAGCTCAACGAGCACGTTACCCTTATTGGAACGCTCGGGGCCAAATCCCATATCGCGCAGGGTCTCCATTAGATAATCAGTCGCCGCACGGGTATAGCCGGTAGGCGAAGCAATAGAAGTCAGCGTCTTAAGCTGTCCTGCGATATAGGAGAGCGTCTCCCCTAGAGAAGCATCAATATTAGAAGTCATATGCATCCTTCCAAGTAAAACTAAGACCGAGTCCCGATTTTAACCGTTCTGCACGTGCAATGCCCCAGGAGCCGAGCCGCCTCCAGACGTCCCCGCACCGGTTTTGTGCACGTGCACGGTTTACAATCCCAATCTTGCATAAATCCTATCGGTATTTGCATAGAAATGAGACATCTTTTTGCTTCGTCTCAGGGTGCCCCACCTTGGACCGTGCAAAAAACGGAGTATTCAGCACCGTGGGCCCCAACGGCCCCATCACGAACGACAAAATGAAGCGGTTACAACAGTGTTGCAGGTTGTCGCAAAGCAGAAACTCAGTAACAACCCCCTCCACTCATCGATAGCCCGCCCACAATGGCTGTCGATGGGCGCCTGCGGGTCACTACCGCCCATTCACAACGTTATGCATTTTTAAGAGCTTGCTGAATACTCCCAAAAATGCACGCAGGGAAGTGCACCACCTATCCGCAGCGGGCAGTACGCCTTGGTTTCGTCCGTCTCAGGGCATCGACGCAGCACAAAAAGCCCCGCCGTGCGTAGCACGGCGGGGCCAGCGGCAAGTCAAAAGACCATACACTTACGGGCGAAGAACCACCAAACCGAGCTAGGCAGCCGGGCAAATCTTCTTGAAGAGCTCGATGACGTCGTCGAGCGTTGCCTCGCGCGGGTTACCCGGGAAGCAGGCGTCGGCCATGGCGTCCTTGGCCAGGACCTCGATCTCGTCGGCCTTCATGGCCTCACAGACGTGCGGGATGTTCACGTCGGCGGAAAGCTGCTTGACGGCGGCGATAGCGGCGTCGGCAGCCTCGTCGGTGCTCATACCCGTGGTGTCGACGCCCATGGCAACGGCAACCTTGGCCAGGCGCTCGGCGCAAACCGGCTTGTTGAACTCCATGGCGATCGGCAGCAGCATGGCGCAGGCGACGCCGTGCGGGGTGTCGTAGTGAGCGGACAGGGTGTGAGCCATGGCATGGTCGATACCCAGGCCGACATTGGAGAAGCCCATGCCGGCGACATACTGGCCAAGGGCCATGCCCTCACGGCCGGAGCCGGGCTGACCGGACTTGGCCTCGGCGACAGAGTCGCGCAGATTCTCGCTAATCAGCTTAATAGCCTCAAAGTGGAACATGTCGGAGAGCTCCCAAGCGCCCTTGGTGGTATAGCCCTCGATGGCGTGGGTCAGAGCGTCCATGCCGGTGGAGGCGGTCAGGCCGGCGGGCATGGAAGCCATCATGTCAGGATCGACGACGGCGACCTCCGGGGCGTCGTTGGTGTCGACGCACACGAACTTGCGGACCTTCTCGGGGTCGGTGATGACGTAGTTGATGGTCACCTCGGCAGCGGTACCGGCGGTCGTCGGCACAGCGATGGTGAACACGGCGTGGTTCTTAGTGGGAGCAACGCCCTCGAGGCTGCGGACATCGGCGAACTCGGGGTTGTTGATGATGATGCCGATGGCCTTGGCAGTGTCCATGGAGGAGCCGCCACCGATGGTCACGATAGCGTCAGCCTCGGCGGCCTTGAAGGCCTCGACGCCGTCCTTGACGTTCTGGATAGTGGGGTTGGGCTTGATCTCGGAGTAGAGGCTCCAAGCGATGCCGGCAGCGTCGAGCTCGTCGGTCACCTTAGCGGTAACGCCAAACTTGACCAGATCGGGATCGGAGCAGACGAAAATCTTCTTGTAGCCGCGACGCTGGAGCTCGCCGGGGATCTCCTTGATGGCGCCGGAACCATGATAAGAGATGGTATTGAGAACGAAACGATTAGCCATTGATAGCCTCCCATCGTGTGCGGGGCGCCCATTACGCCCACGCTATGAGTCCCATCCTAACGCTTTTGAAACGAAAAACGCGTGAGAACGTCAAAATTGTTAAAGCGTTTCAACAGATGATGAAAAATATTGCGGCAAAGGGACAGCCCCTTTGCCGCATTCGGTTACTTTCGACAGCCCTCTTTCCAAGCCTCGGCCGCAACCTTCCAGCGAAAACGCAAGTCGCGCTCGCGGTCGATGAACATGATGGCAAACGCGATAAACAGCAACACGCTCGCCACCGCAATGGAGTGCAGGCCCATGCGCTCAATACACCAGTTGCCCAACACGGCGCCAAACACAAAGGTAAAAATCACGCCAAAGTACAGCAGGCCGTTTTCCAAAAAGCCGCGCCTGTGGGTGATGATGTAATCGTCCACGTTTTGCAGCGCGTTGCGCAAGTTGCCGATGCACATGGTCGTAGCGATGCCGTGACCGTGGATCTTGCGGAAGCTCTCGACCTGCATGCCGCAGGCAAACGAGGTGAGGCAGTTGGCGAGCAGGTTGTAACCGCCGCCGGGGATAAAGCTCACGCCCAGCAAGATGACGGCTTCAAAGAACACCGTCACTTGGCGCCAGTGAATCACGCTGCCAAACCGTTCGTGTACCAGGTCGGCAAGCATAATGCCCACGGCAAACGACACCACAGGGAAGAAATAGCGCCCCGCAAGTGCCCAATTGCCCTCCGAGATGCTCACGCCCACCAGCAAGATGTTGCCCGTCTGCGCGTTAGCGAAAACATGGTCGCGCCCAATGTACGAATAAACGTCCATAAAGCCACCGGCGAGCGCCAAGATGATGCCCAGCTCAATAGACTCCGATATCTGTTTGGCACGCTGCATCGCCGTGCATCCTCCCTGTTGACGACTCTCTCGTGCGTTGGCGGAAACATAGCCGCCGTTCATACTGTAACCCATTGACAACATGGCGTGCGCGCGAGACGGGTTCTCCAACGCGCAGATACACAGTCTGGAAACAAACAGCGGGCGCGGCGCCGACACCCGCACCGACGCACCGATCCACCAGCTCGTGTACTCCACCAGTCTTTTTAGCCCCGTCCCAAAAAGACTGGTTACAATTACGTGCAGCATACAAACACCGGGAGGGATCGTGGCAAAAAAGCCTCAGCACGCTCAGAATAACCAGCGCAATCAGCAGGGCAAACAGGGCCAGCAGCAAAAGCGCGGCGGCAAGGCCCAGGGCGGCCACGCCGCTCATACCCCGGCAGCGCCCGCCCGTCCCTGGCGCCCGGGCCGCGATAAGTTCCTCCCCGTCAGCCGCGCCGATATGGACGCGCGCGGTTGGGACCAGTGTGACTTCGTCTACATCTGCGGCGACGCCTACGTGGACCACCCCAGCTTTGGTATGGCCATCATCAGCCGCGTACTCGACGCGCACGGCTACAAAGTGGGCATCATCTGCCAACCCGACTGGACCGATCCCGCCAGCATCAGCGTGCTCGGTGAGCCGCGCCTGGGCTTTTTGGTCAGTGCCGGCAACATGGACTCCATGGTCAACCACTATTCGGTGACCAAGCACCGCCGCCACACCGACGCCTATACCCCCGGCGGCGAGGAAGGTCACCGCCCCAACCGTGCCGTCACGGTCTACGGCAATCTCATCCGTCAGACGTTCAAGGACGCCCCCATCATCATCGGCGGCATCGAGGCGAGCCTGCGCCGCCTGGCCCACTACGACTACTGGCAGGATAAGCTCAAGCGCTCGGTGCTGCTCGACTCGGGCGCCGACATCCTCATCTACGGCATGGGCGAGCACGCGATTGTCGAGATCGCCGACGCGCTCGACGCGGGGCTGCCCGTCGATCAGATCACCTATATCAACGGCACCGTTTACCGCACGAGTTCGCTCGACGAGGTCTACGACTACGACCTGCTGCCCAGCTGGGACGACCTTGCCGCCGACAAGCTCAACTACGCGCGCAGCTTTAACGTGCAGCAGCAGAACATGGACCCCATCACCGGACATCGTCTGGTAGAGCCCTACCCCAACAGCGTCTATGTGGTGCAGAACCCGCCGTCGGCAACACTCACCACCGACGAGATGGACGAGGTGGCCGAACTCCCCTACGCACGCGATTGGCATCCCGACTACGACGCAGCGGGCGGCGTGCCGGCCTTTGCCGAGATCAAGTTTTCCATTAGCTCCAACCGCGGCTGTTTTGGCGAGTGCTCGTTTTGCGCGCTCACCTTCCACCAGGGCCGCGTGTTGCAGATGCGCAGCCACGACTCGATCATGCGCGAGGCCGAGCTGCTCACGCGCGATCCCGAGTTTAAGGGCTACATCAACGACGTGGGTGGACCGACGGCCAACTTTAGCCGCCCGGCCTGCGACAAGCAGCTCAAACACGGCGTGTGCAAGAACAAGCGCTGCCTATGGCCGAGCGTGTGCAAGAACATGGTGGTCGACGAGAGCGGCTACACGCAGCTGCTGCGCGACCTGCGCCAGCTGCCGGGCGTCAAGAAGGTCTTCGTCCGCAGCGGCATCCGTTTTGACTACACCATGGCCGATGCCTCGGACGAGTTTTTGCGCGAGTTGCTGGAGCATCATGTCTCGGGCCAGCTGCGCGTAGCGCCCGAGCATGTGAGCGACGCGGTGCTGTCCGTGATGGGCAAACCGAGCCGAGCCGTCTACGATGCGTTCTGCCGTAAATTTGAGCGCTTGAACCGCGAATACGGACTCAAGCAGTACGTAGTGCCGTATCTGATCTCGAGCCACCCCGGCTCGACGATGAAGGAAGCCGTGGACCTTGCCGAAGCCGTGCGCGACATGGGCTACATGCCCGAGCAGGTGCAGGACTTCTACCCCACGCCGTCCACCATGTCGACCTGCATGTACTACACTGGCGTGGATCCGCGCACCATGCAGCCGATCTACGTGGCGCGCGACCCGCACGAAAAGGCCATGCAGCGTGCGCTCATCCAATACCGCAAGCCCGAGAACTACAAGCTTGTGCGCGAGGCGCTGGAAAAGGCCGGCCGCCGAGATCTAATCGGCTACACCAAGCATTGCCTGATCCGTCCCGTACCGCCGCGCCCGGGCGAGACGTCTGCTGGCGGCGGACATGGGACCGGCAAGAAGGGCGGCAAGGCCCACGGTGGCGCCGCCGGCAAGGGACCCAAAGGCAGCAAGGGATACGGCGGCATGTCGCGTGCGCAGAACACCGCAGGCCGCAACCGCGCCGCCCAGGGACGACAGGGCGCCAACGGAGGCGGCAGGCGTAACTAGCGCGGCGAGGCGGCATGCCGCCGCTGGCGGCACACACGCCCCCACCAATAAAATGCCGCTCGCCGGGGCGTCGTAAAACGATTCCCCGGCGAGCGGCCGATTAATATTGTCTATCTCAAAACATCGTTACTTTTTGTCAAAACGACCATAGAGCGCAAACGAGAGCGTCGCGGAAATAACCCAAGTCAAAGCGATGCAGACGACAATCATGATCAGATTCATGGGATTGCCGCTTGGATCGGCATAAACGGGCAACGAGGTAATGCCAGGCATAACAAAGCCGAAGCACTTTGCGCCCAGAACAACGGTGAGCGCACCGCCAATGCCATCCGCGATCATCGCAGCGATAAGCGGAGTCCTGTTAGGAACCTGAACGGTAAACAAGGCGGGCTCGGAGATTCCCATAAACGCCGAGAAGGCGCACGTCATTGCAGCGGACTTGAGCTTTTCGTCGGTCATGCGCAGGGCCGCACCAAAAGACGCACCGCTTTCGGCGAGGTTATGGCAGAAAGAGATCGGGAGCAGATAGTCATACCCCAGCGTTGCGATATTGGAAATCTGGATAGGGCTCGTTGACTGGTGCATGCCGAAGAGCACGATAAGCGGCATAAAGAAGCCCAGCAGAAAACCGGCAACGGGGCCTAACGTCGAGAATAGCCAAACGATACCGTTGGCAAGACCAAGACCGCACCAGGCACCAATCGGAGCGAGCACAAACAGGTTAACGGGAATCACGATAGCAAGGGAGAGCGCCGGAACGACAACGAGCTTAAAAAGATCCGGCACGACTTTGTCGATTGCGCGATATACAAAAGACAAGCCAATGACGCCAAAGATGACCGGAAACACGGAATCGGCGTAGCTAAAAATCGGCACCGTAAAACCGAACAACGCAAGAGGCGTCTCGCCCGTACCGACAGCGTTGACAATGGTCGGGTACATCAGCGATCCGGCAACACAAAGCGCAAGCGAGCGGTTGACTCGGAACTTATCAGCCGTAGACATTGCCAGCAAAAACGGCAAGAAGTAGAACGGGATATCCGAAATCATATTGAATATCGCAAAGTCGCCGGCACCCGTGTCGATTCCAAAAGCCGCGATAGCAGCCAGGATGCCCTTTACGATGCCTCCCGCCACCAGTGCGGGAATGATAGCGGAAAAGATGCCGGTGATGATATCGAATACGCGAGCCGAACCTTTTTGGAGCTCAGGCTGCTCGGCGTCGGCGGAGACCTCGCCACCCATCCTGTCGCCCAGCATGGGCTCCAATTCGTCATATACCGACCCCACGCTGGCGCCGATGATAACCTGCCACTGCCCGTCTTTAACTTGCGCGCCCAAGGCGCCGTCAAGCGTCTTAAGGGTCTCCAGGTCTGCCTTGCTGTCGTCCTTCAGGTTGAATCTGAGCCTTGTAATGCAGTGCGTTGCCATAACAACGTTATCGGCGCCGCCCACGAGCTCGAGGACACGAGCGGCTAGTTCCTTCTTGTCTGCCACAACAATCACTCCTATCCAAGATCCTCGCCATTAGTGGCGATACATTTCTGGTACCAATAGAAAGAGTCTTTACGCAAGCGCTCCGCAGTGCCGTTGCCGCAATTATCCAGATCGACATAGATAAGCCCGTATCGCTTGTCCATCGTAAGAGGACCGCAGGCAACAAGGTCAATGAATCCCCAGATCATATATCCGCGCACGTCAACGCCATCGATCACTGCCTCTTTAAGGCACTTTATGTGCTGGCGCAAATAATCGATTCGATACTCGTCGTGGATGCTGCCATCCTCCTCGACTACATCAGATGTACCGAGGCCATTCTCGGCGATATACAGGGGCAGCCCATAGCGGTCATACATCTGGTTAAGGGTAACCCTCAGGCCAATGGGATCGAGCTGCCAGCCCCACTCACTCGTCTCGAGATAAGGGTTCTTGTTTGCCATGACCAGATTTCCCGCAGTCTTCTCCCATCCCTGATCGCAGGTGGATACCTGGGAAAAGTAGTACGAGAAGGCCAGGAAGTCGACCGTGTTGCGGGCGATAAGCTCTTCATCGCCCGGCTCCATTTGAATCTCGATATCGCACGCATCGAAATAGCGATTCATATAAGCGGGGTATTTTCCACGAGCCATCACGTCCGTATAGAACCAGTTGGAATACTGGTCGTCGTGAATAGCCTGCATGTTATCTTCGGGACGGCAGGTGGCAGGATACGTACAGAATCGAGCGATCATGCCGCCAACGGGAGTATCGGGCGAAAGACGATGAACAATCTCGACGGCACGCGCATTGGCAACGAACTCGTGGTGCAGGCACTGGAAGATGGCTCGATCGAAGTTCTCTCCCTCTTCGTCTTTGACCAGACAGACCCCGTCCCAAGGCGAAAAACGCGCTGCATTGAACTCGTTAAAAGGCAGCCAGAAATCGACCAGATCGCCCAATTCCGTAACGATTGTCTCGACATAGCGGGCGAAGAAATCAATCGTCTTGCGATTCTTCCATCCTCCATATGTGGTAACAAGATTTACCGGGATGTCATAGTGAAGCATGGTGACGAAGGTCTTAATGCCGTGCTTTTTGCACTCACCCAGCATGCTTCGATACCACTCGATGCCTTCGCGGTTAGGCTCAAGGTCATCTCCGTTAGGATAGATTCGGCTCCAGCAAATAGAGGTGCGGAACAGCTTGAGACCCATCTCCGCAAAAAGCGCGATGTCCTCACGATAGTGATGATAGAAGTCGTTGCCACGCCTAAACGGGTAGAACTCAACGCCATCATCTGCGAGAGCGTTCATTAGCTCGTCATGGCAGAAGGGGTTGTTTTGATGCTTGTCCTCGATCTGGTCATGAGTCCAGGTGCCATCCAGCCATCGACAATCCTGCGTCGACTTTCCCTTTCCGCCCTCATTCCAGGCGCCATCAGCCTGCGAGCACGATATGGCTCCGCCCCATAAAAAGTCGGAGTCAAATCCATGTTTTAACTTACCCATTTGCCCTCCTTGATCGGATGCTCCAGCGGATAACCCAATACTAGGAAGAACAAGATGCATAAGATATCGCATAGAAAGCTTGGGTTTATAACATTTTTTTAGATATAATACCGTTCAAGGCATCGATTCTACCGTTCACCGCTGGAGCACCCCATGGATTCGAATCTCAAACAGTTGCTCTATACGCATACCGAGACCGAAGAGTGGCATCGTACGCATCCGGGAGAGCCCAGCCCGCGATATAACAGGGTGGAAACCACAACCATTAACGGCGAAGAGGTCTATCTGTTTGATTGGAAAGAAACCCTCGACGAAAACCCCGTGGGCCTTATCAAGGAGTCACGCTTTACCGACATTCCTCCTCATATCAATCGGGATATGGAGCTTAACTACGTGTACGACGGCGTCTGCACGTTTGTCGTCAACGGACGGTCACTGCTCCTTAAAAAGGGTGATGTGCTCATTTGCAACACCGGCGTAGTCAGAAGCGTTCCATACGTTAAGGGCGAGCACGATATCGTCATTTCAATCGTCTTCAAAAAAGAAATGTTCGATTCGGTGTTCCTGAGCCAGCTACCCGGCGCGTCACCATTAACGAATCTCCTATTTGATTTTGTGTCCAAAAACCGTGAGGCTCGCAAATATCTCATTCTTCCAGAGGAATACGCCCGACATGCGCGACGCCTCATCGAGATGCTCTTTATCGAATATCACTTTAAAGATGCCTACTCCAATGAACTCATGAGGCACCTCGCCGTCAGCCTATTCCTTGTTCTCATACGAGGACTGTACCGACGCTCCGCAACTGATAACCAGGCGATCATGTCGGACGAACGCATCGTGTCGATTCTGAATCATATTGAGCGAAGTTACGGCGACTGCACGCTCGAAAGCATTGCGAGCGATACGGGTTATAGCACCAGCTATCTCAGCAGCTTGATCAAGCAAAAAACCGGCAAAACGTTTTCGCAAATCAAGCTCAACCAGCAGCTCACAGAGGCGGCATATCTTCTCAATAACACCGAGCGCAGCGTGCAGTATGTAGCCCGAAAAGTCGGCATATCCAACATGTCATTCTTTTACTCAAAATTTAAAGAAACATTCGGCGAAACGCCAGGTGCGTTCAGGACGCATCGGTCTAGTTAAAGGCGTTATTACTCAGACCGATCAGCTTCGCGCGACACGGGAATGCACAATCGTAGCAGCGAGCGCATCGACTCTACCAGCACAAAGCCGGCGATGCCAACCGTGACCACCACGTCGAGCGGTGTGTTCACAAACCACAGCAGGCCCATGAGGTACGACCCGGCGTTAAAGGCAAAGTGCAGCAGGATCGTGTAGCGGAGCTTTCCGGTCGTCACGAGCACCCAACCAAAGATGAGGCCAGCGGCACCCGCGTAGCAACCCTGCACCCAATTCATGTGCATAAAACCGAAGATTGCCGCCTGCAGTACAATCGCCGCTGCGATACCCCACGTGCTTGGGGCCGCCCAGGGCACCATGGCGCCGTCCTGCGCGCTCGCACGACGCCGGCGCTTCCAAAGTGGGCGGCACTGCGGATTAAACGCTCGGAGCGAAAACTCGAAAATAATGCCGCGTACCAGCAGCTCTTCACAAAATGGGGCGCCGAACACCGTAGTCAGGACGGCGAGATAGCTGGTGTCGCCCATGCCTCTTTCCTCGACAAGCTCGCTGTAGTCGGCCGCCGCCTCGGGCAGCAGCGACAGCACGGCGTCGCATAGGTAGCTAATTACCACCTGCATGGATAGACCGATCACGACAACGCAGGCGATGCGCTTCCATGCCGCGCTTGCTCCCCCACCGAGCGGGCGCTCGCCTTGCCGGCGCGCCATGAAGGAGCGGGACCACAGATAACGCCACCACAGCAGCGCCATCAAAAATGAAGCCGTCTGAGCGGCAGCCTGAAACCATTGGATATCGAGATTGTCGATCGGATAGCCCGTCAGCGCCGACACGGCATCGAGAACAGAAAACAGAACCACGCTCAGGGCTATATCGGCAGCGACAACGCCAAAACAGGCAAGCGCCCACGCTATCGCATTGAGCATGCCGGCCCCATCCCGACGACTAGTCATTGGGGACGTTCTTTAACGACTAGTTGTTGGGGACAGTCTTTACCAAAGGCCCCGTTGGGCGAGATGTCGAACGGGAAGGTGCCGCAGCGATTGAAGGCGGCGATGAACATGCGGATGGCGTTGGACGGCGTGGTGCCCACGAGCTGAGTTGCCGCCGCGAAGGCTGCCTTCTCCTCAGGCAAGACCTTCGCGACTACGGGGGTCATGTGTTCTGCCATGGCGCTTCCTTTTTGAAACGACGGTAGTGCGGATAGATGCGGGCCACGCGGCTGGGCGACGGGCTGTGAAGGCAACCCGATTGGCCCGCATCCGGAGTTTGTTTCTGCGGCGTTGGTATTACTTGGTAATTCTAAGTATTACCCCGCAGATAGAATACCACACCCGACCCCATTGGGACGGAGGAAAACGAATCATTTTGTTGCTGAGTAAGTATTTAGAGCGTGATGATGTCCGAGATATCGAGGGCCTGAGCGTCGGCGACATCGTGCGTGGCAAGCAGGAGCATGCGGCCATCGAGCAGGTCGAGCACGACCTCGGCGCATGCGTCGCGCGCAGCGGTATCTAGACCGGTAAAGGGCTCGTCCAGAATCACCGCGTCTCCTGGGCACAGCAGGGCTCGGGCAATCTCGACGCGACGGCGCTGCCCGCCCGAAAGCTCGGCTACGCGGGCATGAGCATCGACCCCCGGCACCAGCAGGCGCAGCAGGGCCGCAGCGCTCGAGGCGTCCACGCATGCATCGGCGCACACCAGCACGTTATCCAGGGCAGAAGCATCCTCGACTAGGCGCACATCCTGAAACACCATGGAACACGGCGCGCATTCCCCCGCAGCCAGCGCAAGCAACGTCGACTTGCCCACACCCGAGGCGCCCATCACGCAGGTGCGCCCACCGGCGGGTACGTTGAGCACCAGACCATCCAGCGCCGGCGCCCAGGGCGCGCGATCGCCCACGGCAAGCGCAAGCTCCGCTGCAGCGCCATCGCTCGCAGCCCCCGCACGCCCGCGCAGTCCATGCCCATGCGCCCGCACGGCCGCGCGCCACGCCACGGGTCCTGAAACCCGCAGCAGCCACACCAGCACGCGCTCACACGCCCACGAGGCGGCAACGACCAGCACGGTCCACGCCAGCAGGTCAGCCGTCTCGATGAGCAGCTTCGCCTGATAGATGCGCTCGCCCACGGTGCCCGCCGCCATGCCGATCAACTCCGCCGCCACGCCGGCCTTCCAGCTCATGCCGATCACGGCCCGGGCACACGAAAGCACAAACGGCAGGACCTCGCGCCAGGTATGGGCGCAAAACAGACGCCAACCCCGCACGCCATGCAGACGAAACATCTGCTCCAGCGGCTTATCCACTTGTGCCAAGCCCTCGAACAGCGAGAAATATACGCCCGGCAGCGCCATCAAAAAGACCGCCGCGATGCTCACGCGCTCCGATCCCAGCCAAATGAGCAGCAGGACCACCACGCAGGCGACCGGTGTCGCCTTTACAAACGACAGCACCGGAGCCACCAGGTGCGCGAACGCCCGCGACCGTGATGAAATCCCGGCAAGCGCGCCACCACACACCGCGGCAAGCGCCAGCCCGCCCAGTATCCGCGCGCCCGAGCCCACCAAAATCGCCCAGGTACCGCCATCGCACACCAGGCGCAGCAGCGCCAAGGCAACAGCACCCGGCCCCGGCAAGATCAGCGGCTGCGCCACCAGCGCCGCCGCGAAGACCCACGCGGCAAGCCAAAAGGCGGCAACGGCACCTGCTGCCGCCACCGCCTTCATACGCTCTATCATTTGTCGAGCAAACGCACGCACGGGCTACTCCATGTAGTAGAAATCGTTAGCCGGGAGCTTGCCGCCCACGGCGCTCGGGTCCGCATCGGCCAGCACCTGCAGGTACCCACCGAGCGCGGCCTTCATATCCTTCCCCGTCTGACACACGAGCATGCACCCGGGAATCGCCTTTTCGGCAATCGTGGCGTTATCCACGATGCCTGCATCGACCACGGCCTGAGCCCAGTCCGCCGGCGCCGCATTGACGGCCTTCACGCTCGCCGCATGGCAGCTCAAGAACTCCGCCACGGCCTCGGGATGTTCCTCGGCAAACGCGCGGCGCACCACGGTCACGCCCGTCAGCAGGCGCGAGCCCGTGTCTCCTGCCAGCTCGTCCCACACATCGGTCAGGCTCACCGGTGCCGACAGCTTGCCCTCGCTCTTGGCGATGGCCGCCGTCTTGAACGGCTCAGGTAGCACGCCCACGGCAGTCGGGTCGGCAAGCAGGGCCGACAGCACCTCGGTGGGCTCGCTCTTAAACTCGAGCGTCACCTGGCCGGTCAGGCCCGCGCGCTCCAGCAGGAAGTTCATGACGTACTCTGGCGTGGTGCCCTTGCCCGTCATGTAGACGGTGCGACCCGCCAGATCGCCAAACGAGGCCACATTCGCGTCGCCCGTCACAACGTTCAGCACACCCAGCGTGTTGATGTCGATGACCTGCACCGCGCCCTCGGTCTTGTTGTAGAGTACGCTCGCCACGTTGGCGGGTACCAGGGCAATGTCGATATCGCCCTGAATGACCTTGGGCACAATCTCATCGGCGGCAGTATTCATCGCAAAGTCAAACTCATTGTCCGTCTCGCCATCGGCCGCCCGGTCCATAAACTGCACCAGACCAATCGAGGTCGGCCCCTTGAGCGAGGCGACGTGCACCTCGACCGGCTCTGCAGCAGCACCGGCGCCGTCCGTGGCAGCCGAGCCCGCGGCGGACCCGGCACCGGCAGCCCCGCCGCCACAGCCCGCGAGCGCAAGCGACAGGGCGCCCGCGGCGAGCGCCGAGGCAAACCCCCGGCGCGACATCTCAAAATCAAACGTACGCATCGCTAGCACGTCCCCTCGTTGGGCATCGTCCATGCGTGATGGTCGGTATGCAGCAGCTCCTCGGCCAGCGGCGAGAGCGGCTCGCCCAGGAACTCGCGGTAGCACGCCTGGACATCGGGATTCTCGTGCGAGAAACGAATGTCCGCAGCGGCATCCAGACCCCACAGCACCTGGCCGCGCTTGGCCGCCAGCTCACAGCCGTCGTGGATGGGCTGACCGCCGCCACCGACGCAGCCGCCCGGGCATGCCATAACCTCGACGAAGTCATAGCTCACACGGCCGTCGCGAATCGCATCGAGTAGGCAGGCGGCGTTGCCCAGCCCGTGCGCCACGGCGACGCGCACCTTGGTGCCATCGATATCGGCCACGGCCTCCTTCCAGCCGTCCAGGCCGCGCACGTCGGTAAAGAAATCGGCGTCGGGGTTCTTGCCCGTCACCAGGTAATAGGCCGAGCGCACGGCGGCCTCCATCACGCCGCCCGTGGCGCCAAAGATCACACCCGCGCCTGTGCCAAAGCCCAGCGGCGTATCGAGCGGCTCCTCAACCAGCGTGTCCACGCTCACGTGGCTCGCGCGGATCATGCGCACCATCTCGCGCACCGTCAGCGCAACGTCCACATCGGGTGCGCCGCCCTCGCCCACCATGCTCGGCAGCGCGCACTCGGCCTTCTTGGCCGTGCACGGCATAACGGACACCACGAACAGTCGCTCGGGCTCCACGCCCAGCACCTTGGCGTGGTAGGTCTTGGCGATGGCGCCGAACATCTGCTGCGGCGACTTGGACGTGGACAGGCTGTCGACAAACTCCGGATAGCGCGCCTTCACAAAGCGCACCCAGCCCGGGCAGCAGCTCGTAAACATGGGCCAGCCGCGGCTATCGTCCTCACCCTTAGCGGCGGCACCCAGGCGCTCGAGCAGCTCGGAGCCCTCCTCCATAATGGTGAGGTCGGCCGAGAAGTCGGTGTCGAACACGTACTCAAAGCCCACGCGGCGCAGCGCGCAAGCCAGGCGCTCGACGGTAGCCTCCTCGCGCGGAATGCCGAGTTCCTCGCCCCAAGCGCTACGCACAGCCGGCGCGATCTGCACCAGCACGATCTTGTCGGGATCGGCGAGAGCATCGAACACGGTCTCGGTGTCGTCGCGCTCGCGCAGTGCGCCCGTCGGGCAATGCGTGATGCACTGACCGCACGCGACGCAATCGGTCTTGCCGATCGGCGCACGCCCGCGGGTGCCCACGGCGGTATGCGTGGCGCGGTTGGTCAGGTCCCAAATCCCTAAGCCCTGCACACTCTCGCACACCTTGATGCAGCGCATACATTTAATGCACTTGTCGTTTTCGCGGATGATGGGAAAATCGAAGTCCCAGCCCTCGCCCGCCAAATGCCTTTGATACGGCAGATAGAAAATGCCCAGGTCGTTGGCGATGGTCTGCAGGTTGCAGTTGCCGCTGCGCACGCAGCTCGTGCACTGCGAATCGTGCTGGGACAGCAGCAGCTGCACGTTGGTGCGACGGGCCTCGCGCGCCTTGGGGCTGTTGGTGTGGACCACCATGCCGTCGAGCACGTAGTTGTTGCAGGCGGCAACCAGCTGGTCGCAGCCCTCAACCTCGACCACGCACACGCGGCAGCCGCCGATCTCGTTTAGATCGCGCAGATAGCACAGGGTGGGAATCTGAATGCCGACGGACCTGGCTGCGTCCAGGATCGTGGTGTGCTCGGGAACCACGACCTCGCAATTATCGATAGTGAGCTTGACCATGTTATGCGCTCCGTTTTCGGTGTTGTCGCTGACGGTGGTTTTGTTGGGCTCTACCATTCCAGGTTCCTCCCTCCGCGGAACGCGCCAAAGCCAAAGTGATCGCAACGCAGGCAGCGGCTCGCCTCCTGGCGTGCCTCCTGCTCGGTGAGACCCTGCTCAACCAGATTCCAATCGTGAATGCGCTCGCCGGCCTCGCGCTCGCCAAGCTCGCAGCGTCCGCACTCATGCTTGCCCTTAAACTGAACGGTCGGCAGCTCGACCTCGAGCTTGATCTTGTGGTCGAAGCCCAGGTAGTGGTCGATGTTTGCCGAAGCCACGCGGCCGGCATTGATAGCGCGGATGACGGTGGCGGGGCCGGTCTGGCAGTCGCCGCCGCTAAAGAGGCCATCGAAGTTGGGCACGGCGCCGTCCGAATCGGTGACGATGCAGCCCCACTTGCAGGCAATGCCCATCTCCTCAAACGGCTTAGAATCGATGTCCTGGCCGATGGCGACGAACACGCGCTCGCAGGGGATGACGCGCTCGGGCGTGGCGGCGGCACGCGGAGCCGGACGACCGCGGCGGGGCTCACCGATAATCTGCGGCTGCACGCGCAGGCCGTTCACGCGACCGTCCTCGCCCGTCTCGATAGCGAGCGGAGCCGTCAGCTCCAGCACCTCACAGCCCTCGGCCTGGGCACCGGCAATCTCAGCGTCCTGAGCCGTCATATCGCAGATGCGGCGGCGGTAGACGATGCTCACCTTGTCGGCTCCGCAGCGCACGGCAGAGCGAGCCACGTCCATGGCAACGTTGCCGCCGCCGATGACGCACACGCGCTGGCCGCTCAGGTCGGGCAGCTCGTCATCACCGATGGCGCGCAGCATCTTGACGGCCGACTCAACGCCGGGCGCCTCTTCGCCCGGAAGGCCGAGCTTCTTGTCACTGTGGGCACCGATGGCCAGGTAGACGGCATCGAACTCGTCGCGCAGGCGGGCGAGCTCCTCGCCGCTCACGGAGTGGTCGAGCTCCACGTCGATGCCGGCGCTCAAGATCCAGTCGATCTCGGCCTGCAGGCGCTCGCGCGGCAGGCGGTAGCTGGGGATGCCGTAGCGCAGCATGCCGCCCAAGTGGTGACGCTGCTCAAAGATGGTCACCTTGTGGCCCATCACGGCTAGGTAGTAGGCACAGGAAAGGCCGGCCGGGCCGCCGCCGATCACGGCGACGCGCTTACCGGTGTTGTCCACTACATGCGGCTTGTGGTCGTTGAGGTCACTGTGCTCAACGGCAAAACGCTTGAGGGCGAGAATGTTCATGGGGTCATCGACCATGCCGCGGCGGCAGTGCATCTCGCAGGGATGCTCGCACACCAGGCCGCAGACGAGCGGCAGCGGGTTGTTCTTGCGGATGACCTTGACGGCGTCGGCATAGCGGCCGGCCTCGACGAGCGAAATGTACCCGGGAATGTCGACGTGCGCCGGGCAGCCCGAGACGCACGGGACGCGGGCCTCGCGGTCAAAACCGCAGGAGTGCTCGCGGATGTGGTGCTCAAAGTCGTCGCGGAAGCCGCGAATGGCCGTGAGCGCCATGGCGCCGGCCTCGTAGCCGATGGCGCAGTCGCTCGAAAGGTAGATGGTGCGGGCCGTGCGCTCAATCAGGTTGAGCGTGGACTCATCGGCGCGGCCCTCGAGCACATCGGCGAGCAGATCGCTCAGCGCGCTCAGGCCCACGCGGCAGGGCGTACACTTGCCGCAGCTCTGGGTGGAGCACAGGTTGACGAGCGCTGCCGTAAACTCAACGGGACACGGGGCGAGCGAACTCACCGCCAAACGGCGTCCGAGTGCATCGTGCAGGTCGTCCATGACGGCTTGGGCGTGGCTGCGTTCCATTACATGCAGTCGAGCCATAAGATCCCCTCTCACATGGCAGCCCGGAGGCGAGGCCGGGCGAAATTGCTACACGCACAACACTGACCTAAAAAGTTGTTAGGTCTCCACGCAGTTCGGCAGGAGGCATGAAATGTCACCCTCAGCGGTGAAATAGAACATTACCGCAGATAAATGCCATATTTGGTAAAACGCGTTACCAAATGACAATGCCCCGTCCACGCAATCACGTGGACGGGGCATTGCTCTAGGTATGCGGCCAGCGACCCTGTTGCTTTTACTTAAGCTCGGGCCAGTAACCCTTGTTGGCCTCAATCATGTCGTCGAGAACCTCCTTGGCGACCTTCATCGACGGCACGGTCTTGTTGAGCGTAAAGGCCTTGAGCGCCTTCTCGTACGAACCCTCGATCGTAGCCTCGACCACGAGCTTCTCGGAGTTCAGCTGCTGCATCATGAGGCCCTGCTGGAACAGAGGAATGTTGTCACGGCTGATGACCTCGGGGCCGTTCTTGCCAATGTAGGCAGGCAACTCGACCATAGCGTCGTAGGGCATGTTGGGGATAGCGCCCTTGTTCTCGCAAATGACCAGGAAGCGCTGCTTGGTGTCGTTCTTCAGAGCGATGGCCAGATCGGCAATCCAGTCGCCGTGGCTGCCCGCATAGAACGTGCTCTCGTCGATCTCGCCCGTCTTCTCGTAATGGTCGATGCCGTCGAAGAGGTTCTTCTCGCGCGTCTCCTCGACCTCGTTAGCACGGGTGCGCTCGGGGTTGGAATGCTCGACGAACTCCTTCTGCTGCAGGTAGTAGTTCAGATACGTGTTGGGCAGATACTCCGGGAAGCACTCCATGATCTCGTACTCGCCCTTCCAGACGTAGTACCAGCTGCCCTTGGTGTGGCGGTTCTGCTCGGGGTGCTCGTCGGTGGCCTCCTCGGGCTTCTTTGCCATGAGCGAGCCCATGCCCTTGAGGTACGAATCGGGCAGCAGAATCTCGTGCTCCTTGATGTACTCGCGCAGCTGCGGGAGCACCTCCTCGCCCTTGTGGCGGATCGAGGTGAACCAACCAAAGTGGTTGAGGCCAAAGTAATCGTACTCGACATCCTTCTTGTCGATATCGAGCGCGGCGCAAACCACGTCGATAATCGCGATCGGCATGTCGCAGATGTTGATGATACGAGCGTTGGGACGCAGCACACGGCAGCCCTCGGAGACGATAGCGGCAGGGTTGGAGTAGTTGAGAATCCAGTAATCCTTCTTAGCGTACTTCTCAACGTCATCGATCAGCTCGACCATGGGGAAGATAGTGCGCATGCCGTAGGCAAGGCCGCCGCAACCGCAAGTCTCCTGACCCACGCAGCCGTGACGCAGCGGAATCTTCTCGTCCTGCTCGCGCATGGCGTAGCCGCCCACGCGCATCTGGGCAAACACGAAGCTCGCGTCGGTAAAAGCCGTCTTTTTGTCGGTGGTCACCGTGAGCTTGATGTCCAGGCCGAGGTCCTCGTGCAAAATCCAGTCCACGAGCACGCCGATCTTGCGCTGGCGCTCCTCGTTGATGTCGTACAGACGAATCTCGTCAACGTCGAGCTCGTCCTTGCGCAGGGCGATGGACTTGACGATGCCGGGGGTAAAGGTGGATCCGCCACCACACAGAGTAATGATCATTGTTTACTGCTCCTTCTCAATTGCGTTTTCGACCTTGTCGCGCATCTCGGCGACCTTCATGCCAAAGATGATCTGGATATTGTTACCGTTGCGGTTGATGCCGCTGTTGGGCACGTGGTTGATGAGGTCCTCATTGATGAGGTCCGGGTTCTTAACGTTCACGCGGAGACGCGTAAAGCAGTTCTCGAGCTCCTCGATGTTGTCCTTGCCGCCAAGACCTGCGACCAGGTCGGCAATACCTGCATCGACGCCCTCTGCGGGAGCCGCGGCAACAGCGCCCTGCTTCACCGCGACAGACGCGGCGGCCTCGCCCTCGGCAACGGACTCGGCGAGCTCGGACTCCTCCTCGCGACCAGGCGTGTGGAGGTTGAGCTTCTTGATGAGGAAGGTGAAGAGGAAGAAGTACAGAGCGGCGTTGACGACTCCAAGCACCAGCATAACCGGCCAGTTGGTCTTATCGACACCGAGAACCAGGTTGGAAACCACGATGTTGATGATGCCGCCTGCAGTCGAAGCGGGCACGGAGAGAACCTTGAGCAGGACCAGGAAGATGCCGGAAAGAACCGAGTGAACGACAAAGAGCACGGGAGCGGCAAAGACAAAGAGGAAGTCCATGGGCTCGGTCACGCAGGAGAGCACGGCGGTGATGATCAGCGGGATAATGACAGCCTTGGTCTTGTCCTTGTTTCCCTTGTAAGCAGTGAAGATAAAGGCGAGGCCGATGCCGATGTAGGGCCACAGGTTGTTGAAGGTGTAGCTGTTGAAGTAGGTGCTATCGGAGAAGGGCTGGCCCGTCATTGCCATCTCGGCAACACGGATGGGATAGGCACCGGCGATAACCTGATCACCCAGCGTAAGGGTGCCGCCCACATCGGAGAACTGGAACGGGGTGTAGATGAGGTGGTGCAGACCGGTGGGAACGAGCAGCTTGTTGAGCATGCCGTAGATAAACAGACCGATGTTGCCCGACTCCTTAATGATGCCGGCGACGGAGGAGATGGCACCCTGAACCGGAGGCCAAACGATGCAGAAGCCAGCGCCCATGATCCAGGAGATGATGATCATGATCAGGAACGGGAAGCGAACGCCCGAGAACATCGAAAGGGCAATGGGGAACTGCTTGTTCGAGTACTTGTTGAACACGGCACCGGTGATGCAACCAAGGATGATGCCGCCAAACACGCCGGTATCGAGCACCTGAATGCCCATAACGGTGGCCTGGCCGGTTCCGGTAAGGCCGAGCATGCCGCTCGCATCGGCAAGAGAGCCGGTGGCGTTGAGCACGATGTTGTTAGCCTGCAGGAACAGGAAGAACGACATCAGGGCGATCAGCGAAGCATGGCCCTTGTTCTTCTTTGCCATGGCGCCGGCGATGCCAACGCAGAACAGAATCGAGAGGTTGTTGATGATAAACATCAGCGACTGATAGACAACGGCGCCCACAAGCTGGAACGGACCGGAGCCCAGCACGGGGACCAAAGCGCAGATGGTCTTGTTGGTCAGAATGATGCCCACGATGAGCAGGATGCCGGCAACCGAGAGATACATCATCGGCTGGACGATCGACTTCGCGAACACCTCCAACGGCGCTTTGAAATTGAACTTCTTTTTTGCGGTCATAGCGGTACTCCCCTTCCTTTTCCGCAAATTAAGACAGATGTGCCCTGGGCAAGACCGTAAGTCCTGCCTTATATCAATCGATGTGTGGGCACGTTATGCCTAGAGACCAGGTTCTCCAAGCAGATTAACAATGTGATATGCGAGATAACTCTTCTCGGCATCGGTAACGACAACGTTATAGGTAGACGACAAGTGAGCGGCTATGGCATCCGCGCACGAGAATGCGCACGGATACGCCGTTTCGTCGATTCGGAACAGCGCGTCGCCACTGATTTGCCCGGCCGTAGGATCGAGTGCTCGCTGAGCGAAAAACTGCAGGTGACGAACGAAGCGTTCGTAAGGCAGCGAGGTGTCATCGAGGGTCGTGGCATAGCGCTCGGAAACAATCGCGAGCACGTCGCGAACAAGCTGGACCGAGATGATTAGACGGTCGGAGCGTTGCGGCATGGTGGCGTTGACGATATGCAGCGTAATAAAACCCTGCTCTTCTTCGCTCATCTGGATGCCCAAATAGTCCTTGATAATCTGAAGGGCACGGCCCGCAAGCGCGTACTCCTTGCGATAGAACTGCTGGATCTCGAGCAGCAGCGGATTCTCGCAGGAAACGCCTTTGCGCTCGCGATCGAGGGCGAGGCTGATATGGTCTGCGAGAGCGATAAGAATCTTGTCATTGATATCGACATTGAGCTCTCGACGAAGCATCTGAACGATGTCCTCGGAAATCACGAGGTTGACGGTGGGGATGGACTCCAAAAGATGTGCCAAGCGGTCAATCGTATGCGAATCCTGAGAAGTTCCCTCCTGCAACGCGTAGGTCTTTTCGACTGACGCCTCGTCGATGGCATCGCCGGCATGACGGCCAAAGCAGAGGCCTCGACCGATGACGATGAGCTCGGAGCCATCGTCCGAAGTGACCATTGCGACGTTGTTGTTAAAAACTCGCTTGATAACCACGGTACCCACCACAAGAATTTACTCGGAAAGCCAGACGACAGGCTCTTTAACAGCAACAGGGCCGGAAGCATGCTCACGAAGAGTCGAGTTCTCCGAACGCTCGCACACGATAACGAAGACCGTGGGATCGAAGCCGGCAGCGCGAACCACGTCGAAATCGACCTCGACAAGGGGCTGGCCCGCGTCGACATGGTCACCCTGGGCAACAAGCGCATGGAAGCCCTTGCCCTCAAGCTTAACAGTGTCGATTCCGATATGCAGCATCACCTGAGCAGAGCTGTCGTCGGACATGATGCCCAGCGCGTGCTCAGTCGGAAACAGCGCCGCGACGGTGCCGGAAACAGGAGCGCACACCGTTCCCTCTTGGGGAACCACGGCAACGCCATCGCCCACCGCACGGCTGCTAAAAGCGGGGTCATTGGTATTTTCTAGATGAACAAGCTCGCCGGAAACGGGAGCGAGGATTTCGAACTCGGAAGCCGCAGTCGTCTGCTTATCCGAACCGCCCATCAGGCGAGAAAAGAAACCCATGGTGGCATGTCCCTTCATAAATATAGCCCAACCAAAATCAATCGAATGCGCCCATTGAGGCGCTCGCGATCAAAGACTTTGGTTAGGCCCACGTCCGAGGGGACTCGGTAACCTTCCGCATTTCTTTTACGGGGGTTATTGTAGGCAACAACAAAGCCAGAATAGTCATTATGACCGGTGAGCGGTATTTTTTCTTCGATAAACGGTATTTAAGCGGCACTTAGGGACGTTCCTTTTCTGCCGGCACTCGGGGACACTCCTCACTCTGGTGCATTGGGGACAGGTTTGTTTACACCAGGTTGGTGCAGATTAACCTGGTCCCATTGCACCAATTTCGTATGCGCTAGATAAAGAGCTCGCATTCCTTCCGCACGACGCAAACCTTGCTCAGCATCTGGGAAACAGCGGATAGCTTGTTGGGATCAAGCTTACGAGCGCCTCGCGGACATACGGCAATGCAGCGCATGCAGGAGATGCACGCCTCGCCAGCTGCTCGTTTGGGGTCACCCTTGTCGATAGCACAAACGGGGCACGCCGCGGCGCATGCACCGCAGGAGACGCAATCCTCTGTCGCCTCGGGTGCCATGCGGTGACCCCCAGCTTGTTTATAAGGACGATTGCCGGGGATAGAGGGCTCGGACGCATCCTCAGCCAACAGCTTTTGCTGAATTTGCTGCGCAAACTCTGCGAGCTGCGCCGCATCCTGCGCATCCGGTCGCCCAGCAGCAAACTGACGAGCAACGGAATGCTCAGCAATAGCAGAAACCGCTGCAACCACCCTAAATCCGGCGCGCTTCGCAACGTCCTCCAGCTCTACGAGCGTGTCCTCAAACGCGCGGTTTCCGTATACACAAACCAAAACTGCCCGAGCCCCGTTGCCTCGCACCATGCCCAACCGGTCAGCCACCACAGCCGGGATTCTACCGGCATACGCCGGCACAGAGATTACGGCCACGTCGTCCTCAGTCATCGAGACAGCGCTGAAATCTAGCCCGCTATCGGTCAGATCGACGGTAACGGTATTCTTGCCCAGTGCCCCGGCCACAAGGCCAGACACCTTCCGCGTTCCACCCGTCGGACTAAACACAATTTCGAATACGCTCATCGAGGCACCCTCCCCTACGCCTGGCAACGCGTCAAGCCGCTTTCACATCCAGCCAGAGTATACGGCACGTAGGGTCCCCGTTTTGATGCACCAAGCACCCCAATGCACCCACCCTACGCTGTCTGCCTCTTCGTTTTGTATAAATTACGGTACATATTGTATATATTTACGGGATACCGCTGTGTTCTCCTGAGGTACCCCATCCTGGCCCGTGCAAAAAACGGAGTATTCTGCAACGTAACCACGCCAGCACCGCCGCGGGTGGGCAAAACTGTAGGGCGCCGTATCATTCTAAGTCCCGACATGGCGAGAATGACGCGCCCCTGCTCCGGAAAACGGCGAAATCTGACTCAGAACGCTCGCCAGGGATATCAGAAGGCCACCGTTGGCGACGTCGAATCATATGCAGACAACTCGAACTGCAGAATACTCCAAAAAATGCACGGCGCACCCCATGGGACCCATTTCCGCATGGCTGAAAACAGGCCTTCAGCATCCTCCAGGTGCATTCCTGAGCAAATCACAGCGGACCAACGGTCGAATGCGGCAAACAAAAGGGCCACGAGCGTTGTCTGCTCGGGCCCTTGGTTCACCTCGCTCTAGCGGGCGATGCGTATGTTACTTGCGCTTGCCGCCGCCGTCACCGGGGCGACGGGAGCTGCCGCCGCGCTTGCCGCCACGGCTGTTGCCGTAGCTGCCACGGTTATCGCGACCGCCGGCGCGGCCGCCACGAGAGCCGGCCTGGTTGCCGCCACGACCACCACGATAGCCGCCGCGACGCTCCTCGCGGGTATCGTCGTAGTTGCGCCAGTCATCGCGACAATCGCGGCTGGCACGCGGGTCACGACGATCGCGCGACTCGTTAGAACGACCAGCGCCGCTGCGGCCGCCATTGCCGCGAGCACCCTCGCGACGCTCGCCGCCGCGGCTACCGCGCTCTTCAAAGCGCTTGCCGCCACGGGACTCACCGCCACGGGCACCTCGCTCACCGCGGCCCTCGCCGCCACGACGCTCGTCACGGCCACCGCGCTCGTCATTGCGACCGGAACGACGACGATCGCCCGAGCCACGCTTGCCGCCACGCGAGCCACGGCCCTCGTCCTCGCGCTCAACACGGCGACGACCGCCGCGGTCCTCGTCCTCGCGGCGACGGCGATGCGCCTCGCCCTGGAACTGCTTGGCACGGCGCTCGGCACGGTTGCCGCGCGGGGCCTGCTCGACAGCGCCAGCACCGCCGCGCTCCTCGGCAGCCACCTCGCGGGCCACGCTCTCCACAGCCTCGTCCACGCGAGCCTGAACGCCCTCGCGCACGCGGGTCTTGCCGCCGCGCTTGGGACGGCTCGGACGCTCGCCATCGCCGCGACGCTCGTCTCGACCGCGGTTGGAACGACCGGCCACATCACCGTAATCGTCGCCGTTGCGTTTGCCGTCGCGACGTGCCTGCTCAAGCTTCTTCTTGCTCTTGGACTTGCCGCGCTTGGTCTTCTTCTTCACCTTAAAGGCCGCAGGGTCGCGCTCGGGATCAACCGCAGGCGGGTTGGGACCCACATGCAGGTCGCCGGCCTCGTAGATGTCGGCGGTCTTGTCCATGAGCTTCTCAATCTCGTAGAACTCATCGACATCCTGCTCGGTCACAAACGTGATGGCCCAGCCTAGCTCGCCTGCGCGGCCCGTACGGCCAATACGGTGGATGTAGTCGGTCGGCTCGGCCGGCACGTCAAAGTTCACGACGTAGCGCACGTCGCTGATGTCGATGCCGCGGGCGAGCACGTCGGTTGCCACCAGCACGTCGACGGTGCCGTCGCGGAAGGCAGAAAGCGCGCGCTCGCGCTGGGCCTGGCTGCGGTTGCCGTGAATCGCGGCGGCCTTGATGCCCTTGCGCTCCAGACGACGGCAGCAGCTGTCGGCGCGGTGCTTGGTACGCATAAAGACGATGGTGCGCTCCGGGCCCTCCTTTTTGAGGAACTCGGGCAGCAGGTTGTTCTTGGCCTCGATGGACACCGGGAACACAAACTGGTCGACGGTGTCGGCGGTCGACGTGGCGGGCGCGATCTCCACGCGGGCCGGGTCGCTCACCAGGTCGGTGATCTCACCCACGGCCTCCTCGTCGAGGGTCGCCGAGAACAGCAGCGTCTGGCGCTCGGCCGGTGTCTCGCGCACAATGCGGCGGACGGCGGGCAAAAAGCCCATGTCGAGCATGCGGTCGGCCTCGTCGAGCACCAGCACCTTGACCTCGTCCAGGTGGCAAGCGCCCTGCTCGATCAGGTCGACCAGACGGCCCGGCGTGGCAACCAGGATGTCGCAGCCGTACTTGAGGGCAGCGGTCTGGGGCTTGTAGCTCACGCCGCCCACGACGGTCACGGCAACGTGGCCCGTGACGTCGGCGATTTTGCTCGCGACCTCGTCGATCTGCTGGGCAAGCTCGCGCGTGGGGGTGATGACGAGCATCACCGGGCCGCGACCGTTGCCCTCGGGCTTCTTGGCGCCGCGACGGCGATTGCGACCGCCACGCTCGTGCACGGGCTTAGGCGGAGCGATGTGCTCCAGGTTGTTCATAGTCGGCAGCAAGAAGGCGGCCGTCTTGCCGGTGCCGGTCTGAGCGGCGGCAAGCAGGTCGCGGCCCTCGAGCACCACGGGGATCGAGCCGGCCTGAACGGGCGTGGGCGCCGTGTAGCCCAGGTTCTCGATAGCACGAAGCATCTCTTCGGAAAGCCCCAGCTCGTCAAAGGCGGGCAGGCTCTCGGTGGCGGACTCGACGGCCTGGGCAGCATTGGCCTCATCGGCGGCATCGAAGGCAGCCTGGGTCATGGCCTCGCGGGTCTCGTCCAGAATCTCGGCGTCGGTGACGTCAGATACAGAATTACGCATATGTTGTTGTTCCTTATCTGCACGCGCAATGGGCGCGGCATGCGGCCGCGCGGGCGTGCTTGGTAGTGCGCTAATACATACAAAAACGGGTGCGCACAGAGAGGACGTTGCTCAGCACGCTGGCGATCGCTTTGGCAGCCCTATCACGCGCCGTCCAGACGCAGCAGCTCTAAGCGATGGAGCAGATTCGCCGCGGGTTAGTATACCCGTACTCCGTATGCCCCCACGTAAACCACAGATGACGAGGCGGACGAGGTGGGCCCGGCTGATTGTCTCAATCTGTAACATCTACAGGGCAAATCTTCCTCTACGTGTTACAGATCGAGACAAACGGTCGACACGGTTCACAAACGTCTCAATCTGTAACAGTTGCCGAGCAAAATCGGCCCTAATTGTTATAGATCAAGACAGAGGGGGATTTCCGTTCAGTCCAACCAAAATCTCTCGGTCTTCCTGCAATTTCGAACATGTGGCCTATAATGTTGCTTTGGTTACGCTATATATTGCGCAGCCATTTAATACGTCGCCCACCGGGGGCCATTAATTCCTATCGCCATATTGGCTAGGAAGCAATCAAAGGAGGTATCCGTGGCAGCAGAGACGCCTTGCTCGGTCCTCTATAACGATATTCGCTCGTTCGGCGGTCTTAAACATCTCGAGATCGCCCGAATGCTCATCAATGGAAACTCTTATCTCGGCAGTACCCTGCTCGAGAAATGCTCTTCCAACCGCTCGTATCTCACCCGTTACATCGTCCATCGCAAGCCTGACCAGTGCGCGCCCTCCATCTACAGCGACTTTACCGTCACCACGCTCAACCTTTCCGCGGCAATCTGCAGCAAGCTCGGCGGCGGCGAGTCCGCCTATCAGGCAATCGCCGAGCACTATCGCGGTCCGGCCGCCAACGAAATGATGTCGGCTCTCGCCAGCTACAAGCTGGACAGCCGCCTATATGCAAATGCCCTCAATCGCATCGACAACTTTGACGGCAATGCCGTGCGCGAAAAAAGCACGCTCTTCTTGATGCTCTTTGTGGCAACGGGGGCGCTCGCCGATCCCATTCAGGGCGTGGCCACCGTCGAGCGCTTTTGCGACAGCAAGACAGGCGGGCACTTTGGCACCACCGAAACTACCGTAGGACGTGGCTTTATGAGCAGCCTGGGGCAGCCACGCACCGTCGCCCCTAACCTCGGTCTGCTCAGAACCCATGCCGACAACTGCGCCGACATGCAAATCCATCCCCTCACACGCGATCCGCGCGGCACCGTGATTGGTTCTTTGCCCAAAACCTCGCCCAGCATCACCGATGTAGGCGCCGACGCCTCGCGCGAGCATCTTCGCATTTGGCTCGAGGGTGAGCACTGGTACGCCCAGGGCCTTGGATCGACCAACGGCACAGTGCTCGAATCGGGCGCGGGCGACGGCGATATTGTGATTGAGCCGCCGCGCGACCAACGCGAGCCCGGCAAAGTCTATCCCCCCGTAGAAATCGCCAACAGCGACAGGCTCCATCTGGGTCTCTACACGACATTCCTTGTCATTGTTGACTAGCACGGACGGCGATCGGAAGACGGTCGCCGTCCGTCTTCCGTCTTCTACCTTCTGCGTCGTAAACGACAATGCTCAGCGGTATACGTGGGCAGTGCGGCTATCATGGTACTTTACCGATATCCGCACTGCTCGCGTATACGTGCGGCAACCCATGCCAGACAAAGGAACGCCATGGATACTACCGATAGCGCCTATGGCGACAAACTCATCCGTCTCGATACGTTCGACACCGCCGTGGCGGTCGACCCCAGTGCCGAGGACGACGCCAAGCGTCGGTTTATGACGCTTATTCTCCAGACGGCCCACCGCAACAACGGCAACATCGGGCACGTGCTTCGCGCGACCAACACAAGCGGCGAGGTCTTTGCCGTCAAGCTACTCAAGGACAACGCCATCCTTTCCGGCCAAGCCCCCGACCGCTCCGCCGAGCAATCGGCAGCGCACCTGGCCAACACCGCTGCGCTGTTCGAGGAGTACCGTCATCTGTGTACCGTCTCGCACCTGCGCGGATTTCCGCGCGTCTATGGCTACGGATCGTGCGAGGATGACCCGCTCATCCTCATGGAGTGGGTCGAGGGCACCTCACTCAAGCAGGCGCTGCCCCTGCTTCCTCACGACGCCTCGGGCGGGCTGACCACCCAGATGGTCGCCGCCGTCGGAAACGCCGTGCTTCGTGCGCTCTTGATGACCCAAGGCCTCGTGAATCCGGTCGTCCATCGCGACCTGTCGCCTGCCAATATTATGTTCCGCACCACCAGCCGAACGCTCGAGCAGCAGATTGCCGATTGCTCCTTTGACCCCTGCCTCATCGACATGGGCTCCGCGACCATGGCTCTCGGCGACGACACGATCACCCGGCGCGCCGACATCTGGCGCTTTGCCACGCCCGCATACGCCGCGCCCGAGATGCTCACGCAGGATATCGAAGGCATCGCGGCCCTTCGCCGTTCGCCGGCAATCGACGTCTATGCGCTTTCGAGCATTCTGTACCAGCTCTACAGCGGTCGCAAACCGTTTGACTTTGAGTCGACGGACGCCGCTGCAACCGGCTCGTTCTATCTCGTAAAGACCAAGACCAAGCCGGCACCGCTCGAGCCGCGCTGCGAGGGCGATGAAGCGCTCGTCAAAATCATCATGAAGGGTCTCTCAGTCCAGCAGTGCGATCGTCCCACCGAGCAGCAGATGCTCGAGGTACTCTCGGCATACCTCACCGATGCCGAATCCGAGGGCCGCGAAGGCGCGGGCAGTGACGCCGCAATCGACATCGACTCCGGTACACACCTTAAGGTCGACGTCGCCGGCGAGCGCGCGCGAGAGATCCTGGAGCAGGCCCGGCACGATGCCATGACCCGCCGCCGCTTTATTATCGGTGGCGTTGTCGCAGCCGTTGCGGGGCTCGGCGTTATCGGGGCGGCAACCCATGGCTTTGGCATCCCCGACTACCTGGACGGCATCCGCAGTTCACTTGACGACTACACTTGGGATCAGCTGCAGGAGATTTCGCTCAAGATTAAGGCCACCGAGACCCGTAGCGAGGCACGCGAGATTGCCAGGCGCTATCATCTGCTCGATGCCGATGGGCATATCCCCTATCCGTGTACCAAGCGTGTCACGCTCACCAACGGGCTGCAGGTTGGCGCGCAGCTTGTGGGCATCCGCCACGATGAGCTTCTGGACGGGACGGGCAAGGCCGGACTGACGTTTATGTTCGATGCGGGTATTGCCGAGCGCAACGCTGCGGCTGAACCGCCGAGCGCCGGCTGGGCAGATTGCGAGCTGCGGGAATGGCTCAACGGCGACGGCCTTAAGCTGCTGCCCAACGAGTTGCGCGCACTCATTAAAGGGGTCAAGAAGGTCTCGAACAATGTGGGCGCCGCCAACAGCGCATCGTGCCTGAGCGAGTTGCCCGCAACCCTTTGGCTGCCCGCCATGGTCGAGCTGTGCGGTACGCAACCGCCCGATTCGTTTACCGAGGACTATCACTACCTGGCAGACATCTACAACGGCGAGGGCAAGGAGTATCAGCTCTTCCGCGAGCTCAAGGTGAGCCCGTATTCCACGAACGAGACGATGGTCCGCCAGTGGAAGGGCAAGGACACCTGCTGGTGGGAGCGCACGGTGAGCCCCGACACATCGGAGAGCGAAGGCACGCTCTATATGAACCGCGTGGGGCACGACGGCGACGTCTTTACGTACGCAACGCCTGCGGAAAAGCCAAACAAGCTAACCTGTGTGATCCCCGGGTTCTGTATCTAGGCGGCGGGCGTCTTGCCGCAACGGGACCCCTCCCCGGCAATTGTCTCGATCTGTAACAGTTAGAGGTCATTTTCCCTGCTAGATGTTACAGATTGAGATGTTTGGTAGGGACGGACCATCGGCCAACCATCCATCCTCATCTGTAACGAAATCTCATATATTATTTCTGTACTGGACACCCCCAGGGGGTATGGGTGTATAGTATCGGCAGGCAAACATTCACACCACCGAACTACAGAAAGGAGAAGCCATGGCTCAGGATAAGTTTGACGTGGGCGGTATGACGTGCGCCGCGTGCCAGGCGCACGTGGACCGTGCCGTGAGCAAACTCGACGGCGTCCAAAGCGTCGCGGTCAACCTGCTCGCCGGTTCCATGATGGTCGACTACGACCCCGCGCAGGTCTCTCCCGACGATATCTGCACCGCCGTCGACCGCGCGGGCTACTCGGCCTCACCCGTCGATGCGGGCACCGGTGCCGCCGGCTCAAGCGGCAGCACGCAAGCCAGGTCCGGCGCCGCCCATATGGAGTCGCCCACCAAAAAGCTGGAGGCCGCCGCCTCCGCCATGCGCACCCGCCTCATCATCTCGATCATCTTCCTCATCCCGCTGTTCTACATAGGCATGGGGCACATGCTCGGTTGGCCACTGCCCGGCGTCTTCACCGACCACACCCACAGCATGACACTCGCGCTTACCGAGCTCGTCCTGCTCATCCCCATCGTCTACGTCAACGACGCGTACTTTATCAACGGGTTTAAATCGCTCGCGCACGGCGCGCCCACCATGGACGCCCTCATCGCCGTCGGCGCCACCGCGTCCATCGCCTGGTCGCTCTACGCCATGTTCATCATGGCCGACCAGCTAGCCGCGGGTCAGGTCCACGAGGCCATGATGACGAGCATGGACAACCTGTATTTTGAGAGCGCCGGCACGATCTTGTCGCTCGTCACCGTAGGCAAATATCTCGAGACACGCAGCAAATCCAAGACTGGCGGCGCCATCGAGGCGCTCATTGACCTGGCGCCCAAGACCGCGACCGTCGTGGCCGTCGACGGTACCGAGACCACCGTCGATGTCGATGCCATTCTGCCCGGCCAGGTGCTGCGCGTGCGTCCCGGCGAGTCCATCCCCGTTGACGGCGTGGTGCTCGAGGGCGCTTCGGCCGTGGACGAAAGTGCGCTGACCGGCGAGTCCATCCCCGTGGAAAAGACCGCCGGCGACACTGTCAACGCGGCCACGGTCAACCGCACGGGCTCGTTTACCTTCCGCGCTACGCGTGTGGGCGCCGACACGTCGCTCGCCAAGATTATCCAGCTCGTCGAGGACGCCAACGCCACCAAGGCACCCATCGCCCGCATGGCCGACAAGGTCGCCGGCGTGTTCGTGCCCGTGGTGTTCATGATCTCGGCCGTGACCTTCGTGGTGTGGATGGCACTGACCGGCAGCATAAACGAGGCGCTCACCTCCGCCGTCGCCGTGCTGGTGATCAGCTGCCCGTGCGCGCTGGGCCTGGCCACGCCCGTCGCCATTATGGTCGGCACCGGCAAGGGCGCCGAAATGGGCATTCTGTTTAAGAGCGCCGAGGCGCTGGAGAATCTGCGCAGCGTGGGCACCGTGGTGCTCGATAAGACGGGCACGGTTACCCGCGGCAAGCCTGCTGTGACCGATATCGTAGTAGCCACGCGCACTGACGGCTCGCCCGCCATGAGCGAAAAGGCGCTGCTCAAGCTGGCCGCCGCGCTGGAACGCCAGAGCGAGCACCCGCTGGCCGAGGCGATTATGGCCGAGTGCGAGACACGCGGGATCGTCGCGCGCATGGTCAAGGACTTTGCGGCCGTGCCCGGACGAGGCGTTACGGCGCGCGAAGGGCAAAACGCCATTGCCGCTGGTAACGTGCGTCTGATGAACGAGCTGGGCGTTACCGTGCCCGCGGGTCTTGCCGAGCAATTTGCCGCCGAAGGCAAGACGCCGCTGTTCTTTGCCAAGAACGGCGAGCTTGCCGGCACCATTGCCGTGGCTGACGAGGTCAAGGAGACGAGCGCCGAGGCCATCGCCGCGCTCCGCAAGCTCGGCGTCGACGTGCGCATGCTCACCGGCGACAACCGTGTGACAGCCGAAGCGATCGCCCGCCGCGTGGGACTGAGCAGCGAGCAGGTCATCGCCGACGTCCTCCCCGCCGACAAGGAACGCCACGTGCGCGAGCTGCAGGATGCGGGCAGCAAGGTCGCCATGGTGGGCGACGGCATCAACGACTCCCCCGCCCTGGCACGCGCCGACGTGGGCCTTGCGATCGGCACCGGCGCCGACATCGCCAAGGAGGGGGCAGATGTGGTGCTCATGCGCAGCGACCTCATGGACGTCGCCCGCGCCATCGAGCTTTCGCGCGCCACAATCCGCAACATCAAGCAGGACCTGTTCTGGGCACTGTTCTACAACGGCATCGGCATTCCGCTCGCCGCGGGCGTGTTCTTCCCCCTCACCGGTTGGCAACTCTCGCCGATGTTTGGCGCCGCGGCGATGAGCCTGTCGAGCGTCTGCGTTGTGTCCAACGCGCTGCGCCTGAAATCCTTTAAGCCTAAAGTGGCAAAATAGGCTCACCATTAAGTCCATTTACAACGGGTTTTCCAGGTGCCCGAGATTGACCTGAAAGAGGAGCGATGCGTACTTTGATACGCGAGCGACGGCGTGAAGGTCAAGGTCGGGTGCCTGGGAAAGCCGACACAACAGAGAGGAATATCCATGCGTTACACGATTAAGACTTCCGGCCTTATGTGCGGCCACTGCGACGCCACTGTCGAGACGGCACTGCTCAACGTTGCCGGCGTGACCGATGCCGATGCCGACCACGAGACCCAGACCGTCCAGGTAGAGTGCGCCGACACCGTGACCGCCGAGCAGCTCGCCGCCGCCGTCGAGGGCGCGGGCGAGAAGTTCCACGCCCTGTCCGTGGCCGCCGCGTAGCAGACGCCGCCCACTCAATCCTCAGAAGTTGCGGTGAAATACGGACTGTTGAGCCGCCCTAGGCCTTTAAACAGTCCATATTTCACCGCAACTGACGGGGGCATCCGGAAGATCGACCAGAAACGAGGACCCGCCATGATGGCAGACCACAAATCGGTGACCCGCATGCTCAAGACGGCACGCGGCCAGATCGACGGTATCCTGCGGATGGTCGAGGAGGACCGCTACTGCGTCGATATTTCCACGCAGCTCATGGCCACACAGGCGCTCCTCGCGCGCATTAACGCCGACGTGCTCAAGGCGCATATCGAGGGCTGCGTGACTTCGGCAATCGAATCGGGCGACGAAGACCTCAAAGCCGCCAAGCTCGCCGAGATCGAACGCGTCGTCGACAAGCTCTCCAAGTAATTGGGGACATTGGGGACAGGTACGTTTGCGCCACATTGGTGCAGATTAACCTGTCCCCCTTGCTCTAAATCGGGTATAAGGGCGTGCGGCATATCGAATGAAAGGCAATTTGCATGAATGACTTTATGAAGGGCCGCAATGGCGCTGACGAACTCACCATCGTGATGGGCTTCGCAGGCATTATCATCGCCATGATCGGTTCGATGGCTCGTATCCAGTGGCTCAGCTGGATTGCCATCGCCGTAATCGTGATTGGCGTGCTGCGCGGCCTGTCCAAAAATATCGATGCACGTCGCAAGGAGAACGAGGCCTTTGTCGCCACGACCGCCAATGTTCCCGGCTTGGGCAAGTTCGTCGCCAGCTTGGGCGGCGGCGCTGCAGCGGCTAGCACCTCACGCGCAGCCGGCACCAGTAAGGAAGACTTTGAGCGTGCCAAGCGCACGGCCAAGAAGATGTGGAAGGGTCGCAAGACCACGGCATACCTCAAGTGCCCCAACTGCGGCCAGATGCTCTCCGTCCCCAAGGGCAAAGGCAAGATCCGCGTCACCTGCCCCAAGTGCCACGCCAAGATGGAGACGCGCTCCTAGCCGCTACACCATAGGACAAAATAAAAGCCGAGGCCTCGTGTTGAGACCTCGGCTTTTTTGATTATGACAAAGGGACCGTCCCTTTGTCTCGTCTACGCCACGCCGTCGCGGGCAAGCTCCTCGGCCAACGCCTCGGCAGGCATGGCCATAATCGCGTCGAGCTCGGCGTCCACCTCGGAAATACGCTTCACCTTGAGTTTGCGCACCAGATCACCACGACACATCACGTGCGTCGGCTCACGCAGTGCGCACAGGTCATCGAGCGGGTTCTTGCGCGTCACTAGGATATCGGCGGCCTTGCCGCACTCGATCGTGCCAGTCTCGCCGCCCAGCCCCAGCAGCTCGGCATTAACCTGCGTGGCTGTATGCAGTGCGAAGGCGTTGCTCACGCCGACATACTTGGCAAAATAGGCCACCTCACGCCACATGTCGTACTGCGTCACGAACGGGCAGCTCGAGTCCGTGCCAAGGCCCACCTTAACGCCAGCTTCCAGTGCGGCACGGGCGCTCTCGATGATGCCCGAGCACACGATGTCGCCGTTCTTCTTTTGTGTATCGGTCGAATGGGTCTTTTCCGGGTCGAGCAATACAAACGGCAGCGCCGGGCTGATAGTGCAGGTCACACTCGGCGCGCGCCCCTCAAGCTGTGTACCCGCGGCGCCACGGTACAGCTCCAGAATCTCGGGCGTCAACGGAGCGCCGTGCTCAATCGTGTCAACGCCGGCCTCAAGCGCGGCCTTCACGCCCTCGGTACTCTCGACATGGGCCATAACCGGCAGGCTCACCTCGTGCGCAGCCTTGCACGCCGCCGCGGCAACCTCGACCGGCATGCGCAGCACGCCCGGCTCGCCCACCTCGGTAGCGTCGAACACGCCGCCCGTCACGAACAGCTTAATGACGTCGGCACCACGCGCATACAGGTCGCGCACCTGTTCGGCTGCCTCGGCGGGACTGTTGGCCACCTGGGCGAACAAGCCCGCACCATGGCCGCCCGGCACCGTGACGCCCGTTCCTGGCGCCACCAGGCGAGGACCTTGATACTTGCCGGCATCGATAGCATCGCGCACGGCCAGATCGGCAAACAGCGGATCGCCCGCGCCGCGCACCGTGGTCACGCCACTTGCCAGTTGTTGTTGCGCGCTGCCCTTAAGAATATGGCGCACGATGGCGCGCCCCACGGGATTATCGAGCTTCTTCATCAGCGCGCCCGCATCGCCGGCCGAGACAGGCTTGCCCGAGCCGCACAGGTGCACGTGCATATTGATGAGACCGGGCATGAGATACGCACCGCCCAGGTCGATAACCTCGGCACCCGCGGGCGCCTGCGCCACAGCACTCGGCCCCATCCAGGTGATGACGCCGCGCTCAACAGTCACGGCCATATCGGGTTGCGGCTCCATATGCTCCGAACCATCCAGAATGGTCCCATTGATAAACAACGTGGAACGATCGGCAGACGCCATATCGAGCTCCTCCCTCACGATTAACTTGAACATTTGTCCATTATTACCTAGTCCCGCTGGATTGCTGCAGACGCATCGGCTAACGGAGGGAAGAGGGGATGTGGGGGGACGGAATACGCTGCAGTCCCACCCCAGCGACACCAGGGAAATGTCTCGATCTGTAACAGGTACAGGGTTATTGGGCCCCTTGATGTTACAGATCGAGACATTCGGTCGACGTTTCACCGGCTTGTCTCGATCTGTAACAGTTACGAGCTCAAACAACCTCTAAACGTTACAGATCGAAACAAAACCTCTCAGCGCCCATACCACTGGCGTCTCCACTCCTCAGCCAATTCAGCCTGCCGAGGAATACCCGCCAACCTCATTTTCTCGACCAGCTTCCCCGGGTCTTTGAGTTCGTTAAACGTAAACCGAAGCACCTTATGCCCGAGCATTGTCAGATGAGATTCCCGCTGACGCTCTGCCACGAACGGATTGACCGGCTCCCGACCCTCGCCGTTCTGCAAGGTGTACTTCCCCTTTCCGTCGAGCTCGCCGATGACACACGTCCCGTCCTCGAGCTGCCAAAAATAGTCGACGCGAAATACCTGGCTCGGATCGAGCGGGTCGCGAAACTCCACCTGCAGCTCCGGAACCGGAAAGCCGTACGCAATAAAGAACGCTCGGAACCGAGACTCGCCGCCGTTTTCGGACAGCCCGTCCGCATGCGACGCAATCACCTGTGCCCTGCGATATCCTCGCCTGCCCTCGCAATCGGCCTGGAGCCGTTCGCAGAGGTCGCCACGCGACATGCCCTTCGCCCGCAATGCAGAATCGGCGATCGCCAACCCGTAGGAGAACGGCGCACGCAGCAAGCAATCCTCCACCGTGCGCCAAAACGACGTCACCCGCACGCCATCGACACGCTCGAGCGCGCCCGCCATCTGCGGACGCAACAACCTGCACCCGCCGCTCAACGTCACCGAACAACCCGTCTTGACCAAGTAACGCGGCCCGAGCAGGTCAATCGGCACCTCCAGACCCCATATCAGCGCGGCGTCATACCCCCAAAACGCCCAATCGGGATGAAACTCGGCAAGCCCCTTGATAGTCCACCGCGCCCGCTCCGGCGGCGTCAATGCATCCCATTCATGCTGAAAACAGAATAGGTGCGATTCGGGCTCCGCAATATCGTCTGTGCCCACATGGCGCCGCAGCCACATGAGCTCGGCATTGTCGTGTGTCACAAGCAGCACGCCCTGTTCAGCCGCCTCCGTGAGCCTGGCAAGCATCCTATTCCGCGCCAAGGTATTACGTGTTGCATGCTTGTGTTTGAGAACGGTATTAGACACTTTCATCACCACCACATCGGAGAAATGGGCCATCGCCGCTGTTGCCGCTGTCGACAAACGTCTCGACCTGTAACAGTTAGACCGGTTTTTGGCCGCTAGATGTTACAGATCGAGATCTTTCGGCACCGCGTCCAACCTTTGTCTCAATCTGTAACAGTTAGGTCGAGTTTTGGCCTGTAGATGTTACAGATTGAGACATTCCCCCTGCCAGGTTCCAAACGTCTCGATCTGTAACAGTTAGACCGGTTTTTTGTCCCTAAACGTTACAGACCGAGACAAATAGACAGACGGCGGCGCTGCGACTGCCCATCCCCTACTCCCATTCCTGTTCGTAGATGTTGAGCGACTTCACATACCGCCCCTGGGCACCCATGATGTCGCGGACCAGGCGCAAAAAGAAACTGATGCACGAGGTGTCGAAACCATCTTCCAGGTCCTCGGGATGCACCGCGCCCGGCCCGTCGACCGCCGTGTCGCTCAGGCGCGCGATGTCATACAGGTAGAGCTGCCCCGCCGTTAGCCAGACGTCGTCGACGCACGCGATGCGCACCGCAATAGCACCGTCATTCCAATGCTCCTTTTGCACGATATGTGGGTCGTAGGCGTCAAAGCGACGGTCGGTGCGCGTGTCCTTCAGCACGACCATGCCAGTCGCGAGGTCCTTGTCCAAAATGCCAAATCGCGAGAAATACTGCGTGTCGCGCACCTGCTTAAGTCGCCCGAGCGAAGCAGGAGAAATTGACGCTGGCGGCTCGCCCACATACAGCTCCAACAGCGTCTTGCCGTGGTAATAGGGGCGCTCGAAGAGCAGCCAATCGGTAAACGCCATGTTGTAGGCCATGATTTCGTTTTGAGAAGGCTCGGTGCAATAGCTGAGCCACGGGTCGACAATGATCTCGAACTGTTCGCGCGCCGGCTCCAAAAACTGGAACTTCCGCAGCATCCAAAAATGGGCCATGTCGGCAATATCGTTGCCGACGGCTTCGGCTAGCTGCGCTCGGTCTAAAGCGTGGTCAGTCATGGTATCCTCCTCAAACTGATAGACCTCAATTTGAGCTTACGAGGAGGGTGGTCGGCCACGACCAGCGCGGGCAAAATAGGCCTCCGGCTGCAAACCAGATGCTGACCAAACACTTGACGAAAAGCTTGACCGAAAATGCGCACCGCAACAAAACCGCAGGTAAACATAGACGGCCAACCCGCCCTTTTGAGCCAGATACCCACAGCCACCACAGAAACAACAGGTGACCACAGCCCAAGAAGTCGACAAATGAACACCCGTACGTCGACAAACGAGCAAATCGCTCGCAAAGAGTGTCC
Organism: uncultured Collinsella sp.; assembly: GCA_900541205.1. Classification (GTDB taxonomy): domain Bacteria; phylum Actinomycetota; class Coriobacteriia; order Coriobacteriales; family Coriobacteriaceae; genus Collinsella. The sequence continues at coordinate 18,193 of UQIV01000016.1, read as the reverse complement.
CCAACGACTAGACAAAAAATGACTAGTCATTGGGGACGTTCTTAAATGACTACTTTACAGCTCCAGCGCATCGGCGACTTCGGCTGCGCAGGCCAGGGCATCGGCCATGGCGTTCACCACGAGCGAGCTGCCGTTGCGAGCATCACCCGCCACATACACCGGCGCGGCATCCGCGGCGACGCCGTCGACACGGGCCGCAAGGTGCGAGCCCTCGGCAGCCATCACCGGCAGTGGACGGCCAGCGGTGGCAACAGGCACGCTCACCGCATCGAACACGCCATGCTCCGGGCCCGTAAAGCCGCAGGCGATGAGCACCAGCTGCGCCGGCACCTCGTGCTCGGAGCCCGCGATGCGCTCGGGCTTTCCTGCCGACCAGTCCAAATCGACCACGCGCAGGCCCGCAGCCGCACCCTTCTTGTCCAGCAGCACCTCAAGCGTATCCACGCCCCAGGCACGCATCTCGCCGCCCATGGCAGCGATGGCCTCCTGCTGGCCGTAATCGGTCTTCTTCACGTTGGGCCACTGCGGCCAGGGGTTGCTCGCCGCGCGCGCATCAGGCGCCGCCGGCAAGAACTCAAACTGGCGCACGCTGCGCGCACCCTGACGTACCGCGGTGCCCACGCAGTCGTTACCGGTATCGCCGCCGCCAATGACCACAACGTCCAGGCCGCGCGCATTCACCGCGGGCTCGCCGCCATCGAGCACCGAGACGGTCGAAGCCGTCAGGTAGTCCACGGCATACACCACGCCCGGGGCATCAATGTTCGCAGCCGAAAGCCCACGCGGAGCACGGGCGCCGGCAGCCACCACGACGGCGTCAAAGTCGTCGAGCTTGGCGGTAACCTTGGGATCGCTCACGTCGGCACTCAGCTCGAACACAATGCCCAGCTCGCGCATGAGCGCCACGCGACGCTCGACCACGGACTTCTCGAGCTTCATGTTGGGAATGCCGTACATGAGCAGACCGCCCGGGCGGTCGTCGCGCTCAAACACCGTCACGCGGGCGCCACGACGAGCGAGCTCCCATGCTGCCACCAGGCCAGCCGGGCCGGAACCAACCACGGCGACCGAGGACGCGTCCTCCCCTGCCGGTTCAAAGCGACGCGGGCCACCGTTTGCCCATTCGTGGTCGCTGATCGCGCGCTCGTTGTCATGGATCGTCGTGGGCTGGCCATCGACCGAGCCCAGGTTGCATGCGGCCTCGCACAGCGCCGGGCACACGCGACTCGTGAACTCGGGCATGGGCGAGGTGAGTGACAGGCGCTCGGCAGCCTCGTCCCAACGGCCGCGGTACACCAGCTCGTTCCACTCGGGAATCAGGTTGTGCAGCGGACAGCCGCTCGGACGTGCCTTGCCAAAGCTCGCGCCCATCTGGCAAAACGCCACACCGCACATCATGCAGCGACTCGCCTGGGCACGGCGCGCGTCGTCGTCGAGCTCCACGTACAGCGGATCGAAATCGCGGCTGCGCTCCTCCACGGGGCGCAGCTCATGGGTCACGCGATCGATATCAAGAAAAGCACCGGGCTTACCCATGGCACTTACGCCTCCTTCTTGGTCGAAGCAACAGAGCTGGCAGCCACGGACGCAGCACCCGCAGCACCGCCCGCAACATCGAAGCGAGCAACATCCGCGGCACTCACGCGGCCGGTCACAATGTCAAACGCCAACTCCTCTGCCTGCGCATGCGTCTTGCCGGCAGCCTCGCCCGCGGCGACAATCGCCAGCACGCGCTCGTACTCGGTCGGAATGACCTTCACAAAGTGCTTGCCCATCGTCTCAAAGCTGTAGAGCAGCTTAATGCCGCGCGGGCTCTGCGTCGCGTCCACGTGCTCCTGGATGAGCTCGCGAATCTGCGCCAGCTCGCCGGCCGCCGGGGCCTTGAGCTCCACGCTCTCGTGGTTCACACGGGCATCAAGCGTGCCGTACTGATCGAAGACATAAGCCACGCCACCAGTCATACCGGCGGCGAAGTTTTGTCCAACCTCGCCCAGGATGAGCGCCAGACCGCCCGTCATGTACTCGCAGCCATGGTTGCCGCAGCCCTCGACCACCACGGTGGCACCGGAGTTGCGTACGCCAAAGCGCTGGCCTGCCAGGCCGTTAATGAAGCCGCGGCCGCTCGTGGCGCCAAAGAACGCAACGTTGCCCACGATGATGTTCTCATCGAACTTGTAGGTCGCATGCGGGTTGGGGCGCACCGACACCTCGCCGCCCGAAAGGCCCTTGCCAAAGTAGTCGTTGGCGTCGCCGCACACGTTGAGCGTAATGCCGCGCGGCAGGAAGGCGCCAAAGCTCTGACCGGCCGAACCATCGCAATCGATGGTGATGGAGCCGGCGGGCAGGCCCTCGGGATGCGCCTTGGTCACCGCGTTGCCCAAAATGGTGCCCACGCAGCGGTTGACGTTGGCGATATCGGCGCGGAAGCGAATCGGACGCAGGTGCGCACGGGCATCGGCCGTATAGGGCACAAACAACGTGGAGTCGAGCGTCTTGTCGAGCTCGCTGTCCGCAGCCATCTGGGGCAGGAAGTGACGGCCGTCGGCACCCGGGATGTGGGCACCAAACTCACAGGTCGCGCTCGCCAGCACGGGCGACAGATCCAGCAGGTTAGCCTTGCGGTTGCCCGGGACCTCAATCTGGCGCAAGCACTCGGGATGGCCGACCATCTCGTCGACGGTGCGGAAGCCCAGGCTCGCCATGACCTCGCGCAGCTGCTCGGCAACAAAGAGCATAAAGTGCTCGACGTGCTCTGGCTTGCCGCGGAAGCCGCGACGCAGGCGGCAGTTTTGCGTAGCGATGCCGGCCGGGCAGGTATCCTGCTGGCAGTCGCGCTGCATGAGGCAGCCCATGGAGATGAGCGGCATGGTCGCAAAGCCAAACTCCTCGGCACCCAGCAGGCAGGCGACGGCGACGTCGGTGCCGTCCATGAGCTTGCCATCGGCCTCGAGCACCACGCGTGAGCGCAGGCCGTTTTGCAGCAGCGTCTGCTGGGCCTCGGCAAGGCCAAGCTCCAGCGGCAGACCGGCGTGCCAGATCGAATCGCGCGCCGCAGCACCGGAGCCGCCGTTGTGGCCGCTGATCAAGATCTTGTCGGCGGCACCCTTGGCCACACCGGTGGAGATGGTGCCGACGCCGGCCTCGCTGACCAGCTTGACCGACACGCGTGCGCCGGGGTTGGCGTTCTTAAGATCGAAGATCAGCTCTGCCAGGTCCTCGATGGAGTAGATGTCGTGGTGCGGCGGAGGCGAGATCAGGCCGATGCCAGGCGTGGACTGACGGACCTCGGCAATCCAGGGGTAGACCTTCTTGCCGGGCAGGTGGCCACCCTCGCCAGGCTTGGCGCCCTGGGCCATCTTGATCTGAATCTCGAAGGCGCTGCACAGGTAGCGGCTCGTCACGCCAAAGCGCGCGCTTGCCACCTGCTTGATGGCGGAGTTCTTGGAGTCACCGTTAGCCAGCGGGGTCTCGCGGCGCGGATCCTCGCCGCCCTCGCCCGAGTTGGAACGGCCGTGCAGGCGGTTCATGGCGATGGCCATGCACTCGTGTGCTTCCTTGCTGATGGAACCGTACGACATGGCGCCGGTGTTAAAGCGGCGAACGATGTTGAGCGCGGGCTCGACCTCGTCGAGTGCCACCGGGGTGCGGCCGCCGGCATCAAAGTCCAGCAGGTCGCGCAGGCGCACGGCACGGCCGGTGCGGTGCAGGCGGGCGCTGTACTCCCTAAAGGTGTCGTAGCTGTCCTCACGGCAGGCGGTCTGCAGCAAATAGACAGTCTGCGGATCGATGAGGTGATCCTCGCCGCCGAGCGGGCGCCACTTGGTCAGGCCCAGCGTGGGCAGCTGATCGGGAGCCGGGCTCTTAAGGATAGCGAGCGCGGCGTCGTAGCGCTCGTTTTGCTCGCGCTCGACGTCCTCGACACCCATACCGCCCACACGGCTCACCGTGCCGGCGAAGTACGCGTTGACAAACTCCGGCGTAAAGCCCACGGCCTCGAAGATCTGCGCCGAATGGTAGCTCTGCACCGTGGAGATGCCCATCTTGGACATGATGGAAACGATGCCGGCAGTCGCAGCCTTGTTGTAGTTGGCGATGCCCTGCTCGGCTGTCACGTCCAGATCGCCGTGCGCCGCCAAGTCGCGGATGCACGCATGCGCGTTGTACGGGTAGATGCCGCTTGCGGAGTAGCCCACCAGCGCCGCAAAGTCGTGCGGAGACACGGCGTCGCCGCACTCCACCACGATGTCGGCAAAGGTACGCACGCCGGCGCGGATCAGGTGGTTGTGCACGCAGCCCACGGCGAGCAGTGACGGCACAGGGACCTCGCCCGCCGCAGCACGGTCGCTCAACACCACGATGTTCACGCCGTCGCGGACCGCAGCCTCAACATCCTCTGCAAGCTGCTTGAGCGCAGCCTGCAGCGCGCCCTCGCCGGCATCGCGGCGGTAGACGGCACGGAAACGGCGGGTCTTAAAGCCCACGCGGTCGATGGCGCAAATGCGGTCGAACTCCTCCTCGCTCAGCAGTGGGCGCTCCAAGCGCACCAGCTGACAGGCCGTACGAGAGTCCTCGAGCAGGTTGCCGTGGTTGCCCAGGTAGAGCGTAGTCGAGGTGACCATATGCTCGCGAAGGGCGTCGATGGGCGGGTTCGTGACCTGAGCGAACAGCTGATAGAAGTAGTCGAAGAACGAGCGCGTCTTCTTGGACAGGCAGGCCAGCGGCGCATCGATACCCATCGAGGCGAGCGGCGCCTTGCCCTGCTGGGCCATGGGACGCACGACTTCGTCAACATCATCCCAGTGATACCCGAGCTTGGCCATGCGCACGGCGGCGGGCACCTCGGTATCCTCGGCGGGCGTGGGCGCGACGGGCTTGTCGAGCGCGTCGACGGTCAGCGTCTCCTCGGCGATCCAGTCGCGATAGGGCTTTTCCTTGGCGTAACGGGCGCGCAGTTCGTCGTTGTAGATCACGCGGCCGCGGGCAAAGTCGACCTCGAGCATCTGACCCGGTCCCAGGCAGCCGCTCGTCAGGATGTTCTCGGGGCGCACCTCGATGGTGCCCACCTCGCTCGCCAGCATAAAGCGGCCGTCGCGCGTCACGTAGTAGCGGGCGGGGCGCAGGCCGTTGCGGTCGAGGGCGGCACCCAGAGTACGGCCGTCGGTAAAGGCGATGGCCGCCGGGCCATCCCACGGCTCCATGAGCATGGACTGGTAAGCGTCGTAGGCGCGGCGCTCCTCACTCAGGCTGTCGTTGTGGTCCCACGGCTCGGGCAGCAGCATGGATGCGGCACGCGTGAGCGGACGACCGTTCATGACCAAAAACTCAAGCACATTGTCCAGAATCGCGGAGTCGGAGCCCTCGCGGTTGATGATGGGCATCACGCGCTCAAGATCGTGCTGCAGCACGGGGCTGTACAGGTTGGGTTCGCGGGCGCGGATCCAGTTGACGTTGCCCTTGAGGGTGTTGATCTCGCCGTTGTGGATGATAAAGCGGTTGGGGTGCGCGCGCTCCCAGCTGGGCGTAGTGTTGGTGGAGTAGCGCGAGTGGACGAGCGCCACGGCCGTCTTGACGGCGGCGTCGTTGAGATCGATGAAGAAGCGGCGCATCTGCGTGGCGACCAGCATGCCCTTGTACACGATGGTGCGCGAGCTCATGGAGCACACATAGAAGATCTTGTCGCGCAGGGCAAACTCAGCATCGGCCTTCTTTTCGATGGTGCGGCGGCACACGTACAGACGACGCTCGAAGGCATCGCCGGCGGGCGTGTCGTCCGGACGGCCCAGGAAGGCCTGCAGGATAGTGGGCATGCAGGCGCGGGCCGTCTCGCCCAGGTCGTGCGGGTCGACCGGTACCTCGCGCCAAAAGAGCAGCGGCACGCCGGCCTCGGCGCAACCCTCTTCAAACACGCGGCGGGCATCCTCTACGCCCTTGTCGTCCTGCGGGAAGAACAGCATGGCCACGCCATAGTCGCCCTCTGCCGGCAGAATCTGGCCGCACTTTTGAGCCTCTTTACGGAAAAAGTGATGCGGAACCTGGAACAGGATGCCAGCGCCGTCGCCGGTGTTCTTCTCGAGTCCCGTGCCACCGCGGTGCTCCAAGTTGACCAGAATGGACAGCGCATCGTCCAAAATCTGGTGATGGCGCCCACCGTTGATATCGGCAAGCGCGCCGATGCCACACGCATCGTGGTCGAATTCGGGGCGATAAAGGCCCTGCTGCTGAGCGGAATCTGCCTGCATCGCGATCCTCCCCTAGATATTAGACAGTCAGTTGAATAGGCATACTAGGAGCATCGCCGGCCCGTTGTGTTTCCCACCCGTTTCGAAACAATCGCGTAACGCACGCCCTACGAGTGGACACCGCCGACCTCAAGGGCGACAACAAGGGCCCCAAGTTCGGCCTGCAAACTCACCTCTTCAAACATCTCAATCTGTAACAGTAAGACCCAATTTCGACGACTAACTGTTACAGATTGAGATGTTTTCGAGAGACGGTTCCGAATGTCTCAATCTGTAACACGAAGGGCCAGTTTTTGCAGCTAACTGTTACAGATCGAGATTTTCCATAGGACCATTTCTTCTTGTCTTGATCTGTAACACCTGGACCCAATTTCCATCCCTAGTTGTTACAGATCAAGACATTTCGGCAACTCCCTTTCACCATCCTATTCAAATACAACAATTTTGTTAGTCTTGGTTAACTTTTTAGCCTAAAACGGGTATCCTTTGCGGCGTCAAACAAACGGCACGCAGGAGCTCACCATGCTCAACCATCTCAAACAACACTTTGGCTCCCGACGCACCGGTGGTCACGGAGGCCTTGACATTGCGCGGCACATCGGCCCCGGGCTGCTCGTGACCGTCGGCTTTATCGACCCGGGCAACTGGGCCTCCAATATGGCCGCGGGCTCGCAGTTTGGCTACGCGCTGCTGTGGATCGTCACACTGTCCACGATTATGCTCATTGTGCTGCAGCACAATGCGGCGCACCTGGGTATCGCCACGGGCGCCTGTCTTGCCGAGGCCACGACACGTTACCTCCCCGCTTCGTTCGACGCACGGTGCTCGCCAGTGCCTATCTCGCGACCATCGCCACTGCCATGGCCGAAGTCCTGGGTGGCGCGATTGCCCTTCAAATGCTCTTTGGGCTGCCCGTGCGTGCGGGCTGCGTCATCGTGGCGGCAGTATCGATGGCGATGCTCATGACGAGCTCCTACAAGCGCGCCGAGCGATGGATCATCGCCTTCGTAGGCGTGGTAGGACTCTCGTTTTTGGCTGAGCTTACGCTGGTCAAGGTCGACTGGCCACAGGCCGCCGCAAGCTGGATCGCACCCAGTATGCCCACCGGCTCGGCCGCGATTATCGTAAGTGTCCTAGGCGCGGTCGTTATGCCCCACAACCTCTTCCTGCACTCCGAGGTCATCCAATCCATGCACTTCGAAGGCCAAGGCGAGCAGGTTATCGAAGAACGTCTGCGCTACGAGCTCTTCGACACACTCTTTTCGATGGGCGTGGGCTGGGCAATCAACTCGGCCATGGTCATCCTGGCCGCAACGACCTTCTTTGCGCACGGCATGGTCGTAGACGACCTCGCCGTCGCAGCGGCCACACTCTCCCCCATTCTGGGCCCAGCAAGCTCGACAATCTTTGCGGTGGCGCTGCTGTTTGCGGGCCTCTCGAGTAGTGTGACGGCAGGCATGGCGGCAGGCACCATCACCGCGGGCATGTTCGACGAGGAATACGACATCCACGACCGACATTCCTCGATCGGGGTGGCGGCCTGTTTCGTCGGCGCAGTGGCGGCGTGTCTGGTCGTCCCAAATCCTTTTGAAGGTCTCATCTGGAGCCAGGCGCTGCTGTCGCTTCAGCTGCCGATCACGGTATTCGTGCTTATACGGCTCACCAGCTCACGCCGCGTCATGGGCAAATACGCCAACTCGCGCCCGCTCAACGCGTTGCTCGTAGGAATCGGCGTCATCGTAACGGTTCTCGACATCGTGCTGCTAACGGGGATGTAATTGGGATGGCGTGACTGTCCAGATATAACGTCTCAATCTGTAACACGTAAGGCCGTTTTAAACCGTCAGATAAATCAAAAGGGCCCCGGCCGAGAATTCGACCGGGGCCCTTGGACAGAGCTCTGTATGGCTAATCGCCGTGTGTCTACGAGTTACTCCTCGACGAGCTCAAACTCATCGGGGCCGACGCCGCAGACCGGGCATACGTAATCCTCGGGCAGCTCGGGCGTGTCGACCTCAACCTCGTAACCGCAAACGGTGCACACGAACTTATACGTCTTCTTCTCCTCAGCCATGATGTTCTCCTCTCGAACGCGACTGATGATGTACTTCGTTTATTAGTATAGATTCTTAATAATATAATGCAAGTATTTTTAGAACATTTCTAGCCTTGATACGACGAAGCCTTGGGCGGCGTCTTGCCCTTCAAGACCTTGTGATAGTAGTCATAGGTCAGCGGCGTCTCGTCGCTCAAGCGCTCGGCATCCTCCACCTCGCCGATAAAGAGCAGGTGCATGCCCACATCCACGGTATCAATCAGACGGCAGCTAAACAGCGCCGCCGCGTGCTCGGGCACATAGGGCATGCCCAGAGTGGTCTCGTGGGTCTCGTACTTGGCAAACTTGTCGTAATCGCTGCTGGTGCGGAAGCCAAAATTGCCGATATAGAGCATGTCGGCGGTCTGGTCAATCACGGTCAGTGCAAAAGCCTTAGCCGATGCGATTACGCCGGACGTGACATTTTCCTTGTTCACGGCAATCGAGATGCGCGGCGGGGCGGATGTCACCTGCACCGCTGTGTTGATAACGCAGCCGGCACGCAGCCCGTCCGCCGCGGCGCTCACCACGTACAGGCCACTCGGCATGGTAAAGAACGCAGTTTTGTCCATAACGATCACTCCCCTAGCTCGGGTTGGAACCTCATGGATGTATGTACCCACAAAAAAGGCGGCACCCATAACGGACGCCGCCTTTGAGACATATATGTCAGAACAGTAAGAAAGATGAGACGTGTCCCACCAATCCACCTGCTAGAAACCTAGCGATTGCGCTCTTTGAGGGCGCGGTCGATCTCGCGTTGGACATCACGCTTGGCCATGTCCTCGCGCTTGTCATAGAGCTTCTTGCCGCGACCCAGACCCAGCAGCAGCTTTACGCGGCCGTCGGTATTAAAGTAGAGCTCCAACGGAACCAGCGCATAACCACGGTTGCGAAGTTTGCCGTCAAGAAAGTCGATCTCCTTGCGGTGCAGCAGCAGACGACGCCGACGGTCGGGATCGCGATTCCACACGCCACCATGGCTATAAGGGTGGATATGCAGGCCGACGAGCCAGCACTCCCCGCCGCGGATCAGCGCGAAGGTATCGGTAATCTGGCAGGCGCGCTCGCGAATCGACTTGACCTCGGTGCCACTCAGTTCGATACCGCATTCGAACGTCTCATCGATAAAGTACTCGTGATGTGCCGAGCGATTCTTGGAAATGAGCTTGCGCTCGCGCTTACTGGGCATCGCCAGCCTCCTTGGCGCCATCGGCGTTTGAGCCCGCAGCCTCGCGCTTTGCCTTGCGCTCGGCATTGAGCTCAGCATCGCTCTCGCGCACCAGCTTGATAATCGCCGCGCAGGCCTCCTCGCCCACCAGGTCGCGGGCGCGCACCGTCAGGCGCGTCGCCTCCTGTTTGTCGCCGTCGCTTGCAGCATCGGTCGCGCACATAATCAGGCAGATGGCAATCTCGGCCGAAGGTGAGGTCGGAACGCCCTGCAACGCCAGCTCGCCCATCACGTGCTCGTCGCTCTCCTCGGCGGCATCCGGATAGGTAGTATGGATCTTGTTGAGCAGGCGCGTCGTATGCGCATCGTTGGGCGCCAGGCGCAGCGCCAGACGTGCGCAGCCCACGGCAGCCGAAATGTTCTCGGTCTCGGGCTCCAAGAAGTACTGACCCAGATTGGCGTAAGCGCGGGCGGCGCACTTGCCATCGCTTGCACGCTCCAGCACCGAGAACGAGAGCGATGCCCATTCCTGCTTGTCTTCGAGTGCGCGGAACAGCTCGGCCAAATCCAAGCGATAGTTGCAGTTCATGGGGTCCCAACGCACAGCCTGCATCAGGGCATTGCGAGCGCTCACATAATCCTGCTGGCGAATGTAGGCAAACGCCATGTCAGAGTACAGGCGGTCAAACGGCACCTCGACCTGCACGAGCTCGCGCGGATCCTTCTCCACGCGGCGATAGGCCAAGCGCTCAAACTTGCTATCGAAGCTAAAGTATTGGCGCTTCTCCTCCGTCTTGCACTCAGCGTCGATATACTCCTCGGCGAGCTCCACCAGACGCTCCAGCAGCGGCGTCGCCGTAGCCAGGTCGCCCTGCGCCAGATAGTTCTCGGCATACGTGATGTCTTGCAAGCTGATGGGCAGATCCATGGCTACTCCTCGATCTGAGCGAAACACGGCAGGCGCCGTATATACGGTCAATACACAAAACCCGGGTCTCTTACGAGGCCCGGGCGTTCAATTTTGGTAGCCCGTACCAGATTCGAACTGGTGATCTCCGCCTTGAGAGGGCGGCGTCCTAAACCGCTAGACGAACGGGCCATATGTAGCAAATGCAATGGCTGGGATGGAGGGAGTCGAACCCCCATTGACGGAACCAGAATCCGCTGTCCTGCCATTAGACGACATCCCAATGACTGCATCGCTGCGCTCGGCTGTGCCTTTGCGCAAGAAAGAAATATACGGGAAGTCTCGCCGTGACGCAAGCCCCAATTTTGACTTTTTTGAAATTCAGTCAAATTGGCCTAATTTAGTCCAACCCGTGAAGGACCTGTGAAGCCAACCGCTGTACACGAAGGGCAAAACGCCGTGAGCGGTAGCCGTCAACCGTTGGCAGATTCTACCGTGAAAACGATAGCACCAGGCAACACAATCGAAGTATCAATGATCGCGTAGATATCGAGGCGCCATGGACGAAGAGCTTGATTACCTATGGGAGACCCTGGGCCTCGAGATCACTGCCGACCTTTGGCCCGAACGGGACAAAATTCACCCCACGTTACGCCCCGCCATTACTGTGGTGCAGGCAAAATACCGCCGTGCATCCTTTTTAATCATGCGGATGTCATGGCACGCGGGACTCCCCGACCTTAAGCGAATCCAGACAAGCCTCGTCGAGCTGTCCGGCATGCCGACCGTCATATCCGAGGCGCACCTGGAGCAGCGCCAGCGCGAGCGACTGCAACAGCAGCGGATTCCCTTTATCTGCCCCGGCATTCAGGCATATCTGCCCTTTATGGACGAAGAGTACTGGAGCGGCAAGCCCAACAAGCACGTAAAGGTCTACGATCCGCACGAATGGGCACAGCTTGAGGATTAGCGCATATGCCCGCCAGCCGGGATAGTGCGCATGCCCGCCAACCGGAAAGCTCATCCCGGAATTTACGTCCAGAACGGGACGCGCTTTCCCCTAGAGGCCCCAAACGGAAACCGTATCCCAGATTTCGCGCTCAAACTGGGATACGGTTTCCGCTAGCCCCTTCAACCGGAAACTGCGTCCCGGAATCCGAGCTCAAAACGGGACGCACTTTCCGCAACCACTACAGCAGCACCTCGGTCCAGGTCGCTTCCCTAAAGCCAGGAATCGCAAAGTCGTCGCCCACCAGCAGCGGACGCTTGACCAGCATGCCGTCGGTCGCCAGCAGCTCGTAGCATTCCCGATCCGTCATGCCCACATCCAGACGCGCCTTCAGGCCCAGCTCTCGATATTTCATGCCCGACGAATTAAAGAAGCGCCGCACCGGCAGCCCCGAACGAGCAATCCAGGTCGCAAGCTCATCAGCCGTGGGATTGTCCAAAACGATATCGCGGTCGATATACTCTACCCCATGTTCGTCCAGCCATGCCTTGGCGTTCTTACAGGTCGAGCACTTGGGATATTCAACAAACAATACCGCCATGGGATTTCCTTTCTTAGAGAAAACAGGTGTCTGGAAAACTGCACATCGACGACCACTCGCGATTGCAGCCGTTATTGTAGTCAATGTCGAAGCATAGGCAGTCGCGATGTCTCGTCTTAAGGCTAGCGCCTCGCATGGGCGCCGATCGGCCGAGTCGCATGGCGCACCAACGCCGCCGTCAACAATACCAACAGCATGGCGGTGACATAGCCCGCAGCATCGAATCCTAAATCGATAACGTCGAAATGCCTGCCGGGAACAAAGATCTTATGTACCTGATCGCCAACGGAGCAGGCGGCGCAAAAGAGCAATACGGGCACGCAACGGGAGCACACGCTCCACGGACGCCTGGAAAAGCAAACCACGACCACCGAGGCGAACAATCCGACGAAGAAAAACTCTACGGTATGGGCAACGCGACGGACGTTCGCGCCCACCCACATGCGAATGGAAGCAAGTCGGCCAGACCGGACATTCGAGGCAGCCGAATCGGTGCCCCCGGTCATTCCGTTCTCCGACTGGGCTTCACCCGTGGCATCGGCAGCCTGAACGCCCGTAGTCTGACCCTCCACCACACGCGCGGTGGACTCGCTCAGCAACGACGTCTCCACCGCATTTTGCTCCGTCAGCACCCAGATGCCCGTCAGCGTTGCAGCGAACAGAACGATCGCGGTCCATCCGATTATTTGTTTTACGCGCGCCAAGGGCCAACCTCCTTTTTTGAATATCAGCGAGTGTAGCCCCAAATGGCATCGTCACCGTATCAAAATTTGAATCGCAACAGGAAGCGACAAAGCGACGCAAACCCCTACCCCGCCTCGCGCATCCAACGATCGAACGTCCCCACGCACACGCCCAGGCACTTTGCTGCCTGGCTGCGGGTAATATCGCCCGCCTCATAGCTATCGCGCACCAGCTCAAACTGAGGAGGGCACGGCTTGCGAGGTCGACCGAAACGGACCCCTCGCGCCCGCGCCGCTGCAATTCCCTCCGCTTGGCGCCGATGGATATTCTCGCGCTCCACCTGCGCCACGTAGCTCAGCAGTTGCAGCACAATATCGGCAATCAGGGCGTTGGTCACATCCGGCGCGCCGCTGGCCCTAGCGCGCGTGTCAAGCAATGGCATGTCCAACACCACAATGGCAACCCCGAGCTCCTTGGTAATGCGTCGCCATTCCTCAAGTATCTCGGAGTAATTACGGCCAAGTCGGTCGATAGAAAGCACCACCAGCACGTCCCCGTCTCCCAGGACGTGCAGCAGCTCGCGATAACGCGGTCGATCGAAGTCCTTGCCGCTCGCATGGTCGGCATAAATATTCGCCGAGCCCACGCCATAGGCGCCCAGCGCATCCAGCTGCCGATTAAGATTCTGATCGCGCGAACTCACCCGCGCATAACCGTACACCGTCGCCATCTCATCCCCGCTTTCTTGTATACCTGCCAAAAAGGGACAGGTTTATTTTGGTAGGTTTTACCTCTCAAATAGCAGGTAAGCGGGCGGCCGAGCAGACGGCAAGGTAGCCACGATTCAAATGCGAAGGGCGGTCCCGAAAGGCCGCCCTCCGCTCCCCCACCATGAGTCGGGATTTGGCTAATGGATAAGCTTAAAGTCCAAGTGCCCACGCGTGGTATTGACGCGCGAGACCTCGATGATCACGCGCTGCCCCAGCTCGTAACGAGTCCCCGTGTCGGCGCCTGTGAGCGTTAGCGCGTCCTCGTCGAACTCGAACCACTCGTTGCCCAGGCTCTTGATCGAAACCAAGCCTTCGACCTGCGTCAGGTCCAAGCGCACAAAGAGGCCCATGCTGCTAACCCACGAGACGGTTCCGGCATAGCGCTCGCCCAGACGGTCCTCATAGTACTGGGCAATCTTAATCTTTTGCGTCGCATGGCTGGCGGCATCTGCCGCGCGCTCGGCATCGCTGCATGCGCGGCAGATCTGCGGCAGAATGCGCGGCAGCGACTCGCGCCCCTTGCCGATCAGCCGCGGCGTACGGACCAAGGCGTCCTTGCCGCCGAGCTGCTCATAGGCCAGCTGCAGCTTGAGTACGCGGTGCACCACCAGATCGGGGTAGCGACGGATGGGACTCGTAAAGTGGCAGTAGCACGGCGCGGCGAGCGCAAAGTGGCCCTCGTTGCGCGGCTTGTACAGCGCGCGCTGCATGCTGCGCAGAAGCAGCGTGTTGACGAGCGGTGCGTTGGCCGTACCGGCGGCAGCATCAACTGCAGCCTGCAGTTCATCGGGACTCCCCAGGGCAATACCGGCAGCACGGCGATCGTCGATGATGCCTAGCTGCGCCAGCGCAACGGCGGCACCGTGCAGGCTGTCGGGGCTCGGATCCTCATGCACGCGATAGCAGGCCTCGATATCACGGTCCGCCAGCCACTCTGCAACACACTCGTTGGCGAGCAGCATGGCTTCCTCGATAAGCGACGTGGCACACGAACGCTCACGCGCCACAATCTGCACGAGCACTCCGTCCTCATCCAATAGAGCGCGAATCTCGGCCGTATCAAAATCGACTGAGCCGCGGGCGCGACGAATACGACGGCGAAGTTCGGCGAGTTCGTTAGCGGCGACAAGGAAATCGCCGAGGTCGACGTTGTAGCCGCGGGCGGCCTCCTCGCACGCAAGACCGCGCTCAAGCGCTTCCTCGCGCAAGGCCTCAGCAGCCTCAACATCCTCAGCCGCGCCCTCCAGCACCGAATACTCAACCGCACCGGCACGCACCAGCAGCGCCTCGGCGCCGTCATAGTCCATACGCACACGCGAGCGAATCACGCTGGGGTACGGATCGTAATGCCGCACGCGACCCTGCGCATCGAGCTCGATATCGACGGTAAACGCAAGACGGTCCTCGTCAGGACGAAGCGAGCACAGGTCACAGGACAGGCGTTCGGGCAGCATGGGAAGCACGCGATCGGCCAGATACACCGATGTCGTGCGATGGCGAGCCTCAAGATCGATATGCCCGTCCCAAGCCACATAGTGTGAAACGTCGGCGATATGCACACCCAGCTTGTAGCCACCCTCGGGCGTGCGCTCCAGCGAAATGGCATCGTCAAAGTCGCGCGCGTCGACCGGGTCGATCGTGATGACAAAGCGGTCGCGCAGATCGCGGCGGAGCGGGTCCTTAAGCGCCGCGGACACATCGAGCGAAAGCCCCTCGGCCTCGTCTAGCGCGGCCTCGGGATAGCTATCGGTATAGCCGTAACGCGCCATCACATATTGAACGCCCAAATCGGGCGCGTCATCTCCGCCAATGCGGCGTTCGATCGTCACGGTGCCCGATTCCAGGCGCGTCGGGTAGGTCAAAATGCGCGCGACAACAGCATCACCCGGGTGGACACCCAGACGATCCGCCGAGGTATCCTCGGGCAGGATGAAGAAGTCGGCCTTCAGGCGCGAATCGAGCGGCTCAATCACACCGAGCGGACCGGCGGTCTGGTACGTGCCCACCACGCTTATGGCTGCGCGCTCAACCACGCCCTCGATCACGGCGCGTCGCTCACCGTGCGGGCTGTTCTTAATGCTCACGGCAACGGTATCGCCGTCCATGATCTCACGCTTGCCGCGACCCATGACCTTGTAGTCGCCGCTCTCGGTTATGACATAGGCGCTGTGCTCATGGAGCTGCACGCGCCCGGTCAGGCTCGGACGGCGTTCGCTGCGCACCGGCCCGCGCTTATTGCGAGCTCCACGCTTATGCTTGTTATTGCGCCCCATGGCGCCTCCTAACTATCGATTGCCGTTTACATCCCAAGAGTCTACCCAAATGATCCCTAGGGGACGGAGGAAAACGAATCACATAGATAGACCAGCGCCACGATGATCCGCAATCCTGCCGTCCCCTAGGGATCAAAAAAGGGCCGCCCCATAAGAGACGACCCGTTGGAAGGGATGAATTCCAGGCATGCCTACACGCGCAGGTAGCGGCGCATGGCGATGGCAGAACCAAAGAGACCGATAATCACGCCGACCAGAATCAGCGCAGCATAGGTCACCAGGTAGTACTGCATCGGCAGGGCAAACGACATCCAGCCGATGCTCTCCTGCAGACGCGGAATCATCAAATTGCGCAGCAGCTCCAGAACGCCGATGGAAAGCAGCGAGCCCAAAATGGCCTGCAGTACGCCCTCGGTGATAAACGGGCCGCGAATGAAGCCGTTGCTGGCGCCGACCAGACGCATAATCGCAATCTCACGACGACGCGCCGTGATGGATAGGCGAATCGTGTTGTTGATGAAGATGAAAGCGATAAAAGTCAGAAGGCCAACGAGCACCACGGCGGCGATGCGGATATAGTTGGTCACCTGGAACAGGCGGCTCACTTCCTCCTGGCCGTACAGCACGCTCGCGTTGACGTCGCCGTCATCCGCGATCTTCTGGAAATCGGCATCCTTCTTGAGCTTTTTGGCCGTGCTCTCGACCTTGGACGGATCGTCCATCTCAATTGCAAACGAAGCCGGCAGCGGGTTCTGGCCATCGAGCGCGCTCATGGTGGCGTCGGCGTTGCCCGACATCTTGCTCGTATACTCGGCCAGCGCGTCGTCCTTGTCCTTATAGGTCACGGACTTGACGTTATTCCACGTCTTAAGCTCGGCCTCAAAAGCCTGAACATCGGCCTGATCAGCGTCATCACTAATGAACGCGTTGATGACAACCTGATCCTCGACGGTACCGATCACGGAGTTCAGCATCGCGGAGCCCATGATGAACAGGCCGATGATAAACAGCGAAAGGAAGATCGTGATGACGGCGCCGAGCGAGGTAGTCCAGTTACGGAAGAAGTGGCTGATTGCCTCTTTGAAGGAGTAGCCCACGTTAGTTGGTGCCATAGTTGCCGTAACCTCCCCTCTCCTGGTCGCGGATAACGTGGCCGCCCTCGAGGGCGATCACGCGACGGTGCATGCTATCGACCATCTCGCGGTCGTGCGTGGCGACGATCACGGTAGTGCCGGTGCGGTTAATACGCTCGAGCAGCTTCATGA
This sequence comes from uncultured Collinsella sp., assembly GCA_900541205.1. Lineage (GTDB taxonomy): Bacteria > Actinomycetota > Coriobacteriia > Coriobacteriales > Coriobacteriaceae > Collinsella. Next base: position 1,239 of record UQIV01000016.1, on the reverse strand, counting down.
TGCCCAGCGAGATCGCCGGGTCGAGGTTACCCGTGGGCTCGTCGCAGATCAGCAGCGGCGGGCGGTTGACCATAGCGCGGGCGACGGCAACGCGCTGCTGCTCGCCACCGGAAAGCTGGTCGGGCAGCGAGTCCATCTGATCGGCCAGACCGACCAGACGCAGCACCTCGGGCACCTGGCTGCGAATGACGCCCTTGGGCTTGCCGATGCACTGCAGGGCAAACGCCACGTTTTCGTAGGCGGTCTTTTGCGGCAGAAGCTTAAAGTCCTGGAACACGGCGCCAATCTGGCGGCGCAGGAACGGAACCTTGCGGTTCTTGATCTTCATGAGGTCCTGGCCGGCAACCAGGATGCGACCGCTCGTCGGCTTGACGTCGCGGTTGAGCGTAGACAGCAGCGTGGTCTTACCCGAGCCGGAGTGACCGACCAGGAAGACGAACTCGCCCGGATAGATCTCGATGTTGATGTCGTCGAGTGCAGGCTTGTTGGGCTGTGCCGGATAGATCTTGGTGACATGCTCCATAAGGATGACGGGCTCGACACCGGCCTGCTTGGCCATCTTCTTGCGGCTGGCCTGCGGATCGATGGGCGCAAACACCGACGTAAAATCGGGGTTGTTGAGCGCGTTATCGAGGCTTGCGACCTCGGCTGCTTGATCGCTCTCGACCACCGGGGCAGCAGGCTGCGTGGGGTCGGGAATTGCGGCAAAGAGACCTGACTGCGCAGACTGAGGAGCCGGCGTCGCAGGGGCCAAGGGGTCGGGAATGCCGGCCATGGTAGGCTGCGGCGTGGCGGCACCAGCCTGAGGCTGCTCCACGCGAGCGGTCACGGCCTGAACGGGCTCAAAACCCGCCGTGCCGGAAAGCGCGACATCGCTGGTTGGATTGTAGGCAAAGGGATCGGATGCCGGCTGTGCCTGATCTGCCGGCTGAGCGGGGGCCTGAGCAACAGGCTGGCCCTCTGAATCCGGAGTGGCGAAACGACTGCCCTGGACGCCTGCTTGCGTCTTGGGGGCATCATCGCCCGCACCGGAGGTACGGAAGTGGTTACCCACTGGTGCTCCTTATCGTCGTGCGTTTAAACTACATGAGCGCTTTGTATTTTAGCAGTATTAGCTTTACTGCACATAAGAAGCATGGCGGGGCCTGGTCCCTCCGGCCGCGCCTTGATTATCAACTTTATCCGAACACCTCCCACATTCATCCGCACATGTGCGGATGAATGTGGGAACCCGATACC
>UQIV01000015.1 GCA_900541205.1 uncultured Collinsella sp. | reverse complement strand
GACCCGGGCCGCGTAGGGGTCGGTTGAAAAGGGTAACCCCCCCCCCGCCCCCCCGCCCGCCCCCCCCACCCCCCCCCCCCTCCCCCCCCCCCCCCCCCCGCCGCTGTTTGCGTTTGTGCCGTATAATGACCGTTACCTATGACGCGATACAAAAGAAAGGTGTTTGCCCATGCAGGCACAGAAGGCGGAGGGAACCCGCGACCTTATCGGCGCCGAGATGCGCGCCTGGCAAAAGATGCAGCAGATTGCGGCCGGTGTGTTCGAGCCGTTTGGTTTTAAACCCATCGAGACGCCCGCGATCGAGCAGGTAGATGTGTTTGTCCACGGCATCGGCCAGTCGACCGACGTCGTGCGCAAGGAAATGTTCCGCGTGTTCAGCGGCGCCAACCTGGAGCGCGTCTTTACCGAGGGCACCGACACCAAACTCAAGCCCAAGCAGCGCCTGGCACTTCGCCCCGAGGGCACGGCCGGCGTGGTGCGCGCCGTCGTGGAGAACAACCTGGTGCCCCAGGGCTCCACGTCGTTTAAGGCCTATTACGCCGAGGCCATGTTCCGTGGCGAGCGCCCCCAGAAGGGACGCCTGCGCCAGTTCCACCAGGTGGGCATCGAGTGGCTCGGCGCTCCCGATCCGGCTGCCGACGCCGAGTGCATCATCATGCTCATGGAGTTCTACAAGCGCCTGGGCTTCGATCTGTCCAAGCTCCGTCTGCTTATTAACTCGATGGGCGATGCGCAGTGCCGTCCGGCATATCGCGAGCAGGTCAAGCAGTTTATCCTCGATCACGCAGACGAGATGTGCGATGAGTGCCGCGAGCGCGCCGAGCTCAACCCGCTGCGTGCCTTCGACTGCAAGAACGACCACTGCCGCGAGATCATGGCCGACGCCCCGCTGATGGGCGACAACCTGTGCGACGAGTGCCGCGAGCACTACGAGCAGGTCAAGCGCTATCTGGATGCCGCCGGTATCGAGTATGTCGAGGATCCCACCTTGGTGCGCGGCCTGGACTACTACACCCGCACCGTCTTTGAGGTTGAGGCCCCTGGCGCCGGCGTCGGCTCCATCGGCGGCGGTGGCCGCTACGACGGCCTGGTCGAGCTCGAGGGTGGCAAGCCCACGGCGGGCGTCGGCTTTGCCGTCGGTTTTGAGCGCGCCCTGCTGGCCCTGCAGGCCTTTGGCAGCGATTTGGGTGCCGATGAGGCCCCGTGCGTCTATGTCGCCAACGCCGGCAAGGAGCTGCGCCAGAACGTCTTTGCCATTACGCAGGAGCTTCGCGCCGCAGGCATCGTGACCGAGGCCGACTATCAGGGCCGTTCGCTCAAGGCCCAGTTTAAGCAGGCCGATAAGGTGGGCGCCAAGCTCATCTTGGTCCTGGGTGGCGACGAGCTTGCCGCCGGCAAGGTCAAGGTGCGCGACATGGAGAGCCATGATGAGGTCCTTGCCGATCTGGCCAACGTCGTCGAGGCGGTTCGCGAGCGCCTGTAGCGCATCTTTTTGAGCTGCGGACCCGCTAACATGTCCCGCTCGCGGCGAGCGATTGTTACGGGGGTGTTTCGCATTTATGCGGAATGCCCCCGTTTGTGTATGCCGTCCACCGAGAAATACGACCATTTAGAGCAAAAACCCTTGCAATGCAGAAAATACTTTTGTGTGGTAAAGCGCAATCAGTGTCGAAAGTATTTCTCAAGCGCCTATAATGAATACCGCATGTTACGTGCATAGAAGGAGGAATGGGAGGAAACGTGGCTGAGAACCTAAGCAACCAGTCTGTACCCGAAGCCGCGGCGCGCGTCGCTGCCGTGGTCAACCGCCTCGTTAACCGAATCGGCTCGAATGCCGAGTCCAGGGAGCGTCTCGCCGAGATCGAGATCCCCGAGGAGCTGCGCGACAATCTGGCGCTGTTCCTGCGCCTGGAGCGTCGTGTGCTTAGCGAGTATGATCCTGAGATCGCGGACCTGTTCGACAAAATCCTGTCGGCCGAGATTGTGGCCAATGCCGGCAACCCCGGTACCCGCGCTGCCGACGAGGCCGTCGACGAGCAGGGCGTGCCTACCGCCGATGAGTCCACCGCCGTGGCATTCCGTGAGGTTGTCAATCTGATCGACAGCCTGCCGCTCGATAAGCAGCAGGTTATCGTCCGCGCCTTTACGAGCTTCTTCCATCTGGCAAACCTGTCGGAGGAGAACTACCGTGTGGCGCAACTGCGCGAGCGCGAGGCCGGTGCGTCGACCGATACCGAGGTCGATCCCGCCAACGAGCTCACCGTCGCCTATCACCAGCTGGTGAATGAGCTGGGCGTCGAGGGCGCCAACGAGCTGCTCGGCAAGCTTGAGTTCCATCCCGTCTTTACTGCGCACCCCACCGAGGCCCGTCGTAAGGCCGTCGAGGGCAAGATTCGCCGTATCTCCAACCTGCTGGAGGAGCGTCCGCGTCTGGGCGGCTCCGACCTGGTGGAGAACGAGCGTCATATGCTGCAGGAGATCGACGCCCTGGTTCGCACGAGTCCCATCGCGTTGAAGAAGCCCACCCCGGTCGAGGAAGCCGATACCATCATCGACATCTTCGATAACACGCTGTTCGACGTTATCCCCGTCATCTATCGTCGCTTTGACGACTGGGTGCTGGGCGACAAGGCCGGTACCGTGCCGCCGCTGTGCCCGGCGTTCTTCCATCCCGGCAGCTGGATCGGTTCCGACCGCGACGGTAACCCCAACGTTACCGCCAAGGTGAGCCGTGAGGTCGCCGCCAAGTACTTCACCCACATGGTGCTCAAGCTCGAGGACAAGTGCCGTCGCATCGGCCGTAACCTCACGCTCGAGGCCACCTACAGCAAGCCTTCTGCCGAGCTCATCAACCTGTGGAACCATCAGGTCGAGATGAGCACCCAGTACACGGCCCGTGCCGAGCTGATCTCCGAGCACGAGCCGCATCGCGCCGTCATGCTCATCATGGCCGACCGTCTGAACGCCACCGTGCGCCGCATCACCGACACCATGTACCACAGCGCCGACGAGTTCCTGGATGACCTGCGCGTCGTCCAGCGCTCGCTGGCTGCCTGCGGTGCCGTCCGTGCTGCCTACGGCCCGGTCCAGACCATCATCTGGCAGGTCGAGTCCTTCGGCTTCCACATGGTCGAGATGGAGTTCCGTCAGCACTCCGTGGTGCACGCCCGCGCCCTCAAGGATATCCACGAGAACGGTATCCATGGCGACCTGCAGCCCATGACGCGCGAGGTCATCGATACCTTCCGCGCCATCGGCTCCATCCAAAAGCGCTACGGCAAGAAGATGGCGCACCGCTACATCATCTCGTTTACCAAGAGTGCCCAGCATGTGGCCGACGTCTTTGAGCTGGCCCACCTGTCCTTCGCACACGAGGAGGATGTCCCCGAGCTCGACGTGATCCCGCTGTTCGAGCAGCTCGAGGACCTCGAGGGCTGCGTTGACGTGCTCGACCAGATGCTTACGCTGCCCGTGGTGCAAAAGCGCCTTGCCCAGACCAACCGCCGCATGGAGGTCATGCTGGGCTATTCCGACTCCTCCAAGGATGCCGGTCCTACCACGGCCATGCTCGCGCTGCACTCTGCGCAGGAGCGCATCGCCAAGTGGGCCGAGAAGAACGACATCGACCTGGTGCTCATGCACGGTCGCGGCGGTGCCGTGGGCCGTGGCGGCGGCCCGGCCAACAAGGCCGTGCTGGCGCAGCCCAAGGGTTCGGTCAACTGCTTCTTTAAGCTCACCGAGCAGGGCGAGGTCATCTTTGCCCGTTACGGCAACCGCACGCTGGCTCAGCGCCATGTTGAGTCCGTTGCTGCCGCAACGCTTTTGCAGTCGGCCCCGAGTGTCGAGAAGACCAACACCGAGACCACGCAGAAGTTCTGGGATATGGCCGAGAAGCTCAATGCCGCGAGCCACGAGCGCTACCTGGACCTGCTGAACACCGAGGACTTTACGCCGTGGTTCTCGACCGTGACGCCGCTGACCGAGGTCGGTCTGCTGCCGATCGGCTCGCGTCCCGCCAAGCGCGGCTTGGGTGCCAAGTCGCTCGACGATCTGCGTACCATTCCGTGGATTTTCAGCTGGAGCCAGGCACGCATTAACCTGGCCGCTTGGTACGGCCTGGGCACCGCCTGCGAGCAGCTGGGCGATCTTGACCAGCTCAAGGCTGCCTACCAGGAGTGGCCGTTCTTCCGCACCTTTATCGACAACATCGAGATGTCGATCGCCAAGACCGACCAGCGCATCGCCAAGATGTACCTGCACCTGGGCGATCGCCAGGATCTGTCCGAGAAGGTCTTCACCGAGATGCAGCTCACGCGTAAGTGGGTCCTTGCCATCGTCGGTGATGAGTGGCCGCTGCAGCGCCTTCGCGTGCTCGGCTGCGCCGTTCGCGTGCGCAACCCCTACGTCGACGCTCTGTCCATCGCCCAGGTCCGCGCCCTTCGCGAGGTGCGTATGAACCAGGACGAGATGGCCGAGGAGAAGAAGGCCGAGTACATGAGTCTGATTCTTTCGACTGTGACCGGCGTCTCGGCAGGACTGCAGAACACGGGGTAATCGATAGCCCTGTGGCTCTCACCGGGACCCGATGGGTTTCCCTCTGAATGCGTCCTCGCACTTGAAGCCCCCTTATCCTGCTCCTTCGGAGCTGTGGATAAGGGGGCTTCGTGCTGCGGAATGCATTCAGAGGGAAACCCATCGGGTCTTTTCGTCCCCGGTTTTCGGCGGATCAGCCGCTGGGTGAGGGTGGTGCTTGGGGCGACGTGCAAAAAACGGAGTTTTCAGCAGCCAAAGATTGATGCATAAGGCTGTGGGTGACGTTCGCGGCTCCTGTTGATGCTTTTGCACGACGATTGGGCTTTGGCGACGATCATATATGGCTGGTTTCTCGCCGCATTCTATCCAGATGGGACGAGTCATGAGGACTATCTACCTTTTGAAAGACTTTTGACACCAAAATCTTATCCCGCGATGCTGAATACTCGCAAAAATGCACGCTCCGGAGGGTACTACCCTGTTACGGCTAGAAATCCATGCGCCATTTTATACAATTAATTAACGCATTTATGCAAAATGGCTTACGTGCGAACGTCTCGGGGTAGATGTTTGCCTCGGCGTTGCGTAAATCATCCTGTCTATAGTGTCTTTGACAGGCGGCCGCGGTCCCGTTTGGGGTCGTGGCCGTTTTGTTGTGAGTCAAATATGAACGTTGTGTTAATGAGTCGGTGGACGGTGGTGTTTTTCGGTGAGCGGCGTATCCTTCCAACGGTTTATCTAGTGTGTCAGTTGAAAAGGAAGAGGGCGCTCGTCATTGTTTGAATGTGAACTGCCGTTTGACCACAAGACGTTGCATCTGGAGCTCGAGGATAAGAACTTCGCGGGTGTGATGGAAGGTCATCAAAACGAGTTTAAGACTACAAAATCGCAGGAAGAGCTGGTAGAGGAGTCGCTTGCCAATCCTTATGGCTCGCCTTCGCTCGAGGAGCTTTGCGCTGGCAAGAAGGACATTGTCATCATTAGCTCCGACCATACGCGTCCGGTTCCTTCGCGTGTAACGATGCCTATTCTGCTGCATCACATCCATACTGCAGCGCCTGAGGCTCGCGTTCGTATTCTGGTTGCGACTGGTATGCACCGCCCCTCGACGCACGAGGAGCTCGTCAACAAGTACGGCGAGGAGATCGTTGCCAACGAGGAAATCGTTATGCACGTTGCGACTGACGACAGCATGATGAAAAAGATCGGCACTCTGCCTTCCGGCGGCGAGTGCATCATCAACAAGATTGCTGCCGATTGCGATCTGCTGCTTGCCGAGGGCTTTATTGAGCCGCACTTCTTTGCCGGTTTCTCTGGTAGCCGCAAGTCCGTCCTGCCTGGCATCGCCAGCTACAAGACCATCATGTACAACCACAACGGTCAGTTTGTGAACGATTCCCATTCGCGTGCCGGCAACCTGTGCCACAACCACGTGAGCGAGGACATGTTTGCTGCCGCCGAGATGGCTCACCTTGCCTTTGTGCTTAACGTGGTGCTCAACGGCAAGCACGAGGTCATCGGCTCCTTTGCCGGCGACATTCACAAGGCGCACGAGGCCGGCTGTGAGTTCGTGAAGAGCCTTGCCGGCGTTGAGCCCGTTGAGTGCGAGATTGCCATCACCACAAACGGCGGCTACCCGCTCGACCAGAACATCTACCAGGCCGTGAAGGGCATGTGCTCTGCCGAGGCTACGCTTCCCGAGGGCGGTGTGATCATCGACGTCGCCGGCTGTGCCGACGGTCACGGTGGCGAGGGCTTCTATCACAACATCGCCGACAATGATCCGGCAGAGTTTGAGCGCGCCTGCATCGACCGTCCTAAGGACGAGACCCTGCCCGACCAGTGGACGAGCCAGATCTTTGCCCGCATCCTGGCGCATCACCCTGTGATCATGGTTACCGACCTGTGCGATCACCAGATGATCAAGGATATGCACATGACGCCGGTCAACACTCTCGATGAGGCGCTCAAGCTCGCCTTTGAGATGAAGGGTGCCGATGTCAAGGTGGCCGTCATTCCCGATGGCCTGGGCGTTGTCGTCGCTCAGCACTAGTACGCGGCCTAAACGAATCGTTTATAACCGACAAGAAAGATAAGGTTTTATGCTTACCAAACTCCTCTGCGAATTCGGCGCAACGGCCCTCATGATCATCTTTGGCGTGGGCGTGCACTGCGATACCGTGCTCAAGGGCACCAAGTATCAGGGCTCCGGCCACATGTTTGCCATCACCACCTGGTCTTTTGGCATCTCGGTCTGCCTGTTTGTCTTTGGCGGCGCCGTGTGCATGAACCCCGCCATGGTGCTTGCCCAGTGCATCGTAGGCCTGGTGCCGTGGAGCAGCTGCATCCCCTTCATGATTGCCGATATGCTCGGCGGCTTTGTGGGCGCCGTAATCGCTTGGCTTATGTATGCCGATGAGTTCAAGGCTTCCGATGGCGTCGTCGATCCCATTGCCCAGCGCAATATCTTCTCGACCAACCCCACCACCGAGGGTACGAACTATGCCCGTAATTTCTTCTGCGAGGCTATCTGCACTTTTGTGTTCATCAGCGCCATCCTTGCTGCTGCTAACCGTGCTGGCGAGAACGTCCTGATGCTCGCTATCTGCGTCGGCCTGATCGTTTGGGCCGTTGGCATGGGCATGGGCGGCATCACCGGCTTCGCCATGAACCAAGCCCGTGACCTTGGTCCTCGCATGGCCTATCAGGTGCTGCCGATCAAGAACAAGGCCGACAACAACTGGAAGTACGGCCTGCTCGTTCCTGGCATCGCTCCGTTTGTCGGTGCCGCTCTGGCTGCGCTGTTTGTGCACGGTTTCTTGGGCATGTTCTAGTCCAAGGCTACATAGTTGTCCGCCGGCCGCATGGGGTAACTTCCCAGCGCGTCCTCGGACATGCAAAAAGGCTCGCTGCGCACTTTGTGCGGCGAGCCTTTTTGCGTCCTGCGGAATGCGCTGGGAAGTTACCCCATGCGGTCAGCTGCGGGATCTTGGTCGCGTTGGAACAAGCAACCCAACATATATCTGAATTTGGATGTGAGGAGCGCTTTGCTGTTGGGGGCGTTGAGATGAGGGCGATACCTTGGGAAGGGATGACGCCTTGGGAGGGGGCGTCTATCTGAAGAGGGGCTTTATGGCTGAGAGGTAGTCTTTGGCTACGTCGGCTTTATCTGCTTGGAAGTTGTGCCAGGCCCACCATTGGACTGTTCCTACGAAGCTTGAGGCTATGTGGTGTAGTAGGAAGCTTCGGTCCATGGTGCCGGCGGGGCCTGAGGGGTCGACGGGCACGGTTTCGGCTGCTCGTGACATGATGGTCTTGCGTAAGCAGTCGGCGAAGACGCGTGAGCCGGCGCCGGCTACCAGTGCCCGTACACCCTGCCGACGATTCCAGAGGTTGTTGAGGATATGCTCGACCTGTACGAGTGGGTCATCGAGGGGCGTACCGTCATCGTCGAGGGCATGGGTGCAGATATCGCGCACGAGCTCAGCGAGCAGGTCATCTTTGCTCTTGAAGAGCCCGTAGAACGTGGCCCGACCTACGTGGGCACGAGCGATGATGTCGCCGACGGTGATCTTGCCGTAGTCTTTCTCGCACAGGAGCTCGGAGAACGCCGTAACGATGGCAGCGCGGCTTTTTGCCTTGCGGGCATCCATGGCTATGCGTCCGCGTGAACGAGCAGGCAGCGGAGCGTACCGGAGCAACCTTCGTAGGGGCGTTTGCCGGCGCCGTAGCCGACGGCTTCGATGCGGTAGCGTGAGGGCAGTTGGTCGGACGTGCGCAGCGCGGTGACGATGGCGGCGCCCGTCGGCGTCACGAGCTCGCCGGCGACCGGTGCAGGCGTGAGGGCGATATTGCCTGCTTGGCATAGGTTGACGACAGCGGGGACGGGAATGGGCATGAGGCCGTGGGCGCAGCGGATGGTTCCGTGGCCCTCGGAGAGCGACTCGACCACGATATCCTCAATACCCAGGTCGTCGAGGCAGATGGCGACAGAGCAGACGTCGACGATGGAGTCGGCGGCGCCCACCTCGTGGAACATGACGGTCTCGGGCGTTTTGCCGTGAGCCTTGGCCTCGGCGGCGGCGAGCGCGGTAAAGATGGCGAGGGCGCGACGCTTGGCGCCATCGCTTAGCCGCGAGCCGTCGATGATGGCGGTGACGTCCGCCAAAGAACGGTGGTGATGGCCGTGGGCGTGATGATGGTCCTCGTGGCCATGGTCGTGGGCCTCATGATCATGCTCGTGGCAGTGCACGTGTTCGTGCTCGTCATGATCATGATGCTGGCGCTCATGCTCGTGCGTGTGCTCGGCAGCTGCTTCGTTGCCGTAGAGCCAGGCCATATCGTGATCATGGTTCTCGAGGCCCTCTGCAAGCTGGACGTCAAAATCGCAGGCGTCGATGCCATGCTTGTTTACGCGCGTAACGGCAATCTCAAAGCCGTCGACTGGTAGCGTGGCGAGCTGCTCGCGCAGATGCTCCTCGCTGGCGCCCAGATCGAGTAGAGCCGCGACGGTCATGTCGCCGCTGATGCCCGAGGTGCCGTCGATGATAAGCGTGTGCTGATGGTTGGACATGAAATGCTCCTTAGCGGGCGCGGGATGTGCCGGCGCTCAGATGATTGATAAGACTTGCCTGGTAAGCGGCACCGAAGCCGTTGTCGATGTTGACGACCGAAACGCCGCTGGCGCAGGAGTTGAGCATGGCGAGCAGTGCGGCCACGCCGCCAAAGCTCGCGCCATAGCCCACGCTGGTGGGGACGGCGATGACCGGACAGCTCACAAGGCCTCCGATTACGCTCGCCAGGGCGCCTTCCATGCCGGCGATGGCGATGACCACCTGCGCCTGGGCAAGTTCCTCAGTATGAGCGAGCAGGCGGTGCAGGCCGGCGACACCCACGTCGTAGAGGCGATCGACCTCGTTGCCGTAGAACTCGGCCGTCAGTGCCGCCTCTTCGGCGACGGGCAGGTCGCTCGTGCCGGCGCAGGCGACGACAACGCGTCCGTTGCCGGTGGGGGAGGGCTTGCCGCCCACGAGGGCGAGCTGTGCGTCCGGGACATATCCCAGGTCGATGCCGGTGCCGAGGAGCTCCGAGGCGCGGGCTGCTTTTTCGCTGTCCAGGCGTGTGACCAGGATGCGCTCCTGGCCAGCATTACGCAGCGCTTTGATAATGGCGGCTATCTGCTCGGCGGTTTTACCGGCACCGTAGACAACCTCGCCGGCTCCCTGGCGCACTCCGCGCGAAAGATCGAGCTGCGCAAAGCCCAAATCGGCGGTCGGAGCCGTCTGGATGCGCGTGAGGGCATCGGCAGGGGTGACTGATCCGCCGGCAACATCGCTCAGCAGCTGCTCAAGATCTCGCTTATCCATATATGTTCCCTTCGACGGCGCAAAGTCTAGCACTCAAAGGGTGTGTTTCCGAACACTAAGACAAAATTGTTCGGAAACTATGGGACAGACTGATTTAATTGTTAGACGGATCGGCTAGTCACGCAGGATGATGTCCATGGCGAGCATCAGGTTGCGCTCGTCGATGGCAAACGGGGCGGCTTCGCGCGTCTTGGGCTTGGCGCAAAACGCGATACCAGTGCCCGCGGCCTGGATCATGGGGATGTCGTTGGCGCCGTCGCCAATAGCGACCGTGTGTGCCATATCGACGCCGCACTCAACCGCCCAATCCAGCAGCTGGATGAGCTTGGACTCCTTGGTCACAATGTCTGCCGCCAGCTTACCCGTGAGCTTGCCGTCCACGACTTCCAGGCGGTTGGCCAGGCAAAAGTCGATACCCGCGGCGGCTACGATCTTGTCAGCGATCTCGTGGAAGCCGCCGCTTACCACGCCGACCTTCCAGCCCTTGCTGTGTGCCGAGCGCACAAGCTCTAACGCGCCGGGGGTAAATGTCACGCGCTCAAAAGTGCGCTCGAACACGCTCTCATCCAAGCCGGCAAGCAGCCCCACGCGCTCCTCGAGCGCTTGCTTAAAGTCCAGCTCGCCGCGCATGGCGCGTTCGGTGATCCGCGCAACTTGCTCGCCCACGCCTGCCTCCTCGCCCAACAGGTCGATGACCTCCTGGTTGATGAGCGTGGAGTCGATATCCATAACGATGAGGCGTGCAGTCATGACGGGCCTTTCCAAGTGCTGTTTTATTGGGGCATATTGTCGCACGTGACGAGCGCGGGCGGGTGCCGCGGCGCGTCAATTGTTTCGTCTCCGTCAAGTCTTTGGGCAGGAGCTACTTTTCCGCGGCACATCGACACAGGTGCGATAAGATAGAACGCCATGTCTGGCTGCGCGGTTTACGCAGGCTGGGCAAATCTGTACGACGCCGCCCGGAACGACACGGGGCGGCACAGATCCATAAAGGAGGATCACTGGTATGAGCCAGACCCGTCCCATCGACGAGCATTCCATGCACACCCGTACCTGCGGCGAGCTTCGCCGCGAGAACGTGGGCGAAGAGGTCACCCTCACCGGTTGGGTGAGCCGTCGCCGTGACCACGGCGGCCTTATTTTCTGCGACCTTCGCGACCGCGAGGGCATCACGCAGCTCACCTTCGACCCCGAGCACTCCGACGGCGATGCCTTTAAGATTGCCGAGACCATGCGTCCCGAGTGGCCCATCAAGATCCATGGCGTCGTGCGCGCTCGTGGCGAGGAGACTACCAACACCAAGCTCGCGACCGGCGAGGTCGAGGTCCTGACCGACCACGCCGAGGTGCTCAACACGTCCGTCACCCCGCCGTTCCAGATCGAGGACGGCATCGAGACCAGCGAGGACACCCGTCTGCGCTATCGTTATCTGGACCTCCGTCGTCCCGAGATGATGGCCAACCTCAAGCTGCGCTCCGACTTTACCTTTGCCATTCGCGAGGCGCTGCACAACCGTGAGTTCATGGAGGTCGAGACGCCCTCCCTGTTTAAGTCCACGCCCGAGGGCGCTCGTGACTTCATCGTCCCCAGCCGTATTCAGCCGGGCAACTTCTACGCCCTGCCGCAGTCCCCGCAGCTCCTGAAGCAGCTGCTTATGGTCGGTGGCGTCGAGCGCTACTACCAGGTTGCCAAGTGCTTCCGCGACGAGGACCTGCGTGCCGACCGTCAGCCCGAGTTCACCCAGGTCGATATCGAGATGTCCTTCGTGGACCAGAACGATGTCATGAGCGCGCTCGAAGAGGTCCTGGCCGATGCCTTCGGCCGCATGGGTGTCGAGATGCCCACGCCGCTGCGTCGCATGAACTACTGGGATGCCATGGACACCTATGGCTCCGACAAGCCCGATACCCGCTATGGCATGCACCTGGTCGACCTGACCGACATCTTTGCCAACTCCAAGTTCAAGGTCTTTGCGACTGCCGCAAACGAGGAGGGCTCTGTCGTCAAGGCCATCAACGCCAAGGGCGCCGGTGCCTGGGCACGTGCCAAGATCGATAAGCTCGCCGGCGTGGCCTCCACGTTTGGCGCCAAGGGCCTGGCATGGATCGCCTTCCGCGAGGACGGCTCCATTAACAGCCCCATCGTCAAGTTCTTCTCGGACGAGGAGATGGCTGCTCTGCGCGAGCGCATGGACGTCGAGCCCGGCGACCTTGTGATGTTCGCCGCCGGCCCGCGCCTGCTCTCTGACGAGATCCTGGGCGGCATGCGTTCTCACATGGCCAACGCGCTCGAGATCAAGCGCGAGGGCCACGACTTCCTGTGGGTCGTCAACTTCCCGCTGTTCCACTGGGATGAGGACCGCAAGGCCTATGCTGCCGAGCACCAGCCCTTTACCCTGCCGACCGAGACCGACATCGCTAAGATCGAGGCCGATCCGCTGGCAGCCGGTTCGTGCACCTACGACTTTGTCATGGACGGCTTTGAGGCCGGCGGCGGCGGTATGCGTATCCACAACGCCGAGATGCAGATGTCCATGTTCAAGCTCCTGGGCTTTACCGAGGAGCGCGCCGAGTCTCAGTTTGGCTTCCTCATGGAGGCCCTCAAGTTTGGTGCGCCCCCGATGGGCGGTTTCGCTCTGGGCCTGGACCGCGTGTGCATGCTGCTCACCGGCTCCGACTCCATCCGCGACGTCATGGCGTTCCCCAAGACGGCCAGCGGCTCCGACCTCATGTCGGGTGCCCCGAGTGCCGTTTCCGGCGCCCAGCTCAAGGACGTCAGCCTGCGCCTGATGTAGGCAAGCAGCTACATATTGCCTGTAACGAGGGAAGGACGCGTGCCTTCCCTCGTTTTTTGTGCGCCGAGGTTGTGAGGACATGGGATGACCAGACGTCGCGGAAACTGCGTCCCGGAATTTGCGTCCAAAACGGGTCGCACTTTCCAGTCGAGCTTCTGGCGGGTCTCGACAAGCATCTAACGCTACAATAAATACCACGTGGCTGGGTTTGCCGGCCGAATGTGCGATGTCGTGGGAGGGGATATGGTCGAATTTACGAAGACGATTAAAGATCCGTTGGGATTGCATGCCCGCCCGGTTGCGCTGCTCTATGACATTATTGCCAAGCATCGTAGCGACGTGTCGGTCAGCATCGGCGACCGCCATACCGACGGTCGCGACGTTATGGGCCTCATGGCTCTCTACGGCGAGTGCGGCGAGGACATCATCTTCCGCGTTTCGGGCGTAGACGAGGCTTCCTGCGTTACGTCGATCAGAAACCTCTCGCTTTAAGCATGACAGGGCGCGGCAAAGGGCAGCTCTTTGTCGCGCCTTTTGTTTTGTTTCGTATAGGAAACTTTTTCGAAAACTGAATAGAGACCCTTTCCAAAAAGTTAACCACGTGTTAGTTTACTAAAGCGAACATAGATGTGGTTAACTTTTACCGCGTCGATGTTGAGGACGAACCGACGTTAGGAGCTCACTCATGTCTTGCGGACCGCAGATGCCGGCCATGCCGCTTTCGATGGTAAAAGCGGGCGAAACCGTGCACGTGTCTCGTGTAAAGGGCAATGAGGACATGAAACACCACCTCAAGGACCTCGGCTTTGTCGAGGGCAACGAAATCCACGTGGTGAGCTCGAGTGGCGCCAATATCATCGTCACGGTGCTGGGCGCACGCTTTGGTATCGATTCCAAGGTTGCCATGCACATCATGACCGTCGGTTAGTCAGCAGCATTTCATAAAAACCGAAAGGGGGACAAGAGGATGAAGACGTTGGGTGACGTTAAGGTGGGCGAGAGCTCCACCATCGTCAAGCTTCACGGTGAGGGTGCGCTTCGCCGCCACCTTATGGACCTGGGGCTCATCAAGGGCACTTCGTTCAAGGTCGTGAAGGTTGCACCGCTCGGTGATCCGGTCGAGATCAACGTGCGCGGCTACGAGCTTTCCATCCGCAAGGAGGAGGCTGCCGTCGTCGAGGTTCGGTAAGGACTCGCGGCGCATATTTCTGCAGATAAAGTTAGGTTTTTCTAACTTAATGCAGCAACTTTAAAGCACATTATCCAGCCTGCGCGGAGAAAGCAGCGCAGGCACACAAGGAAGAAGGATTGAATGGCGGATTCTCAGATCCATGTCGCGCTGGCGGGTAACCCCAACTGCGGCAAGACCACGCTTTTCAACCTGATCACCGGCGCCAACGGCTACGTTGGCAACTGGCCCGGCGTCACGGTTGAGAAAAAGGAAGCCAAGCTCCTAAGCGACAAGAACGTTACCATCACGGACCTCCCCGGCATCTACTCGCTTTCCCCTTACAGCCCCGAGGAGCAATGCTCGCGCGATTACCTCATGAGCGGCGAGCCCGATGTCGTCGTCCAGGTGGTCGACGCCACCAACCTCGAGCGCAACCTGTACCTGGCGCTTCAGGTTATCGAGACCGGCCTGCCCGTGGTCGTTGCCCTCAACATGGCCGACTTGGTCGAGAAGAACGGTGACAAGATCGACACCGCCAAACTGTCCAAGAAGCTCGGCTGCCCGGTCATGATGATCTCGGCTCTTAAGAACAAAGGCATCAAGGAGCTGTTCGAGCAGGTTAAGAAGTCCGCTGCTTCCAAGGGCCAGGTGCCGGAGCACAAGTTCGACTCCTCCATCGAGGACGTCCTGACGCACATCGAGAACAACCTTCCGGCGAGCGTTCCCGCCAACAAGCGCCGCTACTACGCCGTCAAGCTGTTCGAGCGTGATGCAGACGCCTGCAAACTCATCAACCTCACCAAGGAGAAGGCCGCTCGCGTGGAGGAACTGGTCGCTCAGTGCGAGCAGGACTGCGACGACGATGCCGAGTCCATCATTACCGGTGAGCGCTATGGCGTCATCGCGCACATCATCGACGAGTGCATGACCAAGGCTCCGGCCAAGATGAGCACCTCCGAGAAGATCGACCGCGTGGTTACCAACCGTATTCTGGGCCTGCCGATCTTTGTGGTCATCATGTTCTGCGTGTACTACATCGCCGTTTCCACCTTGGGCGGCACGGTGACCGACTTCACCAACGACCAGCTCTTCGGCACCGACGGCTGGTACGTGCTCGGCCAGGGTCGCGACGCCTACGATGCAGCCGTTGAGGCTGCGGGCGACGACGCCGATTCGGTTGACCCGGCGGAGTATGGCCCCTATGTCCCCGGCATCACCACCATGGTCCACGACGCCCTCGTGGCGGGTGGCACCGAGGACGGAGGCCTGGTCGATTCGCTGGTCTGCGACGGCATCGTCGGCGGCCTGGGCGCCATCTTCGGCTTTGTTCCACAGATGTTCCTGCTGTTCGTCATGCTGTCCTTCCTGGAGGACTGCGGCTACATGGCCCGCGTCGCCTTCATCATGGACCGCGTGTTCCGCCGCTTTGGCCTGTCCGGTAAGTCCTTCATTCCTATGCTCGTGTCTTCGGGCTGCGGCGTCCCCGGCGTCATGGCTACCAAGACCATCGAGAACGAGAAGGACCGCCGCATGACGGTCATGACCACCACGTTCATTCCCTGTGGCGCTAAGCTGCCGATCATCGCCCTGCTCATGGGTTCCATCATCGGCGATTCTTCCACCACCGCCGCGTGGATCAGCCCGCTCTTCTACTTCCTGGGCGTCTTTGCCGTCATCGCCTCGGGCCTCATGCTCAAGAAGACCAAGCTCTTCGCCGGCCGTCCGACCCCGTTTGTCATGGAGCTCCCCGCTTACCACTTCCCGGCGATCCGCTCCTGGGCGCTGCACGTGTGGGAGCGCTGCTGGGCCTTTATCAAGAAGGCCGGCACGATCATCTTCGCCTCTACCGTCGTGGTGTGGTTCCTCTCCAACTTTGGTAGCTACAACGGCTCCTTTGGCTTCCTGCCTGCGATGGACGGCATCCCCGAGGAGTTCATGGACTACTCCGTGCTCGCCATGCTGGGCAACCTGGTCGCTTGGATCTTCGCCCCGCTCGGCTTTAGCACCTGGCAGGCAACCGCGCTGACTGTCTCTGGCCTCGTCGCCAAGGAGAACGTTGTCGCCACCGCCGGCTCGCTGCTGTCCGTCGCCGACGCGGGCGAGACCGACCCGAGCCTGTGGACCGCGTTTGCCGGCATGTTCCCCACCATGGGCGCTTGCGTTGCCTTTGGCGCTTTCAACCTGCTGTGCGCTCCGTGCTTTGCCGCTATGGGTACCATCCGCAACCAGATGAATTCCGGCAAGTGGACCGCGATTGCCCTCGGCTACGAGTGCGCCTTCGCTTGGGTGATCGGCCTGTTCATCAACCAGTTCTATAACCTGCTTGTCCTTGGGCAGTTTGGCTTCTGGACGGTTGTGGCTATCGTGCTGCTGGTCGCGATGCTCTTCCAGATTTTCCGTCCTATGCCCAAGCGCGCTTGGACCGACGAGGACGAGACCAACACTGCTTCCGCTGCAGTTTCCGCCTAAGTCCGAATAAGGATCAACCCCTTTCCACGAGCCCGGGTGTCTCAGTGACACTCGGGCTTTTTGATGCAATGGGGGGGACAGATTGCTTTGCTCCAGAAGTAAGATGTGGCGTTTCCGCAGATAAAACTGACCAAATTAAACCTGTCCCTATTCGGTAGGTGGAGAATGGAGTAAAGTAAGTGATGGTTAACTAGAGGAGGCTTGCTATGGCACCTATCGATATTGTTGTACTGGCTGTTATCGGTATTGCGTTTGTCGCGGTATGCGTGCGCATCTACCGCAAGGGCACCTGCGCTGACTGCGCTCAGGGTGGCGTTTGCACGGGGCATTGCTCCAACAAAAAGACGTGCGCCGCGCTGAAAGGCGTCGACAAAGTGGCTGAGAATTTAGGCCGCGGTGTCAAATAAACAACTGGGTATCTTGAACGCCCCGCGAGCATCCGTTCGCGGGGCTTTTTACACATTCGAGCGTGAGTGCGGCGAGTAGACATGCATTTTTTGGGGTATCGTTAACTGAATTATTTATTAGCTGCCCGTCTGTACCGGAGTAACCCTATGAGCGCACGCGTCACCATGAAGGACATAGCCGCCGAGCTTGGCGTTTCCATTAACACCGTGCATAAGGCCCTTACGGGCAAGGCCGGCGTGAGCGAGTCTGTGCGTGCCAAGGTTAATGCTAAGGCTGAGGAGATGGGCTATCACCGCAACACGAGTGCTTCGAGTCTGCGTCGTAAGGACATCAATCTGCTGTTTTGTCTGCCGTGCGCATCGCGTGAGGGCGCTTATTTCTATCGTTACCTATGGGAAGGCTGCAATCGCTTTGAGCAAGAGGTCATCGACCAGGGCATTACCGTTGAACGCGTTGAATTTGGCGTGGGCGGCTACGCTGATGCACTTGAGCAAATCGACGAGCGTCTGCAGGTGGGCGAGAAGATTGATGGCTTGCTCGCCTATACGCCGGGCGACGATCGTGCGACTGAGCTTTTGGGGCAGATCGCCGAGGCGGGCGTGACGATTGAGCTCGTTGACGGCGACCGCCCTCACCTCGATCGCCTGGGCGCTAGTTTGGCCGACTACTCCACGGCGGGAAGCCTGATGGCCGAGCAGGCGGCCAACCTGGTTCACGCTTCTGGGACCGATACCCGCGTGCTTTTATTGGCGGGCGACCCCTATACCGACTCGCACTATTTGACCGCTCGCGCCTTCCACAATTACCTTCGCGAGCACAATGTTCCCTGGCAGGTCGAGGATCTGACCGGTGCTCATGCCCAGGTCAAGCAGCTCGAGCACGAGCTCAACCAGCGTCTAAAGTCATCGGAAGTCCCCGAGTTGATCTGCAGCGTGTTCGCCGTGGGCTCTGAGCTGATTGCCGATGCGCTTGTCTCGGCTAACAAGGCCGGCGAAGTAATGGTGATTGGCAACGACCTGTTCCCAGAAAGTGCGCTGGCTTTGCGTCGGGGCATCTTTACCAACATCGTCTACAAGGACCCGGTGAGTCTGGCATATCGTGGCGCCAAGACCTTAGGCGATTACCTGCTGTGGGGAAAGACGCCGGCGGAGCCTGTGCAAAAGGGGGCTGTTGAGATGGTGTTTGCCAGCAACGTCGATCGTTACTGCGAGCTCGCCGGAATCTAATGCGTTTAGGGAGTTCCCTACTTGCCGCGTACTTTTTGGCTGGGGATCGAAAAATTGTTTCGAAGGCCGCTGATGGCGAATCTGCCGTCAGCGGCCTTTCTTTATACCGATCCAACGCAGGACCATGGCTCGGCAACCGTTAATCGGTCAAAACCTACCGTTCGCCCCATGATGGTTAGGTGAACGTTCACCTCGTAACGCATTTTGCACTAAGATGGTGAACGTTCACCTAGAGGATGACGAGCGTATTGTGCGCCCGCTCCGCAAACAAAGGGGTTGTTTGATGAAAAACTTCATGGACGATCAGGATTTCCTGCTGAGCACCAAGACCGGCGAGGAACTGTTCCACAGCTTTGCCGAGGGCATGCCCATCGTTGACTACCATTGCCACATTTCTCCCAAGGAGATCTGGGAGGACAAGCGTTTCGAGAACATCACCGAGGTTTGGCTGGGCGGCGACCACTACAAGTGGCGCTTGATGCGTGCCAACGGCGTCGACGAGCGTTTTATCACTGGCGACGCCCCTGCTCGCGAGAAGTTCCAAAAGTGGGCCGAGACCCTGGGTCGCTGCGTTGGCAACCCCGTCTTTGAGTGGAGCCACCTGGAGCTTAAGCGCTACTTTGGCTACGAGGGCGTCCTCAACGGCAAGACCGCCCAGGAGGTCTGGGACCTTGCCAACGCCAAGCTCGCCGAGGCCAGCTTTACCTGCCGCAACCTGATCAAGCAGTCCAACGTCCGCATGATCTGCACTACCGACGACCCCGCCGACAGCTTTGAGTGGCACAAGAAGATTGCCGCCGATGACAGTTTTGACGTTCAGGTCGTTCCCGCCATGCGCCCCGACGCCGCTCTGCGCATCGAGCGCGGCCAGGAGTTCGCCGACTACTGCAAGCACCTTTCCGAGGTTGCCGGCGTTGAGGTCAGCGACTTTGAGGGCATGAAGTCCGCCATCTCCAAGCGCTACGATGTTGCCCACGAGCTGGGCTGCCGCGCCTCCGACCACGCACTCGATTACGTTATGTACGTCCCGGCTACCGCCGATGAGATTGAGGCCATCTTTGCCAAGGGTCTGGCTGCCGAGCCGCTCACCGAGGAAGAGGTCCTTAAGTACAAGACCGCCTTTATGCAGTTTGTCGCGGGCGAGTATGTCCGTCTGGGCTGGGCCATGCAGCTGCACTTTGGCTGCAAGCGCGACAACAACCGCGCCA
Source organism: uncultured Collinsella sp. (assembly GCA_900541205.1). GTDB lineage: Bacteria > Actinomycetota > Coriobacteriia > Coriobacteriales > Coriobacteriaceae > Collinsella. Next base: position 42,783 of record UQIV01000015.1, on the reverse strand, counting down.
TGTTTGCCAAGCTCGGCCCCGATACCGGCTACGATTGCATCTCCAACTACACGCCGTCCGACCAGCTCGCCGATTTCCTCAACTCCATCCAGGAGACCTGCGGCTTGCCCAAGACCATCCTGTACAGCTTGAACCCCATCGACAACACCATGATCGATACCGTGATGGGCTGTTTCCAGGAGGCTCCGACTGCCGGTAAGATCCAGAACGGTTCCGCCTGGTGGTTCAACGACAACGAGGTCGGTATGCGCGAGCAGCTCACGGCTCTGGCCAACGAGGGCGTCCTGGGCAACTTTGTCGGCATGCTCACCGACTCCCGCTCCTTCCTGTCCTATCCGCGCCACGAGTATTTCCGTCGCGTGCTGTGTAGCGTGATCGGCGAGTGGGTTGAGCAGGGCAAGTATCCGGCCGACATGGAGCTGCTGGGCACCATCGTGCGCGATATCAGCTACAACAATTCCGTTCGCTACTTTGGCTTCGATCTGGACACTGTCGAGGCATAGATCTGTATGTGTTCCGATTGGTGAAATCGGTTGCAAAGGGGAGGGACCATATGGGAACAGGGCAACAGAAAAACGAGCAGATTGTGTCTGCTCAGGCGGATTCGGGATCGATGCAGAGCTCGCAGGATATCAAGCTGAGCTGGCGTGAGAAAATCTGCTATGGCTTTGGCGATTTGGGCAACGGATTCATGTTCGATCTTGGTCAAGCATATCTGACCAAGTTCTACACTGACATCTGTCTGATTTCGCCAGGCGTAGTGAGCCTGATTTTCGCCGTCACCAAGATTTTCGATGCGTTCATGGACCCGATTGCCGGTGCATTCGTCGACGGTAGAAAGAAGATTGGCAAGCACGGTCGGTTTCGTCCGGTCATGATGGTTTCGGCCGTGATCCTTGCCGTTCTAACCGTGGTGACCTTCACTGCGCCCGATATTCCCATGGCAGGTAAAATTGCCTATGCGCTGATAACTTACATGATCTGGGGCGTCGTATACAGCTTCACCAACGTGCCATACGGATCTCTGGCCACGGTAATGACGCGTGACGTCGATGACCGCGCGCACATGGCGTCAACGCGCCAGGCCGGTTCGCTTTGCGCACAGCTCATCACGGGCGTAGCGTTCATCCCATTGGTCCTGTTCTTTGCGGGTGGCGACACGCTCGACGGCAATCCGCACGGCTATACGATTGCAGCTGTCGTCATGGGACTGTGCGGCATCGCCGGATTCGCCATCTGCTTTTTGGGAACGCGCGAGCATATCCGTATCGATCGACAGGCCGAGGAGAAGGCTGCGGGAAAGGCCGGCAAGAAGTCGAGCGCATTCAGCACGTATTTCAAGGTCGTTTTCACCAACAAGAACCTGGGAGCAGTTATCCTGCTTACGCTGTTTACCATCTCGGCCATGAACACCAACAACACCATGATGGTGTATTTCTGCCAGTACAACCTGGGTAACATCGCGTTGCAGCCCATTGTCAACGGCATCATGATCGGAACGTCGGTTGTCGCCATTCTCGCCATCCCGACGCTCGTCAAGCATTTTGGCAAGAAGCGCACGTGCGTTGCCTGCTTTATCGTCGGTGCCGTGGCAAACGGCCTCAACTTCATCCTGCCGACCAATACCGTGACGTTCATCATCTTCGTCACCATCGGCTACGTCGCACTTGCCATCCCCAACGGTATCACCTGGAACTTGGTTTCCGATGTTATTGATTACGGTGAATGGCACACGGGAATCCGCAAGGAGGGTACGACCTACGCCGCGTTCAACTTTTCTCGTAAGCTTGCGCAATCCCTTGCCGCGATCATTTCCGGCGGCATCCTTGCCCTTACCGGATATGTGGCAAATAAGCCCCAGACGGCTGCCACGCTGCTTGGCATCAAGGGCGCTCTGACGATTTATCCCGCCTGCGCCCTTCTGGTAGCAGCCTTGATTATCTTCGCTCTCTACGACATTACCGAGAAGAAGTTCAATTCCATTTCCAACGACCTGTCGAATGGTCGCTGGGAGCGCGGCAAGATCGGCGAGAGCACTATCGAGACGATCGATAAATAGCCCCGCTGCCTGAAAAATCATGAATGCAACCCGGTGCGGCGATGCCGTACCGGGACTTGAGTTGAGAGGAAAACCTCTATGAATAACATCAGCTACGAGACGCTCGAGAAGATCGGCTACGAGGGCTACGTGCTGCCCAAGGACGCCCCCGAGAAGGTCCTGCAGTTTGGCGAGGGCAATTTCCTGCGCGCCTTCGTCGATCGTTTCTTCGATATGGGCAACGAGGCCACCGGTTGGAACGGCAAGGTCGTCATGGTGCAGCCCATCAGCGGCGCCTTCGATTTCGCCGATGGTATCAATGCCCAGGATGGCCTGTACACCGTACTGGTGCGCGGCAAGGAGAACGGTGACACGGTTGACGATTCCCGCGTGATCAGCGCCTGCAGCCGTTGCCTCAATCCGTATCGCGAGGCTGATTACCGTGCCATGATGGAGGTCGCCGTTTCCGACGACCTGGAGATTATCGTCTCCAACACCACCGAGGCCGGTATCGCCTACGATCCGTCCTGCAAGGCCGACGACATGCCCCCCGCGAGCTTCCCTGCCAAGCTTGCCCAGGTGCTCCATGCCCGCTGGGCTGCCGGCAAGCAGGGCGTCATCGTGCTCGCCTGCGAGCTCATCGACCATAACGGCGAGGAGCTGCTGCGCATCATGAACCAGTACGTGAGCGACTGGGGCTGGGAGGACGAGTTTTCGCAGTGGATGGCCAACGACTGCACCGTCTGCACCACGCTCGTCGACACCATCGTTCCGGGTCGCATCCGCGATCCCAAGGAGGCCGCTGCCGTGGCCGAGCGCTTGGGCTATGAGGATCCGTTCTTGGCCGTGCGTGAGCCCTTCCAGATGTGGGGCATCCAGGGTGACGAATCGCTCAAGGAGCGTCTGCCCTTCGTGAAGGCCGGTCTGCCGGGTGTCTTTGTGACCCCCGACGTCACCCCGTACAAGAAGCGCAAGGTCCGCATCCTCAACGGCGCCCACACCGCCTTTGTCCCGGGTTCCTGGGTTGCCGGCTTTGATATCGTGCGCGATTGCATGCACGACGAGACCGTCCGCGGCTTCATGAACACCATGCTCTACGACGAGGTCATCCCGACGCTCGCCACCGATCTGGATGCCGAGGATTGCAAGGCCTTTGCCGCCGCCGTCGAGAACCGCTTCGACAATCCGTTTATCGACCACGCGCTGCTCTCCATCTGCCTCAACTCCACGGCTAAGTGGCGTGCCCGCGACCTGCCTACGCTCAAAGACTACGTTGCCGAGACCGGCAACCTGCCCAAGTGCCTGGCGACGAGCCTGGCCACGCTCATCTCCTTCTACACGCAGGAGCTCGTGTCTCGCGAGGGCGACGGCCTGCACCTGCGTCGCTCTGACGGCACCGAGTACACCGCTCAGGACGACGCCTTTGTGCTCGACTTCTACGCTGCCCACGCCGGCGCCGACGACGCCGAGCTGGTGCACGATGTGCTCTCCAACGAGCAAATGTGGGGCGAGGATCTTACGCAGATCGCCGGCCTGGAGGAGTTTGTCGTCAACGCTCTCGCCGTCGTGCGCTCCGAGGGCGTCAAGCAGGCGTTCGCGAACGCTCAGGCCTAAATCCTTCTGTACGCCCGCCGGGTAACTGGCGGGCGTCACTCGACTTCTGCTCAACCTGTAGGGTTAGGACTCTTTGTAATGAACACTATCCAGATCAATCCGGCCGACAACGTCATCGTTGCGCTGTCGCCGCTCGCCAAGGGTGCTGCCGTCGAGGTTCCCGGCGTGGGCGAGGTCGTTGCCGCGGAGGATATCCCGCAGGGTCACAAGATGGCCGTGCGCGCCATTGCAGCCGGTGAGGATGTCGTCAAGTACGGTCTTCCCATCGGTCACGTGACGAAGGACATTCAGCCCGGCCAGTGGCTGCACACGCACAACGTGAAGACCAACCTCTCGGGTGAGATAGAGTACGCCTACAATCCGACACATCCGGTCGTTGAGCCGGTCGAGGCCGAGACCTTTATGGGCTTCCGCCGTGCCGACGGTCGTGCCGCCACGCGCAATGAGCTTTGGATCATTCCCACCGTCGGTTGCGTCAACGAAGTCGCTCGTGCCATGTGCGAGCAGGCTCAGGACCTGGTCGAGGGCTCGTTGGAGGGCGTCTATTACTTCCCGCATCCGTTCGGTTGCTCACAGACCGGCGCCGACCATGCCCAGACCCGTCGTCTGCTGGTGGCGCTGTCGCGTCACGCAAACGCCGCGGGCGTGCTGTTCTTGTCGCTCGGTTGCGAGAACTGCACGCATCAGCAGGTGCTCGACGAGCTCGGTGACTTCGATCACGAGCGCGTTCGTTTTCTCACCTGCCAGGATGTAGCCGACGAGCAGATCGAGGGCCACAAGATTCTGTCCGAGCTGGCTGACCTGGCCAAGCAGGCCAAGCGTGAGCCCATTCCGGCCTCAGAGCTGGTTATTGGTCTTAAGTGCGGCGGCTCTGACGGTCTTTCGGGCATTACCGCCAACCCCACGATCGGTCGCGTGAGCGATATGGTCGTCGCCCGTGGCGGTACGTCGGTGCTCACCGAAGTGCCCGAGATGTTTGGCGCGGAGAGCATCCTGCTCGATCGCTGCGAGAGCGAGCAGGTCTTTAACGCTGCCTCTGACATGCTTAACGGTTTTAAGGATTACTTTATTAGCCATGGTGAGGTGGTCTACGAGAACCCGAGTCCCGGTAACAAGGACGGTGGCATCACCACGCTCGAGGACAAGAGTTGCGGCTGCGTGCAAAAGGGCGGCTCCGCACCCATCGTCGACGTGCTGCCGTATGCCGGTCAGGTCACCAAGCATGGCCTGAACATGCTGTGCGGCCCGGGCAACGACATGGTATCCACCACGGCGTTGACGGCTGCTGGCTGTCACGTGATTCTGTTCTCGACTGGACGCGGCACGCCGTTTGGTGCACCGGCGCCCACCCTCAAGGTGTTCACCAATCAGCGTCTGTGCGACCACAAGGCCAACTGGATGGACTTTAACGCCGGCGTGATTGCCACAGGCGAACGCACACTCGACGAGGCTGCCCGCGACCTGTATCAGCTGGTACTGGATACAGCGAGCGGTAAGCTAACGAGTGCCGAGCGCCGCGGCTGCCACGAGATCAGTATCTGGAAAGACGGCGTCTGCCTGTAGAGAGATTCGCCATTCGTAGGGGTGGCGAATCTTTTGATCTCGATGACGGGGCTGCACAGTGGCTCCGTGCGAGGGAAGGGTTGCTACTGCGCGTTTGTGAGATGCTTTTCGGTGCCCTTTTCCGCACTGTTGACGTATCTATGGTTATAAATTCGGGCAAATTGGTTTAAGAAGCCGATTTCGTCCAGGTCGATAGAGGGGAATTGCGTGGCTATCCACATCGTTGAGGAAGCAAATCGCTGTCTGGGCTGCAAAAAGGCGTTCTGTCAAATAAAGGGCTGTCCGGTGCAGACGCCCATTCCGCAGGTTATCGACCTCTTTAAGCAGCGCCGTCTGCAAGAGGCGGGCGAGCTACTGTTCCAGAACAATCCCATGAGTGCGGTCTGCTCCATGGTGTGCAATCATTCGGGCCAGTGCGAGGGCGCTTGCATTCAGGGCCGCAAGGGCGCGCCCGTGCATTTTTCGAGCATCGAGAACTATATCTCCACGGCGTATTTGGACCGCAAAGAGTGGAGACCCGCGCCGTCGTGCGGCAAGCAGGTCGCTGTGGTCGGCTCCGGCCCTGCCGGCATTACCGTGGCAATTAAGATGGCGCAGCTGGGTTGCGCCGTCACCGTTTTTGAGCAGCGGCCCGAGATCGGCGGCGTGCTGGAGTACGGTATCCCCGAGTTCCGTCTGCCGCGCTCGCTCGTGCAAAAATACCGCCACGTGATGTGCTCGCTCGGCGTGCGCGTTCGCCCCTCGACCACCATCGGCGGTGCGCTCCACATCGACGACCTGCTGCGCGACGGCTACGATGCGGTCTTTGTCGGTACTGGTACCTGGCGAGCTCGAAAGCTGGGTATTCCCGGCGAGTCGCGCGGCAACGTGCTGTTTGGCATCGACTACCTCGTTGACCCCACGAGCGTGGCGATCGGGCAGAACGTGGCGGTTATCGGCGCCGGCAATGTGGCCATGGATGTTGCCCGCACGGCCCTGCGCTCGGGTGCTCGCAAGGTTACCGTGTACGCCCGATCGCGCCATATCTCTGCCATCGATGACGAGGTGGAGCTGACCGAGCTTGACGGTGCCGAGATTGTGTGCGGCAAGGCGATCTGCGCCATCGACGACAACGGTCCGGTGTTCGAGACGGCTATCTTTGACGAGGACAACAACGTGGTGGGCTACGAGGAAGAACTCGACCACGTGTCCGCCGACACGGTTGTGATTGCGGCGTCTCAAGTGCCCAAGGACAAGCTCGTGCTTACAACGGGCGGTCTGGAGACCGACCATCGCGGCCTGCTTTCGGTCGACGAGTATGGCATGACTACCGTGCCTGGCGTCTTTGCCGCCGGCGACGTGGTCAACGGCCCGCTCACCGTGGTCCACGCCGTTGCCGGTGCCAAGCTCGCCGTCGAAGGCATGACATCCTACCTGGGCCTTTAACTCCATCCCCCCATCAGTTGCGGTGAAATACGGACTGATTTGGCTGTCAAAAGCCTCATCTACTCCGTATTCCACCGCAACTTTTGTGGGGATCGGATTAAAGGCGGGGGAGTGCGAGCGGGTACGGACGCGGCGGTTGCTGATACGATAGGTACGTTAGCAACTGCCGCCGAGCGGCTCAAACGAAAGGAAGCCTGTATGGAGTCATCCGCCTACCCGATGCTCTTTAGCCCGATCAAGGTCGGTACGACCGAGGTCAAGAACCGCGTCTTTATGCCGCCGGTATCCACGAACCTGGCCGATCATGGCTATGTGACCGACGACTTGGTCGACCACTACCGCGCCCGCGCCAAGGGTGGTGTGGGCCTCATCATCACCGAGGTCGTGACGGTCGAGCCCACCTATACCTATCTGCCGGGTGACATGTGCTGCTACGACGACACGTTTATCCCCGGCTGGGAAAAGCTCGCCGCAGCCGTCCACGAGTACGGCTGCAAGATCATGCCGCAGCTCTTCCACCCCGCCTACATGGCCTTTAACATTCCGGGCACGCCGCGCCTGATCGCTCCGTCCTTTGTGGGCCCGTCCTATGCCCGCGAGGCGCCGCGCCCTATCACGGTCGATGAGATTCACGAGCTTACGCATCAGTTTGGCGACGCTGCCGTGCGCATGCAAAAGGCCGGTGTCGATGGCGTCGAGGTCCATGCGGCACATGCCCACGGCATGCTCGGCGGCTTTTTGACTCCGCTCTACAACAAGCGCACCGACGAGTACGGCGGCTCGCTCGACGCCCGTATGCGCTTCCTGCTCGAGGTCATCGCTGAGATTCGCGAGCGCTGCGGCAAGGACTTCATCATCGACGTCCGCATCTCGGGCGACGAGTACACCGATGGCGGCCTGACCCTCAACGATATGATCTATGTCTCGCGTCGCCTGGAGAAGGCCGGCGTCGACATGATTCACGTGTCGGGCGGTACCACCATCAAGCGCGGTTCCGCCATTCCCGCCGCCGGCACGCAGCAGGCCTCACACGCTGCCTGCTCGCGCGAGATCAAAAAGCACGTCAACATTCCCGTCGCCACCGTCGGACGCATTAACGAGGCCTGGATCGCCGAGGAGCTGATCGAGGACGGCGCTGCCGACATCTGCATGATGGGCCGCGCCAATCTGTGCGATGCAGAGTTCTGCAACAAGGCCGCCGTCGGCAACGCCGACGAGATCCGTCCCTGCATCGGTTGCCTGCGCTGCCTGAACGGCATCATGTTCGGCAAGCGCATCTCCTGCACCGTCAACCCCGATGTTGAGCGCGACGAGGCCGGTTACGAGCCTGCCGCCGAGGCCAAGAACGTACTGGTTGTGGGCGCTGGTCCTGCGGGCATGGAGGCGGCGTTCATTGCCGCCAAGCGCGGCCACAACGTGGTGCTCGTGGACAAGCAGGATGAGCCGGGCGGCGAGATGCGCATCGCAGCCGTTCCGCCGGCAAAGCAGGAGCTCACCCGCGTGATCAAGTACCAGTATCGTCGTCTTGCCGAGGCGGGCGTGAAGTGCGTATTTGGCACCGAGCTTACTGCCGAGGACATTCAGCGTGACTACGCCGGCTACGAGGTTGTCCTGGCTTATGGCGCCGAGCCCATCGCTCCGGCCTTCATGCAGGGCTTTAAGCAGGTTATGACAGCTGACGACCTGCTGGGCGGCAAGGCTTTCCCGGGCAAGAAGATCGTCATCGTCGGCGGCGGCACCGTCGGCTGCGAGACGGCCGATTACCTGGCCCCGCTGGTCAATGACCTGTCGCCGGCCAATCGCGATATCACCGTTATCGAGATGACCAAGACGCTCGCCGCCAACGAGGGCGGCGCCGGTCGCGCGGTGCTCATCACGCGCATGCTCTCAAAGGGCGTCCACGTGCTGACCGAGGCCAAGGTGACCGAGATTACCGAGGACGCCATCAGCTACGAGAAGGATGGCGAGGTCCACACCATCGCCGATGCCGATACGCTGGTGCTTGCCATGGGCTATCGTCCCAATACCAAGTTGGCCGACGACCTTGCCGCTGCCGGTGTTGCCACCCACGTGTTGGGTGACGCCAACAAGTGCGGCAACATTCGCGACGCCATCGGCGACGGCTACAAGGTTGCCTGCGAACTCTAGTCAACCCCTTTGCACCAATCGATTGCAAAAAGCGGCGGCTGCCCTGTGTGTTTGGCAGCCGCCGCCTGCGTTTTGCCAAAGAAAGATTATTGTCGGGCCCTAAATGCCTTTTGCTTCTGCTCCCTCCGCAATCATGTTGCGGTTATACACCAGGTGCAGATACATCGCGTCGTGCGCGGCGGTGGGATTGCGCGAGGCGATGGCGTCGGCCACATCGCGGTGCGTGCGGATAGTTTCCTCGACGAGCTTTTTGCCAGTCACGTCGATAAAGAGGGGGACGGACGCCTTGAGCACGCCCATCAGGCGGGGAACGACGAGGTTTCCGGAGCTCTCGGCAATGGCATTGTGGAACGCGGTGTCGGCGGCGGAGTAATCCTCACCGGCCTCGGCCAGGCGCTCGGATTCGTCGCAGAGCTCTTTGATACAGACGACCTGGTCGTTGGTCGCGTGCTCGGCTGCCAAGCGTGCCATCTGCGGCTCGATCATAAAGCGCACCTCGAGTAGGTCGCGCGCCAGACGCTGCTTGTCGTCGATAAAGGTAAAGCCCAGCGGGTCGTCGGCAACGCCGGGGTTTGACGCCACATAGGTGCCCGAACCCTGCTTAATGCGCACGATATTGCGCGACTGCAGCAACTTCATGGCCTCGCGCACGGTGCTCCTGCCGGCGCCCAAGCGCTCGACCAGCACGGTTTCCTTAGGTAGGCGATCGCCTTGCTCAAGGTGTTCATCCAGAATCAATTGAATGATTTTCTCCGATATTTGCTCGGGGAGTCCCGATTCGGCGCGGGCCATAGCTATACCTTTCATTACAAAATTCATCTGAGCTATTTTAGCGCACCACGGATGCGATATTGGCCGCTGGATTTGAGTCGGGCGGCTTAGATATACCGTTCGCAGCGCAAATACGACCGTTTACCAAATACATCAGATGTATTTCGAACAAATTTCAAAATGAAACATCAGACCTTTCCAAAACACGCTATAGTCATCAGACGAATTCAAAAGGTCTGATGAATTGGAGGAAAGATGTCAGACCCAACGTTTATGGCTGATCCCACCAGGCTGGTCATCGCCGCCATCGTGGGCATCGCGCTGCTGCTTGCGCTCATCATCAAGTTCAAGCTGCACCCCGTGCTGTCGATGATGGTCTCGGCGCTCGTGATCGGTATCGGTGCCGGCATGCCGCTCGACATGGTGGCAGACACCGTCACCAAGGGCGTGGGAACCACGCTGCAAAACATCGCCTTGCTCATTGGCCTGGGATCGATGTTTGGCCAGATTTTGGAGGAGAGCGGCGGCGCCAAGAAGATTGCCCAGACCTTCATTGACACCTTTGGCCAGGGCCACTCCAGCTGGGCGCTGGGCATCACCGGTTTGGTTATCGGCACCACGGTGTTCTTTGAGGCCGGCGTGGTCGTTTTGATCCCGCTTGCCTTTAGTGTGGCGTCGCAGACCAAGAAGTCGACCCTCTACTACGGCATCGCCCTGCTCGCGGGACTGGCGGCTGGCTATGCGTTCGTGCCGCCTTCGGCCGGTTCGGTCCTGGTTGCCGGCACGCTCGGTGTCGACCTGGGCACTATGATCCTCGTCGGTATCCCCACCGCCTTCATCGCCATGGCGGTAGCCGGCGTCGTGTGGGGCCGCAACGTGGGCGGTCGCATCTTTACGGACGTTCCCGAGCATTTCACTTCCGCCGAGGGGGCGAGTGACGACAAGGAGCTTCCCTCCTTTGGCATGGTGCTCGCGATCGTGCTCACGCCGCTTTGCCTAATTCTGCTTGGCACGCTGTCTTCTTACATCTCCATGCCCGGGCAGGTCGCCTCAATCCTTGCCTTCCTGGGCAAGCCGTTCGTCGCCTTGACGCTTGCCACGCTCGTTGCGATGTATCTGCTGGGCGCGCGCCGCGGCTACTCCGGCGCCGAGCTCAAGGCCTTGCTCGACCGCTCTCTTAAGCCCGTCGGCATGATCTTGCTGGTTATCGCTTGCGGTGGCGTCATGCGTTGGATGCTGCAGGACTGCGGCCTAGGTCAGGTTATTGGCCCCATGCTCGAGGCTTCTCCGCTGCCTTTGGTGGTCGTTGCCTTTTTGATTGCCGTCATGGTGCGTGCCTCTGTCGGCAGCTCCATCGTCGCTATGACCATGGCATCGGGCATTATGGCCGCCATACCCGCGGTTGCAGGAGCCTCGGTGCTCATGCGTGCCGCTATCTGTCTTGCTATCTGCGGCGGTGCCACGGCCCTCTCGCACGTCAACGATGCCGGTTTTTGGATGTGCTCCTCGTTCCTGGAGATTGACGAGAAGACAACCCTCAAGTCCTGGACCGTTATGGAGACGCTCATCGGCCTTTCGGGTCTTGCCTGCGCCCTGGTGATTTCGTTCTTCGCCTAGTTCGCGTAGCTAAGCATCTTTCACCGAGTGCATCGCTCGGTACCCATTTTCACCTGATTCATTAACCAACGATTGGTACAACCGTTCAAACCAAAAGAGGAGAGCATTATGGACGAGAAGACCAAGGCACAGATTCAGCAGGAGGCAGCCGACCTGGTTGCCAAGCTGCAGCCGCGTTCTGGCAAGTTCCGCACCATCAGCCCCGAGATGGACCCGCTGCGTCTGGGCTCCGGCTGGACGATCGAGGACCTGGACAAGCCGCAGGTCATTATCGAGTCGACGTTCGGCGACTCGCACCCGGGTTCTGCGGGCCTGTTTGAGCTGGTCGAGGAGGTCCGTGCCGGCGTTGCCGAGGCTGGCGGTCACGGTGCCCGTTACTTCTGCACCGATATCTGCGACGGCGAGGCCCAGGGCCACGACGGCATTAACTACTCGCTGCCCAGTCGCGACATGATCGCCAACATGATCGAGATTCATGCCAAGGCCACCCCGTTCGACGCCGGCGTCTTTGTTGCCAGCTGCGATAAGGGCCTGCCTGCGAACCTCATGGCCATGGGTCGCATCAACATCCCCTCCATCGTCGTTACCGGCGGCGTCATGGATGCAGGCCCTGACCTGCTGACCCTGGAGCAGCTCGGCGCCATCTCGGCCCGCTATGAGCGCGGCGAGATTTCCCGCGAGGAGCTTGAGTTTGCCAAGCACAACGCATGCCCCAGCTGCGGCGCCTGCTCCTTTATGGGCACCGCCTCGACCATGCAGGTTACCGCCGAGGCCCTGGGCCTTATGCTCCCCGGTACCGCCCTGCTGCCCGCAACTAGCTCCGACCTGCGCGAGTTTGCCCGCGAGGCCGGCCGTCAGTCCGTGTGGCTCTCCGAGCACAACCTGTGCCCGCGCGACATCGTGACCAAGGAGTCCTTCGAGAACCTCATCATGGTCCACGGCGCCATCTCTGGTTCCACCAACTCCCTGCTGCACATCCCCGCAATCGCCCGTGAGTTTGGCATCGAGATGTCCGCCGACGATTTCGATCGCCTGCACCGTGGCGCCCACTACCTGCTCAACGTTCGCCCCGCAGGTGAGTGGCCGGCGCAGTTCTTCTACTATGCGGGCGGCGTGCCGCGCATCATGGAGGAGATCAAGTCGATGCTCCACCTCGACGTCATGACCGTCACCGGCAAGACTCTCGGCGAGAACCTCGAGGATCTCAAGAACAACGGCTATTACGAGAAGTGCGGTCGTTACCTTGAGAAATGGAATCTCAAGCGCGAGGACATCATCCGTCCGTTTGACCAGGCCTTCGGCACCGACGGTTCCATCGCCATCCTCCACGGCAATCTTGCCCCCGAGGGCGCGGTCGTCAAGCACACCGTCGTTCCGCGCGAGATGTTCCAGGCTACGCTCAAGGCCCGTCCGTTCGACTGCGAGGAGGACGCCATTCACGCCGTCCTGACGCATGAGGTCAAGCCCGGCGATGCCGTTATCATTCGCTATGAGGGCCCCAAGGGTTCCGGAATGCCCGAGATGTTCTACACCACTGAGGCTATCGCCAGCGATCCCGAGCTGGGTGCGAGCATTGCCCTGATCACCGATGGCCGCTTCTCCGGCGCCTCCAAGGGCCCGGCTATCGGTCACGTTTCGCCCGAGGCTGCCGTGGGCGGCCCGATTGCCCTGATCGAGGAAGGCGACCTGATTCAGATCAACATCCCCGAGCGCTCGCTGTCCATCGTGGGCATCGCCGGCAAGGAGATGGAGCCGGCCGAGGTCGACGCCGTCCTGGCCGAGCGTCGCGCCGCTTGGAAGCCCAAGGCTAATCGTTACACCTCCGGCACGCTCAAGTTCTTTACCGAGCATGCAGTTTCCGCCATCCAGGGTGGCTACATGGAGTAGCGCCCATGCGTATCAAATATCTCCTCTCATAGATGCGCGGCACGAAAAGCTCCGAGCTTGCACGAGCTCGGAGCTTTTTTCGTCTGGATTGGGGACGCATAGCCGGACGTAAACAATTTGCGTCTGGTAATAAGCGTACGAAAGCGCAATTTACGTCTTAATTTCGGACGCAAATCAAGACGAAAACCGTTTACGTCTGCTTTAAATCCGTACGAAAACGGTTTTCGTCTTGCAGGGCAGTTGTCGTTTCTACAGTTCAGCTTCCAGTTCGGCTTTGTGCTCGTAGAGGTAGTCGCGCATGTAGGGGATGGCAAATGAGACCTTGCCGTACGAAGGAGCCTCGATAATCGATTCTCTTAACAGGCGGCTGCGGACGGAGCTCACCTGTTGAGGCGTTTTGTTTAGGGCGTCGGCAACCATGCTGGTCGAGCTCGTCTGCCCCAAAGACGCCATGCTCAGCAGATAAGCGATGCACGTGGGCGGAATGCGCTGCAGCGCGGGCTCAATCACCATGGCGCAGAAGCGTTCGCGTGCCGTTGCAATGCCACGCTCGGCTTCTTCTTCTCCAATAATCGCTGTGTGTGCACGTCTTGCCAACTGCCATGCGTAGTATCCAACGAGTTGGATCATGAAAGGATAGCCTTGCGTTGCCTCGGCAAGTTGGCCGGCAATACCTGGCTGCAACTCCATGCCAGACGCTTCAATGGTTTCCTCGAGGGAGTACGACACTTCGGTTACTGCCACAGCCTTCAGATCAAAGGGGAGGGCACGGCGCAAAAACGTAAGTGTCTTTCCGTTGATGATGCTTTCAATCATCGAAGGCAGCCCAGCAAAAACAAAGGCGATATCAAGGTCTTCGCCGATAACCTGCTGAATCGCAATGGAGAGCGTTCGGACCTCATCGAGCTCTGCGTCTTGAACCTCGTCGAGAGTGATGAGCAGGCCATTTCCATTCTTGGATATTGTCTGTCTCATGGCGTCGCGTAGCGATGGGCCGATTCGCTCAATGTCTATGCTGCCGATGGATATGCCAGCTATGGTGGGCTCAAATCTGGCGTGCTTGGCCTGGAATTTGGGCTGCAGCTGTTCGAGAATGCGCTGGCAAAGTCCCTCGGTTGCGACCTCTTTTATGACCGTCCAGCCACGGCTTTGCGCCAAACGTGAGCACTCGTCAAGGAGGACCGTCTTGCCCGTTCCACGGACGCCGGCTATGCGCATTAGGCGCCCAGGGGCACCAGGCCCGTTGGTGAGGCCCTCATTGAATTCTTCGAGCACATCTTCGCGGCCGATAATCGTGGGAGGTGTTTTACCTGCTGTGGGCTTAAAAGGGTTTGTTTGCATGTGAGCCACCTTTGCTCAAGATATAGCAAGATATAGCAAAGTATAGCAAGATATAGCAAAGTATAGTGAGATATAGCAACGCATAGCGCTGTTTGCGGGTTCTTACGGTGGTGCTATTTCCCGAATGCCGCGCGCACAAAGCGCTGGGCGAACAGCTTATTAGCGATGTTGATGACATGGCCCAAGAACAGCGCGAGATGGCGGTGGTCACGCCAAAGCCGCCCAGGTTGTGCATGAGCGCGAGCGACAGAACGAGAGACACGGCGACATGCGAGCAGTCGAACACGACTTTTACGTCGCCAAAGCGGCGTTTAATCTTTTCGGCAATGACTTGCACCAGGCCGTCGGGCGCGTTGGGGACAACGCCCATGTTGACGACGAGACTTACGCCAAATGCAGTGACAGCGAGGGAGAGCAGCATGGTCTCAACCTGTATGGGGAGTGCTGCGGGATGCAGCGGGTTGACCGCCATGAAGAAGTCGGTGAAGCCGCCGATGAGCGTTGAGAAGCACAGCTCGAGCAGGATGCGCGGCTGGAACTCGCGTCGCAAGATAGTGAATTGTGCCACGATGTAGGCGACATAGGTAGCAGTGATCCAAAAGCCGAGCGTCTTGCCCGTGAGCATGGATAGGGTTGTGGCAAAGCACGTGAGCGCGACGACGCCCAGGCCGGATGCCGTCTGGAGACTCATGCCGAGTGCCAGTACTGCAACGCCCGCCAGATACATCAGCATCCTGATGACGGTATGGAACCAATCGATCTTCTCGCCATTCATGATGATGAGCGGTCGCATGTTGCTACCCGTCCTTTCGGTTGTGTGAAAAAACTGACCCGGACCGGCAAAAGAGGGTTATCGGAGGCACTGCTGTTAAAGCAGAAAAGCCGGCCCCACGGTCAGTTGTCTAGGAAGTGTCTCGCTGTGCCGGAATGGGACTGAAGGGCCAGAGAGACGGGAGGAAAGCAAATGACATTGCGTGGGCAATAGGATGCCAAGATAGTAGGGTGCGTCTTAGCATCCTATTGCTCACGCTCGACGAAATCGGTTTCGTTTGAGCCTTAGTATACGCACGGGATTCTATTTGCAAAGAGAAAAACAATAAAAAGTGAACGTTCACCTAATCGTAACAACTCGTTGGCTGTATCATGGCGGTAGTCGATACGAAACCGATTTCGTATCGACTACGCATGCGTTGTATCTGTCCATTATCTGGTGGTGTAAACGAGGGGTTACACCTGCCGCAAAAGCGGCATCCATCATTGTCCAGATTGAAAGGATCACCATGGAACAGCATACCGATTGCTCGTACTGCATGTGCGGGACCGACAACACGCTCGTCGATGCCTTTGGCATCCCCATGCTTGACCTGCCTGCCAGCAAGCTCATCTTGTTTAAGGAGCAGAGTCATAAGGGCCGCGTAATCGTGGCCTCCAAGCAGCACGTCGATGACATCTCCTGCATGTCCGAGGAAGACGCCGCCGCCTTTATGGCCGATGTCCGCCACGTCGCGGCAGCGCTGCACAAGGCGTTCAATCCCGACAAGATTAACTTTGGTGCCTACGGCGACACCATGCATCACCTGCACGTGCATATCGTCCCCAAGTACAAGGACGACCCGTTTGAGTTTGGCGACGTGTTTGCCATGAACCCCGGTCGCGTCACGCTCGAGTCGGCTCAGTACGACGAGATCGCCCAGGCAATTGTCGCCAACCTGTAAGCGAGTAAAAGCTGCTATTTCGAATAGAAGCACTTGGCTTCATTGCCAGTTAAAAGGAGCTTATCTATGAATGCAGGAGTTGTTTCACTCCTTTGGGTGCTGGTGGGCGTAGTCCTGCTGGTCGCCATGATCGTTAAGTTTAAAATCAACAGCATCATTGCGCTTATTCTTTCCGCCATTTTTATCGCCCTTGCCGACGGCATCTCTGTGGGCGACCTTGTCACCACCATGGAAGATGGACTGGGCGGAACGCTTAAGTCGCTTGCGCTGATCATTATCTTTGGCGCAGCCATCGGAAAACTGATGACCGATTCGGGTGCCTCGCAGCAGATTGCCGACACTATCGTTGACAAGCTCGGTATTAAGCTGCTGCCTGTTGCGCTTCTGATCATCGGCGTTATCTTTGGTATGAGCATGTTCTACGAGGTGGCGTTCCTTATCGTTACGCCGCTCGTTATCAGCATCGCCAAAGAGGCCGACATCCCCTATATGCGCCTGATTATCCCGGCTGTTTCTGGTACCACGATGGGCCATTCTCTTTTTCCGCCGCAGCCTGGTCCTATGGCGCTGGTGAGTGCCTTTGGTGCCGAGGTTCCGCCGGTCTACATCTTTGGTCTGATCGTCACGATTCCGACACTTATCTGCTCTGGTCTTTTGCTGTGCCATTTCATCCCCGGTCTCGATGACATGCCGCTTGGCAATGTTATGAAGCCGGCGGAGCGCAGGCCCGCGGACGAGCTTCCGCCGTTCTGGCTTTCCATTCTGGTGCCGCTGTTCCCGGCAATCATCATGATTGGGGCTTCGATTATCAAGAACACGGTGGGCGAGGGTTGCTTTGCATACGATCTCGCCAGCTGCATCGGTAGCGCAGATATCACTATGCTCATCACGATGATTCTTGCCATGGTTGCGTATGGTTATACGCGCGGCATGGATGGCGGAGAGATCTCTAGCTCTATGTCCGATGCTATCAAGGGCGTCGCGAACGTGCTGCTCGTTATCGGTGCCGGCGGCATCATGAAGCAGGTCATCATTACTTCTGGCGTTGGCGCGACGCTTGCCGACATGGTGAGCCTCATGCCGGTGTCGCCGCTGATTTTGGCTTGGGTGATCACGGTGGTCCTGCGCCTGCTCACCGGCCAGGGCACCGTCTCGGCCATCACCGCCGCCGGCGTCGTGGCACCTATGGTTACGCAGTTTGGCATCAACCCGGTGCTTGCAGTACTGGTCTGCGCCTGCGCATCCAATACCATCACGCCTATGTATGACGGCGGCTACCTGCTGTTCCAGCAGTCGTTTGGCCTGTCGATGAAGGATACCTATAAGACATGGGGCCTGTTGGAGCTCGTCAACTCCGTTGTCGGCCTCATCATGGTTCTAATCCTGAGCCTGTTTATCTAGGCGAGAAACGCATAAGACAAGCGTGTCTCACCGCAAGCCCGCGGACAGTTGCCTATCAAACTGTCCGCGGGCCTTTGCTTTTTATACCAACGGCATGTCGCACCCGTCCCCCCATAAGTTGCGGTGGAATAGTTCCTGTTTTTGCTGCTGAAGGCTTTGAGCAGGAACTATTCCACCGCAACTTATGGGGGGACGGGGGATGCGATAGTATTGCATGGTGGTATTCGATTAACCGAGGCTTCATCCGAGGGCTTTATGGAACAGCAGCATTATCAGAGCCTGCAAGACCAGGCGTACAACGCATTGCGGTCCAAGATCATCTATGCCGAGCTCAAGCCCGGCACGCGCCTTTCGGCGATTGGTCTGGAAAAGGAGACGGGAATCGGACGCACGCCCATTCGCGAGTCCTTTGTGCGCCTGCGTGAGCAGGAGCTGGTGGAAACGCGTCCCAAAAGCGGCACCTATGTCTCAAAAATCAGCATGGAGCGCGCCGAGAACGCCTGTTTCTTGCGTGAGAAACTCGAGAGAAGCGTGCTCATTAAATGCTGTTCGGCCGCCTCGCCCGAGCAAAAGCAGCGGATTGAGCAGATCCTTGCCGAGTCCGAGTCGCTCGACCATAGCGAAACGCGTCGTTTCTTTGACCTGGACAACCTGTTCCATGAGACGTGTTTTGAGATTGCCGGTCGTCACATGTTGTGGGATTGGATGAAGAGCATCAACACGCATTTTGAGCGATACAACTGGTTGCGTATGGTGTCGCAGGATCTGGATTGGGAGCCGATTCGTCGGCAGCATCGCCGGATTCTCGAGGCCATTAAGAGGGGCGATACCGATGCGGCGAGCTATCTGGCAGAGACACACCTGCACCTGATGCCCGAAGAGCAAGGTCCGGTTATCGCCTTGCATCCCGACTATTTTGAGCTGTCCAAAGACTCGGCCATCTAATTTGTCCCTTTATTTAGTTGCGGTGAAATAGGGATTGTTTTGCGGCTCTGATGGTGTAGGCAGTCCGTATTCCACCGCAAGTGACGGGGCACATCGGGGCACGAAAAAGCTGCGGCGCCGCTTGGAGGAAAAGACCGGAAGCAAGGGTCCATTTCTCCAGACGGCGCCGCAGCTGTTTTGATGGTTCGGCTTTTGTCGAAGTGTCTTAGTTGAGCGCGACTGCCAGCCGAGTAGGCAAAGCGGCTCGGGGGCGTGTCGCTTCCGTCACGTTCTATCAGCATACAAGACGGTTTTGGTTCTTGTTCGTGACGGAAACGGCGCGCTTCCGAGCCGCTTTAAAAGAAAGGGGGCGAGGTCTAGGGCACGCCCCCTTTCACGATAGAGAGCTAAACCTAGCCGCGGACCTTCTTGACGACGTCCATGGCCTCGCGGGCAATCTGCTCGACCTTGGAGAAGTCGCCATCGGCAAACAGGGCCGGCTTGACCATCCAGGTGCCACCGCAGGCGATGATGGCAGAGGAGCTCAGGTACTCCTCGACGTTGGCGGTGCTCACGCCGCCGGTAGGCATAAAGCGGTGACCGACAAACGGAGCGGCGAGGGCCTTGATGGTGTTCAAGCCGCCATACTGGGACGCGGGGAAGAACTTGGTGACCTTGAGGCCCAGGTTCTCGGCTGCGGTGACCTCGGAGGGGGTTACGGTGCCGGGAAGGACAGGCAGGTCGATGTCGATGCAGTGCTTCACAACGTCCTCGTTGTAACCCGGGGAGACGATGAACTTGGCACCGGCTGCGCGGGCCTGCTCAACCTGCTCGACGGTCAGGACAGTGCCGGCGCCAACGCACATCTCGGGCTCGGCCTCGGCCATAGCGGCGATGCACTCGGCGGCGCAGGCGGTGCGGAAGGTGACCTCGGCGGACTTCATGCCAGCTGCCATAAGGGCGTGGGCGAGCGGAGCGGCGTCCTCGACCTTGTCGAGCACGACGACCGGCACGATGCCCAGGGACTCAAGCGTGGTGTAGAACTGATCGAACATAATGTTCCTTTCGATGTATGGCGCGCATGGGCGCGTGATTGCCAAATATGCTGGTCAGGAGCCGATTTTGGATTGGTTATCGGAGGCACTGCTTGGGGTTCAAGCAATTCCAAAACCAGCTGCTCGACCAGTCATGTAGGGAATGCCAGGCAAAACCGGAATGGGACTGGTGGTTTTGCCCGACCGGAGGAATCGGGGAGCGGGCCGCAGGGGTATGGGATTGGAAAGCTGCGGCCCGCGGAATGGAGACGGATTAGCGCGCGACGCGGGTGCCACCGTCGGCGGCGGATGCCGCGGCTGCGATCTCGTCTGCGGTCACCAAGTTTGAATCGCCCTTGATAGTGAGCTTGAGGATCGAGGCTGCAATCGCGTAGTTGACAGCGTCCTGCGGGTCAAAGTCGTTGATGAGGGCATGGACGAGGCCGGCGTTGAAAGCGTCGCCGGCGGCAACGCCCTCGAGTACGTGCACGTCGTGAGCAGGGGAGAACCAGTGCTCGCCGCTCTCGGCCTCAAAGAGCATGCCCATCCAGATGGAGCGCTCGACGCAGGAGATGTTGCGGACGACCGAGGCGACCTTTTTGCAGCCGTACTCGGCGCAGATCTGACGGGCCATCTCGACGTAGGTGTCGCGCTCCTCGATGCCATGGGCAAGGGAACCAGAGACGCAGGTCATGCCGAGGCCGGCGGGCGCATCCTCGTCGTTGGCGATGCAGATGTCGACGAGCGGCAGGAGTTCCTTCATGGTGGCCTGCGACTTCTCGGGCGACCACATCTTGCCGCGATAGTTCACGTCGCACACGGTGGTGATGCCCTTGGCGCGGCAGGCGGCGAGTGCCTCCTTGCAGGCGGCGGCCATCTCATCGGAGACGGCGGGGGTCACGCCGGAGAAATAGAAGACATCGATGCCCTTGAGGATCTCGTCCCAGTCAAAGACGTCGCGTTTGGCCATGTTGATGGCAGAGAACTTGCGGTCGTAGACGCAGCCGTTGCCGCGCTGCGAGGCGCCGACCTCAAACACATAGGAGCCAAGACGGTCGCCCTGACGCACGACGCGCGTTGTGTCGACGCCGTAGGCCTTCAGCGAGCGCAGCGCGCACTCGCCTAGGCGGTTGGCCGGGACAACGGATACGTAAGCGGCCTTGTCGCCTTGGTAGGCCAGGGAAAGAGCGGTGTTGGCCTCGGCGCCACCGTAGCGGACGTCAAACTCGGTTGCCTGCTCAATGCGCAGATGATCTTTGGGCGAGAGCCTCATCATGATCTCGCCGAAGGTAAGAACCGTTTTACCCATGGTCGCGCAGCTCCTTCTTGCTCGTGCGTACACCTTTGATATGGCGTTGGCGCGGAGGTGCCAAGACGGTAGGGTACATCTTTGCACCTCCGCGCCAACGCTTGCCGAAATCGGTTTACGAAATCGGTTTCGTTTCGAGTTGTAGTATACTCACCTACAGCGTTTTGCAAGCGAGACTTTTAAAAAAATGCCTAAAATGGCTCAGACTGCTGACAATTGGGAAACGGGGTGCGCCATGGCGCAGATGAGAATCAAGGACATTGCCGCCGAGGCGGGCGTGAGTCCGGCCACGGTTTCGCGCTATCTCAATAACCGCCCCGGGCAGATGACCGAGGAAACCCGTGCTCGCATCGCAGCGGTTATCGAGCGCACCGGCTATCGCCCACGTGCCGCCGCACGCAATCTGCGCAGCTCACGCACCAACCTCATCGGCGTGATCCTGGCCGACATCGCCAACCCGTTCTCGAGCGCCATGCTCGAAGGACTTTCCGCCAGCGCCGCTGCGCGCGGCTGCTCGCTCATGACGGCCATTAGTGGTAACGACTCCGCTAAGGAAGCGGAGTCGCTCACCAGACTTATCGATGCCGGCGTGGACGGCCTGGTCGTCAACACCTGCGGAGGCAATGACGAGGCGATCGCCGCGGCAGCGGGACGTCTGCCCGTTGTGCTGCTCGACCGCGACGTTGCCGACGGCGGTGTCGATCTGGTGACATCTAACAACCGTGAGCTGGTCGCCGGCCTGGTAGACGCCTTGACCGCCGCTGGCAGCGAGCGCCTGTGCCTGCTCACCGAGGCAAGCGACGACAGCCCCGTGCGTCGCAAGCGCGCCGAGGCCTTTACCGACGAGCTTTTGCACCGCGGCCTTGCCGGCGAGGTCGTCACCCTGGCCGACGGGGGCGCCACGGGCGTCGGCCGCCTGGACGAGACCATCCGCGGCTATGCAGGTAAAAAGCTCGGCCTCATTGCTGTCAACGGCTTGGTTTTCCTGCGTCTGGCCGAGGCGCTAGCGCAGCTGGGACCCTCGCTGCCGGCGGGGCTCAAGATCGCGACGTTTGACGACTACCCCTGGAACCATGTGCTCTTTGGTGGCGTGACCACGGCCGCGCAGGACACCCTCACCATTGCCGAGCGCGTAGTCGAGCGCCTTTCCGAGCGCATCGACGTTGTTACCACCACCGTGGGCGAGGCCGCGAAGCTGGCGCCTAAACGCATCGAGATCCCCGGTCACATCGAACACCGCGCATCAACCTCGCGCCAGCCTGTGTGATAATATATAGAAAATGTCATACAGGAGGTATCCATGGCTGCGTCTGTGCTGAGTGTGCGAGTGGACTCGTCAATTAAAGACTCATTTGCCGAACTGTGCGAAGAGCTTGGCATGACTTCGTCTGTTGCGGTCAATATGTTTATGAGGCAGATGCTGCGCGAGCGCTCTCTGCCGTTTGTTCCTTCACTTGGTAAAAGCTCTGCGAGCGAAAGCGCCGCGACGGGCATTTTGGATACTGCCCAGATTGAGTCCGCCGTCCGCGAGGCGGCCAGCTCGATTCCCGCCATCAAAACCGTGATTCTTTTTGGTTCGTATGCCCGTGGCGAGGCGCATGCCGATAGTGATATTGACTTGCGTCTCGAAGTCGATCGCGAGCAGGGCTTTGGTCTTTTTGCGCTGTCGGCGTTTGGCGAGGCGGTGCGCAAAGAAACCGGGAGGCAGGTTGATCTCGTCTCTAGTGATCATCTTGATGACGAACTTGCCGCGGTAATCGAGCGCGAAGGAGTGATCCTTTATGATCGCGCGTAAGTCAGACAGCCTTCGCGCCCAAGAGGTTTTGGAGGCCATCTCCGAAACGAACGAGCGCATCAAGGCTTTTGATATCACCGAGGACCAGTTTCTGCATGCGAATGACGTGCGGACGAGGGCGTTGGCGGACTCCCTTTTGATGTGTGCGCTTAGGGTGACGGAAGAAGCGGGCAAATTGTCGGAACGCTCGCAGCGGCTTCATCCCGAAATTGAATGGCGTGGAATTATCGGCATGAGAAATTATCTTGCGCATGATTACGGCAATGTCGACCGCTCGGTTGTTTGGGATGCAGTGACGATGGAGTTCCCTGCGCTGGAACGAGCCTGTAGACAAATTGTCTCCGAATCCGAACGCTAACCGCTCGTTCGCAACTGCCTGTTCGCACACGTTTTTTGAGCGCTTGATACGCTTTAACCCTGCGGAAACATTTTTCTGCGATAGTATCTGCGATATAGACCAGTCGAAACCCGCCCGAAAGAAAGGGGAGCGACATGAACCAGCAGAACATCGATTACGTACTCCGTTCCGTAGAGCAGCGTGACATCCGCTTTGTGCGTCTGTGGTTTGTCGACATTCTCGGCCGCCTCAAGAACTTTGCCATTAGCCCCGAGGACCTCGAGGTCGCTTTTGAGGAGGGTATTGGCTTTGACGGCTCTGCCATCGAGGGCTTTGCCACGCCCGAGGAAGCCGACATGCTGGCGTTCCCCGATGCTTCTACCTTCCAGATTCTGCCGTGGCGCCCGAGCCACAACGGCGTCGCCCGCGTGTTCTGCGACGTGTGCACTCCCGATCGCAAGCCGTTTGCCGGCGACCCGCGCGACGCCCTGCGCCGCATGTTCTATAAGGCCGAGAAGGCCGGTTATCTGCTCAACGTGGGTGCCGAGCTGGAGTATTACTACTTTCCCGACGAGCACACGCCCGAGCCGCTCGACAACGTGGGCTACTTCGATCTTTCGGTGAGCGATGCCGCTCGCGACCTGCGCCGCAACACGGTCCTCACGCTCGAGAAGATGTCCGTGCCCGTGGAGTACACCTTCCACGCCGCCGGCCGCTCGCAGCATGGCATGAGCCTGCGCCACGCCGAGGCCCTGAGCATGTCCGACGCCATCACCACGGCCAAGCTCATCATTAAGCAGCAGGCTTACGAGAGCGGTTGCCACGCCTCCTTTATGCCCAAGCCGTTGGCGGGCGAGGACGGCAGCGCTATGTTCCTGTGCCAGTCGCTATTCGACCACGACGGCAACAACGTCTTTTGGGGCGAGGACGACGAGAAGTACCACCTCTCCGATATCGCCAAGCACTACATGGCCGGCATCCTGGCGCACGCGCGCGAGATCAGCGCCATCACCAACCCCACGGTCAACTCGTACAAGCGCATTACCACGGGCGGCGACTCCGTGCCGCAGTACGCCACGTGGGGCCTGCGTAACCGCGCGAGTATGGTCCGCATTCCGGTCTACAAGCCCGGCAAGCAGCTGTCCACGCGCATCGAGCTGCGCAGTCCCGATCCCATGGCCAATCCGTACCTGGTCAACGCCGTCACGCTGGCGGCTGGTCTGGACGGCATCGAGCGCAAGCTGGAGCTCCCGCCCGAGGCCACGGCCGAGACGCTCAAGCTCACCGACCGTCAGATGGTCGAGGCCGGCTACACGCCGCTGCCGCGCTCGCTCAAAGAGGCGCTCGACGTCTTTGAGGGCTCGCAGTTTATGAAGGATGCCCTCGGCGAGCACATCCACAGCTTCTTCCTCAAAAAGAAGCGCGACGAATGGCATAAGTTTGAGTCCACGATCACCGAGTGGGAGATCAAGCACTACCTGGCGAACTCCTAATCGCGCTGGCTTGTTCCAGTACGATTGAGCTCATTTCCTTGGAGGCCGATATGTCCGAAAAGAGTGCCCTGTTCATGGCGCGCACGACGCGCTTCCACGAGTTTGCCCGCAGCTTGACGACTACCCTGGGTGTCGAGGTGAGCCTGGCAACCCCCGATTCGCCGACTGCGGCGCACGACTTTGACCTGCTGATCCTCGACTCCGACGGCATCCGCAGTGACCGCATCGATCAGATTGCCAAATGGCTTGATGATCGCGGTGGCGTCCCCATGCTGGTGATCGTTGACGACGAGGCGCTTAGCACCCTGCGTCTGCCGAATCACGCGCATGCCGACTTTGTATGCCCCACGGCGACGCCCAGCGAGCTTAAGGCTCGTGCGCAGCGCCTGATGGGCGAGGAGGAGACCGTCACCGCCGACGATGTGCTCAACATCGATAACCTCGAGATTAACCTGGCCACCTACCAGGTGACGCTCGATAACGAGCCTATCGACCTGACGCTGATGGAGTACTCGCTGCTGAGCTTTTTGGCGACGCACCCCAACCGTGCCTACAGCCGCGAGGTGCTGCTGCACCGCGTGTGGGGCTTTGAGTACTGCGGCGGCACGCGCACCGTCGACGTGCACATTCGACGCATCCGCTCCAAGGTGGGCCCGCAGATCGCGGCACACATCACCACCGTCCGCGGCGTGGGCTATCTGTTTAAGGACTAGATTTCCACCACAAAGGGGACAGGCACCTTTGTGGTGGTTTTGCCGTAGGCCTGGTCCTTTTGGGCCTGCAACAGAACTTAAGCCTTCCTAAAAGATTGCGTTCTCATACACGTACGCCCGCATATTGGGGTACAACTCAACGTGAACAATGATGGCCCGCCACATGTTTGGCGGGCCTTTGGTTATTTGACGAAAGGATCGCAGCTATGAGCGAGTACGATTCCCAGCGTCCCCAGGATGCGGGCAACGCCGGCGAGACCCAGCAGCAGCCGCGCGTGCAGGTGGAGTCGACGCCTGCCGACAGCAACATTCCCTACGTGCAGGCCTACGACACACAGACCGGAAAGCCGCTGGGCAGCCAGCAGGTTGTAAACAAGCACACGGTGGTCAAGACCAAGACCAAAAAGCTGCCGATTTTTATTACGGCGCTTGCCGGCTGTGCCTGCGGCGCCCTGCTGGTCATTGCACTCATTATGAGCGGTACGCTCAATATCGGTGGCGGCAAGAATGCCGTGACGGCGGGTGCTTCGGGTTCGTCGACGCAAAAGATTACGATTGATTCCGAGGACGCCACGCTGGCCGAGGCCGTTTCTGCCAAGGCCCTGCCCTCCGTCGTTTCCATCACCGCCACTTCGAGCGGTAGCCAGAATGGCTCGCTTTCGCAGTCTGCCGACGAGTCGGACAGCTCGGGCAGCGTCGGTTCGGGCGTGGTGCTCGATACCGAGGGCCACATCCTCACCAACAACCACGTGGTCGATGGTTACGACCAGTACGTGGTTACCATGGATGACGGCACTACCTACGAGGCTGAGTTCGTGGGCAACGACGCTTCGAGCGACCTGGCCGTCATCAAGCTCAAGGATGCCGATGCCTCCAAGCTCACGCCGATTGAGATCGGTGATTCCTCCAAGCTCAACGTGGGCGAGTGGGTTATGGCCATCGGCTCGCCGTTCGGCAACGAGCAGTCTGTCTCCACGGGCATCGTCTCGGCGCTGTACCGCTCCACGGCCATGAGCTCTACCAGTGGTAACACCATCTATGCCAACATGATCCAGACCGATGCCGCCATCAACCCGGGCAACTCCGGCGGCGCGCTCGTCAACGACAATGGCGAGCTTGTGGGTATCAACTCGCTCATCGAGAGCTACTCGGGCTCCAGCTCGGGCGTGGGCTTTGCCATTCCGGTCAACTATGCCAAGAACATTGCCGACCAGATCATCGACGGCAAGACGCCGGTGCATCCGTACATGGGCGCTACGCTTTCAAGCGTCAATGCGCTCAACGCCCGCACCAGCAAGCTGAGCACCGATAGCGGCGCGTATGTGGCGAGCGTCGTCGAGGACGGTCCCGCCGCCAAGGCCGGCATTCAGGAGGGCGACGTCATCACCAAGCTGGGCGACGATGAGATCACGAGCGCCGATGGCCTGATCATCGCGCTGCGCAGCCACGAGGTGGGCGAGAAGGTCGAGATCACGCTTATGCGCGGCAAGGAAGAGAAGAAGGTCACCGTCGAGCTGGGCTCCGATGAGGAACTGCAGAACCAGCAGCAGGACGACAGCGCGACTGACACTGGCAACGGCGGTATTACCGACGAGCAGCTGCGCCGGTACCTGGAGGAGCTGTTAGGCCAGCAGGGCCAGGGTCAAGGCTACGGTCAGGGTTTCTAACGAGCTGTATCGCACACACCGATGCCAGAGGGGGGCTGTTCCGCCAACGCGGGGCAGCCCCCTCTTTTCATACTGATCCCTTGGGGACGGAGGAAAACGGATCATTTTGAGCTGGCGAGGAGCTTGGTTCGGAAGGGCCTGGACAGTTAGTTCAGATACGTATAAATCTGGACAGTCTGGGATGCGTTTTGAGCTGTTTTGGAATGGAAATAAGGCTCGGATGGGTGCTCGGAAGGAGAAATAAGCCGATCGTACTGCTCCGAGACGACCAAATGGAGCGAAATGGTGCCATTTGGGCTTGATCCGGCTCGCAGAATTATACGTATCTGAACTAACTGTCCGCCCCAGTCCGTCGGCTGCCGATTCGGTGCGGTTTGAAAGGGCTATCCGGCCTCATTGCGACCGGTGGTACTCTAATATCCGTTTGAAATCGAGCGAAGGAGTGCCGCTATGGAGCAATCGAGCCTGTTTGGTGACGGCGTGGACATCGATACCGAAACGCCCGCGAGCACGGATGCCGCTGCACCGACCGATGCCCGTGCCCAGGCGGCAGCGCGTGCGGCCGAGCTGCGCCACGAGCTCGACTACCACGCCTATCGCTACTACATGCTCGATGCGCCCGAGATCACGGATGCCGCATTCGACAAAATGCTCGTTGAGCTGCAGGAAATCGAGACGACCTACCCCGATCTGGTGACGCCCGACAGCTATACCCAGCGCGTGGGTGGCTACGTGAGCGAGCAGTTTACGCCGGTCACGCACATGGCGCGCATGTATTCCATGGACGATGCTATGGATCTGGACGAACTCGACGCATGGCTCCAGCGCACCGAGGACGCGCTTGGTGCCGGCAGCGTCACCTATACCTGCGAGCTCAAGATCGACGGCCTGGGCGTGGCCCTTACCTACCAAAACGGTACCTTCGTACGTGCGGCCACACGTGGCGATGGCGCCACGGGCGAGGACGTATCGCTCAACGTCCGCACCATCAAGGACGTGCCCATGCATCTGTCCGAGCCGGCGCTCGCCCACATGGGCGCCGACCGCGAGCGCACCATCGAGGTACGCGGCGAGGTCTACATGCCCAAGGGCAGCTTTGTGCGCCTGAATGAAGAGGCCGATGTCGAGGGTCGCGACCCCTTCGCCAACCCGCGCAACGCCGCCGCCGGCAGCCTGCGCCAAAAGGACCCCAAGGTCACGGCTCGCCGCGACCTGGCCACCTTTATCTATGCCATCGCCGATACCGACCCGCTGCACGTCCACAGCCAGCGCGAGTTTCTCGACTGGCTGCGCAGCGCCGGCTTTAGCGTCAACCCCAACGTGGCACGCTGCGCCACGCCCGCCGAGGTCCACGAGTTCTGCGCCCAGGCCCTCGAGCATCGCGGTGACCTGGACTACGACATCGACGGCGTGGTCGTAAAGGTCGACAGCTTCCAGCAGCAGCTTGACCTGGGCTTTACCGCCCGCGCACCGCGCTGGGCCATTGCCTTTAAGTTCCCGCCCGAGGAAAAGCAGACCGTCCTGCGCGAAATTCGCATCCAGGTGGGCCGCACCGGTGTGCTCACGCCAGTCGCCGAGTTCGACCCGGTGACGGTTGCCGGCTCCACCATCGCGCGCGCCACGCTGCACAACATCGACGAGATTCGCCGCAAAAACGTGCGCGAGGGCGATACCATCATCGTGCACAAGGCAGGCGACGTAATCCCCGAGGTCGTGGGCCCGGTGCTCGATAAGCGCCCGGCCGATTCGGTCGACTGGCACATGCCCGAGGTCTGCCCCGTGTGCGGCAGCCCCGTGGTCCACGAGGACGGCGAGGTCGCTTACCGCTGCGTCTCCATCGACTGTCCCGCGCAGCTCAAGGAGCGCCTGCTCCACTGGGTGAGCCGCGGCTGCATGGACGTCGACGGCCTAGGCGACGAGATTGTCGACAAGATGATCGCCGCCGGGCTGATTCACGACGTCGCGGACTTCTACCAGCTCACGGTCGACGATATCGCCGGCCTGGACACGGGGCGCGTGTACGCCAGCTCCAACAGCAAGAAGGGCGTCAAGAAGGGCGATCCCATTCCGGTAGGCCTCAAGACGGCTGAGAAAATCATCGCCGAGCTCAACAAGTCCAAGAGCCAGCCGCTCGGTCGCGCGCTGTTTGCTCTGGGTATCCGCCATGTGGGTAAGAGCGTGGGCGAGGTCATCGCCGAGCGATTCCTGTCGATCGACAAGCTCATCTTGGCGAGCGAAGAGGACATCGCCGAGTGCGAGGGCATCGGTCCCAAGATTGCGGCGAGCGTCAAGCAGTTCCTGGCCGTGCCCGAGAACCTTGCCGTGCTGGAGCGTCTGCGTCAGGCGGGCCTGTCGCTCGAGGTCGATTTGGGCGCCGCGCACGCGCAGGCCGCAGCCGACGCTGGCGTGGCAGGCGAGCTCGCCGACGCACAGCCACTCGCGGGTCTGACCTTCGTGCTCACCGGCACGCTCGTCAACCGCACGCGCGATGAGGCGGGCGCGGCGCTCAAGGTGCTCGGCGCCAAGGTTTCGGGCAGCGTGTCGAAGAAGACGAGCTATCTGGTCGCCGGCCCCAAAGCGGGCTCCAAGCTCACCAAGGCTGAGCAGCTGGGTGTGCCTGTGCTGGATGAGGACGCGCTCGAGCAGATCTTGGCTACTGGTCAGGTGCTCCAGGCTTAGCGCATTGATAGCCTAATTGAAGAACCGCCCGGGAAGCATGATGCCTTCCGGGCGGTTCTTACTTTGCTGGGGAAACCGGCACCGTGATCTGTGTCACGTAGGTCGCGGGGTCGTCGCTGATGATGTCGTCGATGAGGGCAATCTCGCGTGAGGGGCCAGCGGGGGACAGCCCGTGTTCGCGCATATAGCCGAGCAGCTGCTTATAGCGCGGGCCCGCTTGCCCGTGTGTGCCGCGGAAGCTTATGGTCAGGCAGTGCGCGGCGGGCCGCGTCTCGACGTCGCCCAAGTACTTATCGGTGTCATCGAGCAGCAAAAAGACCTCGTCGTAGCCGTCAAAGTCGCTGGCGGCCAGGCGCTCGGCGCTAATCCCAACGCCCAAGTTGCCCAGGAAGACAAAGGTCTCGTGCTGGCCCTTCTGCAGTTGACGAATCTGCCACTCCAGCGCATAGGCGTCGGTAGGGTTGACGCGTTCGCGCAATACGGCGCAGCGAAGCTCGGGCGCATCGATTGTGCAAATGGTGTCGAGCTCGGTGTTCAAGGCATCGTGGAGCAGCGCAAGCCGGTTATCGATCTTGCGCGACACGCGCTCCAGCTCGCGGCGCTTGCGCTCGATGAGCTCCTGTTGCTGAGCCAGCTGCCGCTGCATAAGGTCCACGTCGCGCGTGGTCACAAACTCGCGGATCTGCGCCAACGGCAAGTCAAGAACACGCAGGTGGCTGATGGTGTTGAGGGTGGAGAGCTGCCGCGATCCGTAGTAGCGGTACCCACTCGCCGGATCGATGCGCGCCGGGTCCAGCAAGCCCATCTGCTCGTAATGACGTAGCGTACCCACGCTCAGGTTAAACAGGCGTGCCACCTCGCCAATGCGGAGCAGGCCCTCAGTATGTTCACTTGGCATGTCGGTCACAGGACCGTTCCTTTCGGTAAAAAGCAGGGGAGGGGCGCCAAGCTTGCGTCGCCCCGCTACGCCACTAACTTGTCAAAAGCCCCGCGCCGGTTGAGCACGGTAAACGCGACAACACAGATGACTGCCGACAAAATCGATCCGCACGGCGAAGCGATGCCCATGGGAAACAGCGTGTTGGAATAGGCGTTCGACAGCAGCCACGCGCCCGGCACGCGAATGAGCGCCACGGCCAGCACGTTGTGCGCAAAGCCGATGTAGCTCTTGCCGTATGCAGCGAAAAAGCCGCTAAAGCAAATGTGGATGCCGGCAAAAATCGCGTCGAAAATATAACTGCGCATATAGCCGGTACCGGCCGCGACTACTGCAGGGTCCTTGGCAAAAAAGCCGATAAACGCCGGTGCCACCAGCCACATCAGCACCGTGATCAGGCAGCCGTACACCACCGAGATCGTCATAGCGTCCTTGAGCACCTGACGCGCGCGATCGCCCTTGCCCGCGCCGGCGTTTTGCGCCGTGAGTGCGCTGACGGTGGCGCCCATGGAACTCGGCACAATGAATAAAAAGCTGATCATCTTCTCGACCAGGCCCACGGCGGCGGCGTCGACGAGCCCTCGGTGGTTGGCGATAACGGTGATAAACATAAACGCCACCTGGATGCAGCCGTCCTGCACGGCCACGGGCACGCCGATTTTAAGAATGCTGCCGAGCACCTCGGGCTGGGGGCGCAGGTCGCTGCGCTTTACGTGGATGTTCGTGCGGCGGCTCTTGAGCCACACGAGCGCGAGGGCAACACTGGCCGTCTGGGCGGTCACCGTGCCGAGCGCCGCGCCCACGGGGCCGAGCCCCATGTGGCCGATAAATAGAAAGTCGAGTGCGATGTTGATGATGCATGCCACGCCGATCACGTACATGGGCGAGCGCGAATCGCCCAGCCCGCGAAAGATGGCCGAAAGAATGTTGTACGCGGCGATAAAGGGAATGCCGACAAAGCAGATGCGCAGGTAGGCGGCGGTGCCTTCGACCGCCTCGGCCGGCGTGCCAATGAGCGCCACAATTTGCGGGCACAGTGCAAGCAGGATGGCGGCCAGCACCAGCGAGACGCCCATAAAGAGCGTGATGGTGTTGCCGATGGCGGTCTCGGCGCGGTCGAAGCGGCGTGAGCCCACGGCGTGGCCGACGACCACCGTGGTTCCCATGGCCAGGCCCACGAGCGCCACGGTGATCATATAGAGCGTCTGCGCGCCATTTGCCACGGCGGTGATGCCGGCGGCGCCGCTAAACTGCCCCATCATGTACAGGTCGGCCATGCCGTAGAGCATCTGCAAAAAGTACGAGAGCATATAAGGCAGGGCAAAGACCGCGATGGTCTTAAGGACATTGCCACGTGTGAGGTCGTGTTCCATGGGCGGGGCTTTCTGGCTGGGTTCGTTTAGCTACCAGTGTAGTGAAAACCCTACAACGATTGTAGAGTCAAGGTTTGTGTCGACAGTGGGACGAAAAAAGTCACGCGCACCATTATTCCGAGTGAATATGGACACACGTCACGAGAACTCGCCGCCGGCGTTAACCTTGCAGAAAACGATTTCGGAATACTTGACACCATTATTCGGCGCGCAATAATACGTGCGTTTGCGAACAACGTTTGATGGGGGTTGAACCTGCGTGCGCAATCTCAAAATACTGTTTTCTTATCTAGGGGCATACCGTCGCGATGCCATCCTCGGCGTGTCCTTTGTCTCGGTCGAGACGGTGCTCGAGCTGTTTATCCCGGTCATCATGGCCAACATCATCGATGTGGGCGTGCCTGCGGGTGATATCAACTACATGCTGCTGCAGGGCGCGTACATGTTGGTGTGCGCTGCGCTTTCGCTGGTACTGGGCTTGGGTTATGCCCGCACGTCCGCCCGCGTTGCCTCGGGCCTAGGCGCTAACCTGCGCGAGGCCGAGTACAAAAAGATTCAAACGCTCGCCTTTGGCAACCTGGACAACTACGACGCCAGCTCGCTCGTCACCCGCATGACCACGGACATCACCGTTATCCAAAATGCTGTGGGCAACGGCTTTCGCCCTATGGTGCGCGGCCCGGTGACGCTTATCGTCGGCCTTATCTACGCGCTGATGCTGTCGCGCCCGCTCGCCACCGTCTTTGCGATCATCTTGCCCGTGCTGGCAATCGTACTGGGCGTCATCACCTATCGCGTCAGTCCGCTCTACCGCCAACTCCAGACCTCGATGGACCACCTCAACGGCGTGGTACAGGAAGACCTCACCGCCGTGCGTGCCGTCAAGGCGTATGTGCGTGCCGAGCACGAGGAGGCCAAGTTCGACACCGTCAATACCGAGCTCGCGCGCACTGCGACAAAGACCTTTGGCAGCGCGGTGCTCAACCTGCCGGTGTTTCAGCTGTCGATGTACGTGGCTGCGCTCTCCATCCTGTGGATTGGCGGCCGCATGATTCTCGCCGGCAAGCTGGGCGTGGGCTCGCTCACGGGCTTTATGAGCTACGTGCTGCTGATCATGAATTCGCTCATGATGATTTCCAACGTGTTTTTGCTGCTCACGCGCGCTCTTACGAGTGTGGGCCGTATCGCCGAGGTGCTCGATGAGGAGCCCTTTATCGCCAACCCTGCGGGAGACCTCGCGACTGCGGCGCCAGCGGACGGCAGTATCGAGTTCCGCGACGTTTCCTTTAAATACCGCGCGGATGCAGCCGAGGATGTGCTCGAGCATATCGACCTTCGCATCGAGAGCGGCTCGACGGTGGGCATCCTCGGCGGCACGGGCTCGGGCAAGAGCTCGCTTGTGCAGCTGATTGCGCGCCTGTACGACGCCACCGAAGGCGCCGTGCTTGTGGGCGGACGCGACGTGCGCGACTACGACCTCGCCGCCTTGCGCGACGCTGTGGGCATTGTGCTGCAAAAGAATGTGCTGTTTACGGGTACCGTGCGCGAGAACCTACAGTGGGGCAATCCGCAGGCGTCGGACGATGAACTCCTCGCGGCTTGCCGCGCGGCGTGCGTGGACGAGTTCCTCGATCGCATCGGCGGGCTGGACGGCGAGTTGGGCCAAGGCGGCGCTGGTGTTTCGGGTGGCCAGAAGCAACGCCTGTGCATCGCGCGCACGCTGCTCAAGCATCCGCGCGTGCTCATTTTTGATGACTCCACCAGCGCGGTCGATATGGCGACCGACGCAAAGATTCGCGAGCACATCGCTCAGATCCCCGATACGACCGTGCTTATCATCGCCCAGCGCATCGCGAGCGTTATGGATGCTGATCGCATTGTGGTGCTGGACGACGGTCGTGTCCACGGCGTGGGCACGCACGAGGAACTGCTGGCGGGCGACAACATCTACCAGGAGATTTACGCCTCGCAGATGGAGTTTGCGGGGAACGCGGACGCCGGCGACGGCAGCGACGATGGTTGCGCGAATGATCCGTTTTCCTCCGTCCCCGGAGGATCGCCCTTGGAAGGGGGTGAGCGCCATGCCTAAGACTGCAGCCCAAGCACGCCCGGCCGACCTCAAGCGCACTGTGCGCCGCTTGCTCTCCTACATGGGGCATGCCAAGTTCTCGTTGCTCGCGGTGGGCGTGCTCGCCTCCGTCGCCGCCATCGCGAGCCTCGCCGGCACCTACATGGTGCGCCCCATCGTTAACGGTTTGGCTACGGGCGGGGAGGAACTGCTCGCCAAGCAGGTCATCCTGACGGCGATCATCTACGCCGCGGGCGTGCTCTCGGCCCTGGGCTACTCGCAGATTATGGTGCGCGCGGCCCAACGCGTGGTGTCCGATATTCGCCGCGATCTGTTCGCGCACATCCAGACGCTGCCGCTCAGTTATTTTGACAGCACGCGCTCGGGCGACATCATGAGCTTTTTCACCAACGATGTCGACACCGTCTCCGAGGCGCTCAACAACAGCTTTGCCAACGTGATTCAGGCCGCCATTCAGGTTGTGGGCACTACGGCCATGCTCATCATCCTTAACTGGCAGCTCACGATTATCACGCTCGTGTGCGATGCGGCCATTGTGCTGTACGCGCGCTACTCGGGCGCGCGCTCTAAGCGCTTCTTTGCCGCCCAGCAGGCATCGCTTGGCGATCTGGACGGATATATCGAAGAGATGGTCTCGGGCCAAAAGGTCATCAAGGTCTTTAACCGCGAGGCAGCGAATGTCGCCGGCTTCACCTGCCGCAACGACGAGCTTCGCCGCACCGGCACCGCCGCCGTGAGCTATGCCAACTCCATGGTGCCCATGACCGTCGTGATCGGCTACGTCAACTATGCCATCGTCGCCGTGGCGGGCGGCATGCTCTGCATCAAGGGACTCGCCGACGTGGGCGCGCTTGCAAGCTACCTGGTCTTTGTGCGCCAAGCCGCCATGCCCATCAACCAGTTTACGCAGCTTGGCAACTTCTTGCTCAACGCGTTGGCCGGTGCCGAGCGCCTGTTTGCGGCTATGGACCTTAAACCCGAGGTGGACGAGGGCTGCGTGGAGCTGGTGCAGACGGGCGACGCCGCGTGGGCGTGGAAGATTCCCGAGGGCCAGGGCGTGGGCGCGTACGGGCATTTGCATGACGTGGCAGCCGTTGATGAGTTGGGCCGCGCGGTGGCTGCCGACGGCACCGAGCTCACGTGCGGCTTGGTCCCGCTTGCCGGCGACGTGCGCTTCCATGTCGTGGACTTTTCTTACGTGCCAGGCACCCGCGTGCTCACGGACCTCAACCTGTTCGCCAAACCGGGGCAAAAGATCGCCTTTGTGGGCTCGACGGGCGCCGGAAAGACGACCATCACCAACCTCATCAACCGCTTCTACGAGGTCGATGACGGCGAGATCACGTACGACGGCATCGACGTCAAGCACATTGCCAAGGCCAGCTTGCGCGGGTCGCTCGGCATTGTGCTGCAGGACACGCACCTGTTTAGCGGCACCATTGCGCAGAACATCCGCTTTGGCAAGCTCGACGCGACCGACGAAGAGGTGCGCGCCGCTGCCGAGGCCGCCTGCGCGGATTCGTTTATCCGCCGCCTGCCGCGGGGCTACGACACGCCGGTCACGGCCGATGGCGCCAACCTGTCGCAGGGCCAGCGCCAGCTGCTTGCCATTGCGCGCGTGGCCGTCGCCGACCCGCCGGTGCTCATCCTGGACGAGGCCACGAGCTCCATCGACACGCGTACCGAAAAGCTCATCGAGCGCGGTATGGATCGCATCATGCGCGGACGCACCACCTTTATGATCGCGCACCGCCTGTCCACCGTCCGCGATGCCGACGCCATCATGGTCCTCGAACACGGCCGCATCATCGAGCGCGGCACGCACGAAGAGTTGCTCGCCCAGCACGGCGAGTACTGGCAGCTGGCGCATGGCTTAAAAGAGTTGGATTAACCCGTTCGAGCGCGATGCTTTGACCCCTCCGTGCCCCTCACCTCGCCTCAAACCATCACAACATTCGACGTTTTTTGCCAAAAACGGGAAAAGCATCGAATGTTGTGATGGTTTTTCTGCCCCTTGACCGGGTGGAATCGCTTTCTTGCGCACGAAGGTGTGCGGACTCGTGGGCAGGGGAATAAGGTTGGTTATCCGACTCCATTGGAGGGCTCATGGACCTGCCGATCGTCCTGTCCCATAAGACTGCCTGGCTGTACCACAACGTGGCGCGCCCGTCCGAGCTGCTCTCGCGAGCAAGCAGCCTATACGATGAGGACTCGCTTGCTAACGAGGCGGAGCCGACCGCGAGCCTGCCCAAATTGGGGCTCGATGCCAAGGGGCTGAGGGCTTCAGCGGCGGTTGGGATCGTTGCCGACTATCTGGTCTCGCTTGGTATTCCACGAGAAGAGCTCGATCATGTCGACACGCTTGTCAACTTCGATTTTGAGCGCTCGACGCCGGCTGGATTTAGGTGCCACGTGTTTGGGGCGCCGATACCTCCAGGCCATCTTATCGAGGTGGCGGAGGGCCTTCTGGTGGTTGATGAGGCCATGTGCTTTGTCCAGGCGGGTTCGTGGATGAGCGAGCCCGAGCAGCTGGAATATGGGTATGAAATCTGCGCCCGATACCATTTGAATCATCTGTCGACAGGCGATTATATCGAGATGGGGCAGAGGTATACCGTTGCCGACTTGATTGCTTATTGCAGTGAGAATCGATCTCGTCAGGGGGCTATACGCGCGGCCGCCGTGCTCAAGCGCGTGCACGACGGCGCGCGGTCGCCCATGGAGACGGCCACCGCAATCATGGTCGCAGCGAAACGTTCTCAGGGCGGGCTGGGATACGCCAAGATCGAGCTCAACCATCGGGTCGATGTTCCCAACGAGTTCAAATATCTCGCTAAGTCCGGGTATTTCGAGATTGACGTATATGCGCCTGCAAGCGGTACGGGGATTGAATACAACGGCTCGGACCATCTTGATAAACAGCGCAGCGCGTCGGATGCGGAGCGTATGACCGTGCTGAGCGCGCTGGGCTTTAGGATGATCGTCCTCACCGGGACTCAGTTTGCCCACCAGCTGCAATTGCACCGGGCGATGAACGCCATCGCGCTCGCTATGGGCCTCAAGTGCGACCGAAGCGAGACATTCCAGAAACGTCAGAATGACCTGCGAGAATTCGTGATTCGGCACTGGGACGGCGGCCTTTAGGGACGCTTTGGCCCTTCTACGGGGTGCTGTGGGCAGGTAAACCATCACAACATTCGACGTTTTTCGCCAAAATCGGGAAAAGCATCGAATGTTGTGATGGTTTGCGTGCTGAGGATGGGCTTGGGAAGCCGGTCTTGCTCGAAGCGACCTGTCCTGTCGTACGGGTGTCGGCATGATTCTCTCGTGGGGTATTATGTTTTCCGAAGAATAAAACGCCGCGTGAGGGGAGGGCTGCATGGACGGGCACGTGCAACATGACGGCTTTGGCCGCGATATCAACTACCTGCGCATTGCCGTTACCGACAAGTGCAATTTCCGCTGCATTTACTGCATGCCGGCCGATGGCGTGGCGCCCCGCGCGCACGACGAGCTGCTCAGCGCCGAGGAAATCGCCCGCTTTGTGCGCCTGGTGGCGGGGGAGGGCATTCGCCGCGTGCGCCTGACGGGTGGCGAGCCGCTGGTCAGCCGCCGTATCATTCCGCTCATTCGTGACATCCGCGCGATTCCGCAGATCGAGGACATCTCGCTTACCACCAACGGCGCCCTGCTGCCCAAGCTGGCGCCGCAGCTCAAAGATGCCGGTCTTAACCGCGTCAACATCTCGCTCGACACGCTCGACCCTACGCTCTTTGGAAAGATCACGCGTCTGGGCCGACTCGAGCAGACCATGGCGGGCATCGACGCGGCGCTGGCTTGGGGCTTTGAGCCCGTTAAGGTCAACTGCGTTGTAGTGCGCCGGCTCAACCAGGATGTGGCGGCCCTCGCACGACTGACCGTCGACCGACCCATCCACCTGCGCTTTATCGAATACATGCCCATCGGCGACGAGCGCACGAGCTCGCATTGCGCTGTGGACCCGCATGCGCCCGCGCTCAATCCCGAGCTGTGGGACGCAAGCGATACCGTTCCGAGCGACGAGTTGCGGGCGCGCATCAATGCCGGGGCCGCCGCGGCGGGACTGGGCGAGCTCGAGCCGCTCGACATCAACGACGCTCCTGCCGGCGCGGGACCTGCGCGCTATTGGCACTTTCCGGGTGCGGCGGGAACGGTCGGCTTCATCAGTGCCATGTCCAACCATTTTTGTGCGAATTGCAACCGTTTGCGCCTGACGGCCGATGGCAACGTGCGTCCGTGCCTGTTCAGCGATGCCGAGTATTCGGTGCGTGAGGCGCTGCGCCGTGGTGATGATATGCAGGTACTTTCGATTTGGCGCGATGCCGTGGCCCACAAACCGCAGGAACACGCGATAATTGAGGGCACGCAACGATTTATGTCCCAAATCGGAGGATGATCATATGGCCAAGAGCAGGTACGCCGATGCCACCAAGGCCGCTCGCAGGGCCGCGATGTCTGCCCACAAAGTCACGGCTACTGACAGCGACGCCGACGCGTCCACGCAGCCGACTGCCAGCGCTGCCACCGAGCCCGCCCGCGACGCCCGTCGCGACGAGTTGACGCACGTGGACGCCAAGGGCGAGGTGCGCATGGTCGATGTGTCCGACAAGGCCGAGACCCATCGCATCGCTATCGCCGAGGGCACCATCCTCATGCACCCCGAGACACAGGCCATGGTGCTGCAGGATCGTGCCAAAAAGGGCGACGTGCTTGCCTGCGCGCGCGTGGCGGGCATTATGGCCATCAAGCGCACGAGCGATATCATCCCCATGTGCCATCCGTTGCTCATTACCAAGAGCAAGTGCGACATTGCGCCCATCGCTCCGGCGGGGATGCCGGCCGAGGACGTGCCCGAGGGCTGGGCGCCGGCGCGCGCGGACGGGCAGGTTGGCTTTCACGTACTGGTTACGGCCGGCGTGACGGGCAAGACGGGTATTGAGATGGAGGCCCTGACTGGGGCGAGTGCCGCATGCTTGACCATCTACGACATGTGCAAGGCGGTCGATCGCGGTATGGAGATCGTCGACGTTCGCCTGCTGCACAAGGAGGGCGGCCGCTCGGGCGTGTGGGATCGCGCAGAGCGTCAGGTTGCTGCTGTTGAGGCTGCTGCCGCAGACGGCAACGCGCCCGCGAACGCACCCGTCGCTGTCGCGTCCGCAGCTCCCACTCCGGCCGTCCCCGCGATCGCGTTTATCGGCTACCAAAACTCGGGCAAGACCACGCTCGTCGAGAAGGTTATCGCCGAGCTCACCCGCCGCGGCCTGCGCGTGGGTTCGCTCAAGCATCATGGGCACCACGGCTTTGATATCGATGTGCCCGCTAAGGACACCTGGCGCCACCACCAGGCCGGATCCAAGCACGTGGGCCTCATCTGTGCCACGCGTTGGGCGGAGTACGCCGACACGCGCGAGGAGGACGAGATGCCCGCGCGCGAGCTGCTGTCGCGCTACAACGATGTCGACGTGGTGATTATCGAGGGCTACAAGACCGAGGGCTTCGACAACATCGTGGTCGCGCGCTCCGGTGTCGACCGTCTGCGCGGCAAGAGCTCGCTCGACCTGGTCGACGGTCACACGCTGGCTCTTGCCTGCAACGAGGCCCTGGCGCGTCAGGCATTCGACGCCGGCTTTGCGACCCGAGCCATCAACATCAACGACGCCCGAGCCATCTGCGATCTTATCCAAGACCACCTTCAGGCTTGACGCTGCGCCGGCCCCAAGCACCCCATCTCGCCCCTCAAGCCGTCGCTCGCGTACCAAAGTACGCGTCGCTCCTCTTTCGGGGCGACCTGGGGCACTTGGAACCGGCTCGCTGCGTTGCCATAACATGCCAAAAAGGGACAGGTTTGTTTTGGCTGTTTTATCTGAGCAAACGTCATTTCCACCACAAAGGGGACAGGCATCTTTGTGGTGGTTTTTGCTTTGGTAGATGTATGGGACATGCCTTACAATCTACCAACTAGTTCATGACGGGCGAAAACGGAGAGAAGGGGCTTGATGCGTCCTTAGTGTTTCATGCGGATAGATTGATTTGACAGACGGTGGCGAATGCCCGCCGTCCGTATTCGTATGAAACAAGGAGTCTCCATGCTCGCATCTCTTCTCTCAAAGCCTCAATCATCGCTGTCCGTGCAGGCCAAGCGCCTGGTGGCGATGCGCTTTCTCATCTACACCGGTTTTCAGACCAGCTACTTTATCGGCGTCATCGGAACGCTCACCTATGCGGACGACGCTTCGGTCGTCGCGACATCGCTGGCAGTCCTCTTTATGAACGTCTTCGTGATTCTGGGGTCCTTTGCGGGTGGCGCGGCGCTTGACGCTTGGGGCCCGCGCCGTCATTTCTTGCTGAGCACCGTGGGCACGCTGGCAACCGGCGCGGCGATCCTCGTTTTTGGCAGCGCGACCGGCATCGTCCTGCTCGGCGCGGTGCTCCTGGGCTTTGCGATGGGATTCGCCCAGCCCGTCGCCACGTCCTATCCGGCATATCTCACCGATGATCCCGTCGAGCTCAAAGACATCAACTCCGCTATCGCCATGTTCTCCAACGTGAGCATTATCGTCGGCCCCACGCTGGGCGGCTTTGTCGCGGCGGCTGCGTCGTCGCGCGCGGTGTTCGTGCTCATGATGCTCTTTACAGTGCTGGCGCTCGTCGCTGGTTGGGGCTTTAGGCAAAGTGCAGGTCAGGCCGCCACACACGAAGGCAAACCCGCAATCGGCGACATCGCGTCGGATAAGGCCAGCCAAAGCCCCGACCCCAACACATCTTCCCGCGTCACCTTCGCGACCAGCATCAAGACGGTCTTCACCAACAGCGTCCTCGCGTTACTGTTCTGCATCATCTTCCTCTCGAACTTTGGTTACGGTGCCTTCGATCCGCTGGAGTCGTTCTTATACCGCGATGTCCTGTACGTCGGTGTCGAATGGATGGGCTGGCTCTCGTCGGCCAGCGGTGTGGGCGCGGTGCTGGGTGCCGTGCTCGCGCTCCGCTTGCCGCCGCACCTGGTCAACCTTAAGACGCTGCTTGTGGCGCTCATGTCCGTGGGTCTGGGAAGCCTGCTCTACGTGGGGACGCCGTACGTGGGCGTGGCCCTCGTCGGCCAGATTGCCCTGGGTGTGGCCTGGGGCGTCGTCAACCCGCTCCACAACACGATTGTGCAAACGACGGCCCCGCTCGAGCAGCTCGGTCGCGTGAACTCGGTCATGGGCTTTGGCAATATGTTTGCCGGCGTGGCCCCGCTGGCGATTGCCCCCTGGCTGGCGGCGACGTTTGGCGTGCAGCAGACGCTCATAGGGGCGGGTATGGTCGTGACGGCAGTTCCCGCGGCGTTGCTGTTGTTTGGCCGCCGGCACTTGGATCGTGCCGCAAAGCAGTAAAAACCATCACAACATTCAGCGAAAATCGCGATTTTGCCGAATAACGTCGAATGTTGTGATGGTTTGCGCCCCGGGCCAGGTTATCCTGCGAGTCCGGCCACCACAAAGGGGCTAGGCACCTTTGTGGTGGTTTTTGCTTTGGCAGACCGCGGCTGCGCCTTGGTATACCATGTACGCCGTTCACGAATACACCCCACACCGCCGCACAACCCAGAAAGGTCCCCATGGACACCACCTTCAGCCACATCAAAGCCGTGTTCTGCGATATCGACGGCACGCTGCTCACGAGCCAGCACACGGTGTCCCCGCGCACCGTGGCGGCGATCCGCGCCCTGCGCGAGCGCGGCGTGCTCTTTGGCCTGTGCACCGGGCGCGACGCCCATGCGACCGAGGCCATGTACGAGCTCTGGGGCATCGAAAGCCTGGTGGACGTGCTCGTGGGCTGCGGTGGCGCCGAGGTCATTGACCGCACGCACGACATCAACGAGCTGAGCTATCCGCTGCCGGGCGAGACCATCGCGCGCATCTGCAAGCACATGGCGGACCTTCCGGCAACGCCCGTCTGCCCCCGAGACGGCGTGTTCTACGTGCCCGAGAGCAACGCGTGCGTCGAGCACCTGTCGCGCGTCGACGGCGTGCCCTACCAGGTGGTCGATTTTGCCGAGTTTTTGCGCGAGCCGCAGCCCAAGGTGATGTTTACCATGGCGCCCGAGGTGATGCCGCAGGTGATTGAGCGGGCGTCGACGTTTGCCGATGACACTGTTAAGGCGGCGGCTCTGCAAACCACGCAGCGGCTCTACGAGTTCATGGATCCGCGCGTGTCCAAGACGCGCGGCCTTGTGCGCGTGGCGGAGCTCAACGACATGGAGCTCCAGGACATCTGCGTGTTTGGCGATGCGGACAACGACACCTGCATGGTGGCCGACGCCGGCGTGGGCGTGGCCATGGCAAATGGCAGCGATGCCACCCGCTCCGCCGCCGACTTTGTAACCGCGAGTAACGACAAAGACGGCATCGCGATCTTTATCGAGGAACATCTGCTGTAGCGCCGGGGGGGAGAACTACCACAAAGGGAGCAGGCTCCTTTGCGGTGGCCTCTGGCGATTTGGGTGAATTGATACCTAAAATCTGCGCGAAAAATCAAATAACGTTGTCTGAACATCATGCTTCTAACCACCGATGTGTTAAAGATATTCCCATCAATTTGGTAGTCTATTCCTCCCGGTTAATGATTTACCGTTCACGGTCGATTTTCGACCGTTCACAGGACGCATGCTCTTGAGCAAAATGTTGTGCAAATAAATCTAATGCCATTAAAAAATATTAGGCAACTAAATTACCAGCAGAAACAAAAATTAGATAACGAATAAACGAAGGCAAATCTGAGTAAATGTCAAGAGAATTGAGAATTCGCTACAAAACTAGGTTGATTTTCAATCTCAACGCAACAGCCTGAACGGACCCCGCGTTTCCGCAGCTAGCGCAACGCGGAACTAGCTCC
>UQIV01000014.1 GCA_900541205.1 uncultured Collinsella sp. | reverse complement strand
AGGGCCTGACCCCATATCGTTGGGGCCAGGCCCGATTTTGCCTCTTGACAATGTCCTGCTCATATTAAAAGGAACGTCCCTATCTGCCATCTACGCGCTTGGCCATCCAGACATGGGGTTGGCCCTCGTCTTCGTAATCTACCGGGGCAATTTGCGTGTAGCCCGCCTTTGCATAGAGCAGCAGCACGTATTCCTGCGCATGCAGCTTAATAAGCTTTGCGCCGGCATCGCGTGCACACAAAGCACTGGCATCGACGATCGCACTCGCCAGACCGCGACGGCGCATACTCGGCAGCACAGCCACGCGCCCCATAATATAGGTCTCCCCCGCTGCGACGCCTTCGTCCAAATCGCACGACGGCGAAACCGGAGCCTCTGAATCTGCCGCGCGCTCAAGCTCTTCGGGAAACACGCGCGAGCAACCGGTAAGCTCGCCGTCTACATAGAGCGTCACATGAATGCAGCTCTGATCCTCGTCGATAGCGTCGAACTCATTCTCGTAGCCCTGCTCGTCCATAAAAACGACGCGGCGCACCAACGCCGCGTCATCAAAGCATCCCGTCTTAAGTTGGATATCCATGGCTGCCCCTTCATTCAATGCGAACGTTAGGGACAGATTTTAGCGAAAATGGGCTCCGCGCACGCTAAACTTCGCGCGAGCCTTCGCCAGGCAATCGTAATGACCCACGTTATGGGCATCGCTCGCGATGAAACTGTACAGGTTCTGATCGAACAGGCGCTGTGCCGGCTTTTTCTCGCGACCAAAGCGACCGCCGGCAATAAAGTCCGCCGAAGCCTGCAGCTTGCAGCCCATATCGACCAGACGCTCCGCCACGCTTACATCCTTTTGAACCGCACGATAGCGCTCAGGATGAGCGATGATCACCTGGTAGCCACGGCACTGCAAATCGTAAATCGTGTTCTCGTACTCTCTAAACGCATACGCATCGGCATGCGTCGAAAGCTCGAGCAGAAACTCGTTGGTCCCATCGAAATGCAAGTGCTCCGCGGCATCGATACCAAGCTCAACGAGCTTTCGATGGTTGACCTCGAAGCCCATCTGGAGCGGAAAACCGTCAGCGTTATCACGCAGCAGCTCAAAGGCATCCCACATCTTGTCGTAATCAAAATAGGGATCACGGCAGTGAGGAGTGCAAACGATTCTGGTTACACCGGCCCGCTTGGCAGCCTCGAGCATCGCCAAGCTCTCATCGAGATCGGCGGCGCCGTCGTCTACACCCGGCAAGATATGGCAATGAATGTCACGCATAGGTCAGCCTTAATCAACTAAACGTTTGCTCGGTTGGTGAAGATGCCCTTTTTGGAAGTCCCCTGATCGTCGGAGCCCTTCTTCACCTTCTTACCGTCCTTGGTGTAGTAGGAGTAGTAGTACTCGCTGGTCTCGGTCTCGCAGTAGTTCATAACGGTACCGATGAGCTTGACCTTCTCGGACTTCTTAAGCTGACCGATGGCGTTGAGCGCCTCCTCGCGCTTGGTGAAGTCCTCACGCACGACAAAAAGCGCACCGTCGGTCAGACTTGCGATCTCGGCAGCATCGATGAAGGTGCCGACCGGGGGAGCATCAAAGATGACGTACTGGAACTTGGCGGACAGTGCCTTTACCAGCTTGGCAAAGCGGTGAGAGACGATGATGTCGGCAGGATTGGGAATATGCGGCTCGGCATCGAGGAAGTAGAAGTTCTTCTGACCCGTCTCGACAATCGCCTGGTCAATAGAAACCTGCTCGGAAAGGACTGCATAGAGTCCGCCGCGGGAGCGGACGCCGAGCATATCGGCAAGGGACCTGCGACGCATATCAGCCTCGACCA
Source organism: uncultured Collinsella sp. (assembly GCA_900541205.1). Classification (GTDB taxonomy): domain Bacteria; phylum Actinomycetota; class Coriobacteriia; order Coriobacteriales; family Coriobacteriaceae; genus Collinsella. The sequence continues at coordinate 61,854 of UQIV01000014.1, read as the reverse complement.
GCAGGACGCTCTTGCCGCTGGTGGCGATAGCCTGGGCAAGGTTGATGGAAACCGTAGACTTGCCCTCGTTGGGAATCGAGGACGTAACGGTGATGGTGCGAATGGGGTCGTCCACGCTCGCAAAGCGGATGTTGGCCAGAAGGGTCTTGGCGGCATTCTGTACAACGAGCTTATCGGTGTTCTTTGCCTTAGCCATGCCTATTTACCACCTTTCATAGCCGGAATTCGGCCAACAACGGGAATGCCCAGGAGCTCTTCTGCCTCTTCGGCACCGCGGATGCGGGTGTTGAGCATGTCTGCCAAAACGACATAGGCAACTGCGATAAAGATGCCCGCGAGGAACGCGACAGCAACGTACAGCATACGCTTGGGGCCGCTGGGGACTTCGGGAGTCTTAGCCTCGTCGATAACGTTGATGCTCTGGGCAGCGCCGACGTTCTGAGCGACCGTACTCACCGAGCCGGCCATGGCCTTTGCGACCTTAGCCGTCTCCTTGGCATCGGTGCCGGTAACCGAAAGCGTAATGACACGCGTGGTGGTCTCGGAGGAAACAGACACCTTGTAGTCATCCAGGTCAGCAAGGCCCAGCTCATTGGCAGCACCGCTCTTAACGCTATCGCTATCCAGCAGCGTGGCGATATCGTTGGAAAGCATCTGGCTCGCCGAGAGATCGTTGTAGCTCATCTGACCGCTATCGTCGGTTTTGGCGAGAATGTACATGCTCGTCGTCGCGGTGTAGGTGTTGTCCATCGCAACGAAGGACACGATGCCCATGGCGATCGCGCAGACCACCGGAAGGGTGATGACCAGCTTAAGGTGCTTCTTCAGCAGCTGGAACAGTTCGAGAAGGGTCATGCAGCTTGCCTTTCATTTCCCCAGTTCGGATTGACAAAACTGTCCGTATGTTATCGCATCTTTTTACCGAGACCAAACTCTATACATAAGAAACAGGCTCTCCTGTAAAAATGTCGGAAGCAATCGTAAAATTGCACAACAACGCCGCACCCGAAAGTCAAATGCGGCGTCTACATCAATATCTATGTTGTATCGCTATGCGAATGGCTCGTCCTGCTGTATGGGAAACGTCACCGTAATGGTGGTTCCCACGCCCAACTCGCTCGACAGATCGAGCGTGGCGTGATGATACAGAGCCGCATGCTTGACAATGGCAAGCCCCAGACCGGTTCCGCCGCGTGCCTTGGACCTACTCTTGTCCACGCGATAGAACCGCTCAAATACCTTGCCCTGTTCTTCAGGCGCGATACCGATTCCCGTGTCGGCGACCGCAAGGAACGGATGGCCTTCGTCGTTGGTGCCGCACTGCAGCGTAACCGTACCGCCGGGTCGATTGTAGCGGATGGCGTTGCTTGCCAGATTATAGATGAGCTCGTCAATCAAGCGCGACACGCCCTCGATGACCACAGGCTTGGTCTCATGACTTATCGTCACATTCGCCTGACGGGCGACCTGTTCAAGACGCTGCTCGACCGCGTAGATGGCACGCGAGAGCTCAATAGGCTCCGTGGACCCAATGGGCACCGCCTCGCCCTCAGCTGCACGCTCGGCCTCGTCCAAGTTAGACAGCGTAAGGATATCGTTGACAAGCGCTGCCAAGCGGCCCGCCTCACGATAGATGCGACCGCCAAAGTTGCGCAGGTCGCCCTCGCCCTCGACCATGCCGTTTGCGATGAGCTCGGCATAGCCCGAAATCGCCGTAAGCGGCGTCTTGAGCTCATGGGTGAAATTCGCCGTGAACTCGCGGCGCATACGGTCGTTGTCCGCTAGCACCGCCATTTGGCGCTTGAGTTCCTGGCGCTGCGACTCGATACGCTCAAGCATGGGGACCATCTCGGCATAGGCGTGCTCATAGCTACGGCGTGGGTGGTCCAAATCCACCTCTTGCAACGGCGCGATGATGGCACGGGACTCGCGGCGCGCCATAAAAAACGAGAGTACCGCACCCGCTGCTGCGATAAGCAGCATCGGCGCCACCATCGACAGCAAAATCGCCGCAACGCCAGGCTGGGCCTGCGCCAAGCGGACAACCTGGCCGTTATCAAGGGCGACGGCGCGATACAGCATAATCTCGTCGAGCGTAGAGCTTGCGCGCTCCGCGGAACCCGAACCACTCTCAAAGGCCTCGATGACCTCGGGGCGATCGCCATGGTTGGGCAGTGTGGAAGGCGACGCCTCGTTGTCGTAGGCAACCGATCCATCCTTGTTAATCAGCGTGATGCGCAAGTCCTCTCGATCGAGGCTACGCAAGAACGGGATGGGCTCCTGCTGCTCGTCGAGGGCGGCAGCAATGAGCTCGGTTTCTTGCGCCAGATTGGCACTCGTGGCATCCGCCAAGGTGTTTTGCACAAAGAACGCACCCAGCACCGTAAACGCCACGATAACCGCCATGGCGCAGACAAAGATCGTCACAAAAACGCGGTGCGACAGCGTATGTTTTCCCTGGGGGGCGAAGACCACGGGTTACTCCTCCGATGCGGTGGCCGCGGTGTCGTCACCTTCGGCACCATCACCGGCAGAAGGCTCGGCCAAGCGGTAGCCCACGCCGCGCACGGTCTCGATGGCGCTGGCATGCTCGCCCAGTTTTTGGCGAAGCGTCTGCACGTGCACGTCAACGGTGCGCGAACCGCCGTCGAAGTCCCAGCCCCACACGCTCTGCAGCAACGACTCGCGGGTAAAGACCACGCCGGGCTTGCGCATGAGGTACTCGAGCAGGTCGAACTCGCGCAGGGTGAGCTTAAGCGACTCGCCGGCAACAGTCACCTCACGATGGCTGGGCGAGAGCACAATGTCGCCCACGCTGAGCACATCGCTTGCCTGTTTGACCATGCCGCCGCGACGCAGCAGTGCGCGGCAGCGGCTGGCGAGCTCCATGAGCGAAAACGGCTTAGTCAGGTAATCGTCGGCACCGCCATCGAGCGCCATCACCTTGTCGAGCTCGGTATCCTTGGCGGTAAGCATCATGATGGGCACCGTCGCCGTCAGGCGATCGGCACGCAGTCGACGCATAATCGCCAAGCCATCGGTATCGGGCAGCATGATGTCGAGCAGGACGGCATCGGGTACCCGTCGCGCCACGGCAGCCTTAAACTCACCGTCGCACGAAAAGCCTTCGGCCTCAATCCCCTGCTTGCGCAGCGCATAGACCGTCAAATCCCTGATGTTGTCATCGTCCTCGACGTAATAGATCATGTTGAACCCCTTTGCGGCCGGCATGACCGCATCTTAACCCTAAAGGTACCTTTACTAGATGGTATCAGCCAAAACGCCCCGTCAAATAATCCGCCGTGCGCGGATCGGTCGGATTCTTGAAGAGTTGCGCGGTGGGCGCGTGCTCCACCAGCTCACCCAGCAAAAAGAATGCGACCGAATCGGAGATACGCGCCGCCTGCTGCATATTGTGCGTAACGACCACGAGCGTGCAGGTCTCTTTGAGCTCGCAGGCCAGCTGCTCCACCACCAGCGTCGACACAGGGTCGAGTGCCGAGGTCGGCTCGTCCATCAGCAGAATGTCGGGCTGCACGGCAAGTGCGCGGGCGATGCACAGACGCTGCTGCTGGCCGCCCGAAAGACCCAGACCCGACTCTTTGAGCTTGTCCTTGACCTCATCCCATAGCGCAGCGCGACGAAGGGAATCCTCGACCAGCTCGTCGAGCACGACGCGGTCGCGCACTCCCATGCCGCGAGGACCGTAGGCGACGTTGTCGTAGATGCTCATGGGAAACGGGTTGGGGCGCTGGAACACCATGCCCACGCGCTGGCGCAAGCGGCAGATGTCGTAATCGCCCAGGATATCTTGACCATCGAGCGCAATCTTGCCCTCGATGCGGCAGTCCTTGATGCCGTCGTTCATGCGGTTAAAGCAGCGCAGCAACGTGGACTTTCCGCAGCCCGAAGGCCCGATGAACGAGGTAATCTGCTTGTCGCGGATCTTGATATTCACGTCCTTGAGCGCATGGTGGTCGCCATAGAACAGGTCGAGGCCCTCAACATCGATTCGCGTCGGCGAGGCGGCAAGATCCTCTGCCGTGGGGCGAGTCGCATCCCCAACCTCGCGCTCGTGCGCGGCCTCGGCCTGCGCTTTCATGAGTTCTTCAAGCTCCGTGGGCTCCACAGCCGCAGCAGCCGTCATACCGCATACCTCCACATCGATATCAATTCAGCAGTATCGATAGTAGGAATCGCGGCTCATATGCACGTGAGCGCATTGTCAAGTGTTTGTAAGGGCACACTGGCTATGCGGCGGGCAGCTCGATGGTGAATATCGTGTGTTCGGGCGTCGATTCACATGCAACGGTACCGCCGTGCGCGCATACGATCTCCTTGGCGATGGCAAGCCCCAGTCCAGCGCCGCCGCGATTGGTCGCACGCGCCGCATCCAGGCGATAGAACTTCTCAAAGATCACCTTGAGCTTTGCCTCAGGGATGGGATCGCCCTGATTGATAAAGCGCACGCGCACGCCACCGCCGTCCCGGCGTCTGGCCTCAATCGTGATGGTCGATCCTTCGTAGCTATAGGCGATAGCGTTTTTCATGATGTTGTTGAACACGCGAGCCATCTTGTTGCCATCCACGAGCACCGTCAGGTCCTCACGCACATCAACTTGGACATCTTTGTGCTGCTCGTTGAGAATGGGATAGAACTCATCGGCCACCTGCGCCAGCAGCAATCCCAGGTCGACGTAGCCGCGCGTGAGCACAATATCGTGGAAGTCGAAGCGCGTGATATCAAAGAACTCCTCAATAAGCGCGTCGAGTCGGTGCGCCTTGTCGAGCGCCACGCCTGTAAAGTGCGCGCGCTGCTCAACCGGCAGGTCGGGCGCCTCCTGCAACAGCGAGAGGTAGCCCACCACGCTGGCGAGCGGCGTGCGCAGGTCATGCGCCAAGTATGTGACCAAATCGTCCTTGCGATGTGACTCGTCACGCAGGGCCTGCTGGACTTTGCGCTCGCGATCGCGCACACGGTTGAGCACACCCTCGACCTCCAGGAAGTCGCCGTCGATGTTGTCCCACGCGTCGGGATGATCGATCAGACGGTCCTGAATACGGGCGGCAAGCACGCGGTCGGAACGCTGCTCACCCTGCTCATAGCCCTGGTAGTACAGAGCGCGGCCGCAAAAGAACAGGACGCACACGGCGAGCGCCAAGACAAAGCCAAGCATGTTGAATACAAAGCCGGCATCGAACAGCACCGGTCCCTCGATGCCACCGAGCGCCATGGCGCCGATCGCCAGCGTCATGACCCACGCGGCACCGCCGATCACCACGCAACGACGCACGATTTCAAAGCGATCGATCAGCAAGAAGCCGATGAGTAGCACCGCTAAGATACCGGCGATGCTATCAATGCCGATCAGCAGCAGACTCAGCAAAAAGAGCAGCACCGTCGCAAGCGCGCGATTATCGACGACCGCCCTCACGTATTCAAAGAGCCGATCGGGCACCTCAAACGCCTGCTTATCGTCTTTTGTCATGTCCATGTCCTCGCAAACAAAAACGTTATTCGATGATATAGCCGACGCCCCAGACGTTTTTAATAAAACGCGGCTTCTGAGCGTCGTCACCGATCTTTTCGCGCAGGTGACGAATGTGCACCATCACCGTATTGTTGGAGCCGGGCATAAAGTCCTCGTTCCACACCGCGCGGAACAGGTCCTCCACGGGCACTACGCTGCCGTGATGCTCGGCCAGATACAGCAAGATGGAATACTCGATGGGCGTGAGGCGCACCGGCGCACCGTCCACCGTCACGGAGCGAGCGTCACGGTTGATCTCGAGGCCGTCGAGCTGGAGGGTCGGCGACTCGGTCGCCTGCGCGCGGCTACCGTAGCTGGTGTAGCGGCGCAACTGAGCATGAACGCGCGCGATGAGCTCCAGCGGGCGGAACGGCTTGACCACGTAATCGTCCGCGCCAAGCGAAAGGCCTTCGATCTTATCCTGCTGGGCATCGCGTGCCGTCAACATAATTACGGGATAGGTATGGCTGGCACGGATGGTACGCAGCAGCTCAAAGCCGTCGATATCGGGCAGCATGACATCGAGCAATGCCAGGTCAAACTCTTGCTCCAGAATTGCCTTGGCCGCATCGGCCCCGCTGTAGGCGATCTGGACGTCAAAGCCCTCCTTTGTAAGGTAGATGCCAACCAGGTCGGCGATGGCCTTCTCGTCATCAACTACCAGTATGCGCTCGTTCATGTATGCTCCTCTCGCGCTCCATTATGCCCGAGGCGGCGCCCGCCACACACAACAAGCGCGGGCGATTAAGTCGACCTTAAGCACCCTTGCGCCCGTTCGAGCACGAATGCGGGCCATGCGCGCACGCAACGATCGTCGTCGCCGGCAAACGATATACTCTAGTGCCAGAAGAGACCATCCCGTCGAAAGCGAAATCTGTGAAGTCCCTCACCTCTTTTGCAAAGCGCTCCGCCCAGCTTGCCGCCGGCTTTGCCTGCGCCATCGCCCTTGTTGCCGGCGTGCCTGCTGTTGCCGGCGCCCAAGTGCTCACGACCGACGACGTCTGCGGCAAGACCGCCGACGCCCGCGGCATCACGACAGAAAACCTGCCCGATATCGAGGCAACGAATGCCCTTGTTATGAGCAAGGACGGCACCGTCTATTATGGACGCGGCGCCGATGAACAGGTCAAGATTGCCTCGATCACCAAGGTCATGACCGCAATCCTGACCGTCGAAAACTGCAAGATGGACGAGAAGGTCACGGTGAGCAACGCTGCCGCCACCGTAGGCAACTCGACTGCCGGCCTGCTCGAAGGCGACGAGCTCACCGTGGAGCAGGCCCTGCGCGGCCTGATGATCCCCTCGGGCAACGATGCCGCCATCGCGCTTGCCGAGCACGTGGGCAAAAAGATCGACCCCAAGACCAAGGACGCCGTGGCCACCTTTGTAAAGGCCATGAACGAGCGCGCTAAAAAGCTCGGCTGCACCGGTACGGTCTTCGAGAATCCGCACGGCCTGGATTTTGACGAGTGGGCCGGCGATATGCACTCGACCGCACATGATGTAGCGCTGATGATGCAGGAGGCCATGAAAAACGACACGTTCCGCGAGGTCGTGGCGAGCGAGGACTCCTGGATCGAGATTACGGGCGCCGATGGCTCAGACCATTCGCATTCCATGGACACGCACAACGTTTTGCTCGGTCAGGACGGAAACATTGGCGGCAAGACCGGCACCACCGACGACGCGGGCTATTGCTTTACGAGCGCCTACAACCGCGACGGCGACGAGATCTACACCGTTATTTTGAACTCCACCACCACCGACCAGCGCTTTACCGATACCGCCACCCTTGCCAACTGGTACTACGGCCACAAGATCACGGTCGCGATCGCCAATACACAGGAAAAGACTGCCAACGGCAACCCGCTCATGGCGCGCATTAGCCAGACAGATTGGACGGACAAGACGATCGACGCCACGCTCGCCGACCCCGCCGCACAGGCAACGGTGTTCTCACTCGCCGGCGAAGTGACCGAAAAGGTTAGCTACGATGACCTTTCGGGCACGGTGCATGTTGGCGATAAGGTGGGCAGCGTTACGCTTAAGCAGGACGGCACCAAGATTGCCGTCATGGACCTGGTTGCCGACGAGGAAGGAACAGGGCCCAATCCCATCGAGTGGCTGCTCGTGAAGCTCGACCGCCTGGGCCGCCGCATCGACAACCGCCCGCTCACAGCCGAGAGCGAAACCGTAGCCAAGGCTCCTGAGGTGTAGGGCCAAAGCGTTATCACATCGAACCAAATGAGGCGTCCAACGGGGCGCCTCATTTTTTTGAGGGTTCGAATCCCCAGCTAACGTTCTCCATACCAAAAAGGGCCCCTTGCGGAGCCCTTCTTTCAATTCTTACTGGCGGAGAGCTGGGGATTCGAACCCCAGATGCCCTTTTGGGGCATACTCGCTTAGCAGGCGAGCACCTTCGGCCTCTCGGTCAGCTCTCCGTAACAGCCGTTCTATAGTAACCAAACAGTCGAGGATGGGCAAGGGGAAATTTTGGAGCGATTCCAATTTGCCAGTAGACGTCTCACCCAATCATCTCAATCTGTAACAGTTACAGGCCGAATCTTCGTCCAGATGTTACAGATTTAGACAAAGATACGGGGCAACCCCAGCGGCGGCGTCGATGCCTCCAGTCTTTATTAGTCCGCTCGAACGGTCTCCAACAGATAATCGCGCATGTACGGAATTGCAAACGAAACACAGCCGTAGCCAGCAGGCTCAATCAACCCCGCATCGATGAGACGTTTACGATACGAGCCGACCTTGTTCGCCGGCAGCCCCATCTTTTTGGCGATATCACCGTTGGCAATCTCATCGCCCTCGCATTGAGCCATTGCCGCGAGATACTGAAACTGCCGCTCTGAAACCCTGCGCAGCGCCGGGGCAATCACCATGGCATTGAAACTATCAAGAGCCGCCTGGACACCCTTGCGAGCTGCCTCTTCACTCACGCTCTCCGACCCGCTGCGCGCAGCAACCTGCCAAGCGTAATATCCGACCAACTGGACCATAAAGGGATAGCCTGCTGAAGCCTTTGTTAATAGCTCAGCGGCGTCTTCATCGAGTTCCTTGCCCGCTCGTCTCATTGTTTCCTCAAACGATCCGCCGACTTCAAAATCGGAGAGACGAGTGAGTTCAATATGTTTCGCCCGCTGAAGGAACGTAAGGGTATCATCAACCACCACGCCATCCACCGATGTTGGCAAGCCGGCGAATGCAAAAGCGACATTCGCCCCTTGGCGAATCAAAAGCTGCATCTCATTGCCCAGCTCGCGCATTTCCTCAGTTGAGGCATCCTGAATCTCGTCGAGCGTAATGAGCAGACCTCCGCGCTTCGCGGCATCGTACATTGCCTCGCCCAGATGAGATGCCGACTTCGATACCTCAACGGAGCCAAGGCTGACTCCTAGAATTGATGGGGAAATCGACATTGACTCAAGACAAACATTTCGCTGTAGAGCCTCGAGGATTCTACTGCAAAAACCGGCATTCGAGGCGACGTCAACAACCTCGAATCCTTTTTTTCGCGCAAGATCACCCAATGCATTGAGAAGCACCGTTTTACCTGTGCCTCGGACGCCCGAGATGCGCATGAGTCGATCGGGAGCACCAGGACCATTCTCAAGGGCCTCGGCAAAATCATCCAAAACAGCGTCACGTCCGATAAGCTCAGGCGGATTCATGCCCGCCGTTGGCTTAAAGGGATTAATGGCTTTCGACATTCGACCCTCCTCTGCTAGTTTTAACAACTTTAACAAAGTTTAGCAACTTTAGCAGAGTTTAACAGGTTTAGCAGACCTAGCCGCTTTTGACCTTACCGGTCCTGCTGGAGCCACCCACCTGAGCAAATACAAATGGCTCCATTCAATTTGTCGGCAACCTGCTCGATACAGTAATTCGTACTTTAATTCGCTACGACTTAATTCGTTATACCTTATCTATACGCAAATGTTCCCGGTACGCCGGTAGCAGTAGCCCCTTCGTTTTGTCGGCATGGTGAGCAAATGGGATGACAAGCGCGGTCCAGCCCTTCTATGCCGCCCCTATCTCAGCGAGCGATTGAGGGAGCCGAGCTCATCGTTGCCCATGGTGCGCCACATTTGATAGATGCAGCCGCGCGCCAAGAAAAAGAAGCCGTTATCGACGAGTTGCACGGCGGCATCTGCGAGTTGATTGGTCACGGCGGGCACCGGCGGCAGCTCAAGACCTGCCTTGCGGATGGTCTCGACAGCCTCCTCAAACGTGGGCGGTTTGATGGCGCCCATCTCGTTCATAAGGCCCTGCATTTCCTCCTGCGCACTGCCGCCCGACTCCTCGCCGCGCGGCACCAGGCGATAACATGCCAGCGCCAGCTCGAGCTGATCGCAGTTCCAGTAGGCGAATGCCAGGCGATAGAACAGGTAACCGATCGAAGGCCGGTCACTGGCAATGCGCAGGCCGTGGCGCGCTACCTCGATAATCTCGTCATAGCGTTCCAGGCGTGCCAGCACGTTGATCAGGGCGAAGTGAGACTGCATGGACGAGCGCGCCAAATCGTAGAGACGACGCACCTCGGGCAGCGCGCGCTCAAAGTCCTCTTGTTCGGCGTAAAAGCTGCAGATCTCGTGCTGGGCAAAATACAGCGCATCGGGCGCACGAAGGATTCGCACAGAGCGGTCTTCTTCCAACACCGGTAGCACCATGCGCACCAGCTGGTTATCGCAAAACTGCGTTTGAACCGGACCTGTCGCCAAAAGCTCGGCGACGGCGCACTTAGCCTCCAACTCCTCGACAAGACGAGAAAAGCCTTCAAAAGCACCTGTACGGTCGACTTTTGCCTGCTCGCGCAATTCAACAACACGGGCCACGTATGGGTCGTCGTCCTCTTCCATGACCTCCAACTCGTCAGCCGTATCGGCAAGCAGCAGATCGCGCAGCGTCGGCGGCAGCGTGCGATGGTCATCACGCGGACGAGTATGAACCTCCACAGGCTCAATCGTCTCCGGAGCGGTTGACTCATACGCCTCAAGTACACGCTTGCACGACATATCGTCCATGTCCATGCTCTCAAGATCCTTGGCGACAGGCACGCAATCGGCCAGATAGGCCGCACGCCCAAAGAAATACGTTGCAACAACGCGCTCGCCCTGCTCACTGTCGGGAGCAGCAATCTGCACATAGCAGCGCGTGATGCAGGTGCCCGCGGCAAAACACGCTGCCGCAAGCGTGAGTGCCACGCGCGCATCGTGCTCCGCGGCCCAGATCGCGCGCGTGTCCTCGTCCAGCTCGCGCCAGGCGTCATCCTGAGCGTCGTATTCACGTTGCGGCATGGCATCAACGACAGACTGCCCAAACCGAACGAGCATAATCCCCTCGGCAACGTTTACTCGATAGGTATAGTCGAGCCGCGTGACCACGTTGAGCACCTCAACGATTCGCGCAAAACGGGTGCGCACGTCCCACTCGCCGCCCGGCTGGCAAGCCACCGTACCCGGCTTGCCCCACGGGTTATCGCTCGAGGCCGTATCGAGCAGTCGGGGAACATCGTTGGTCGTCTTGGCGATATGCCACGCATCAAAGAGCGCGCAGCCCTCAAGACTCGGCGAGGATGCCGCAGGGACCAATCCGGCCCCGATGCGCTCAAGGATGCCGGAGAGGCGGTTGAGACGACACTCGATGGCAAGCAGCATGTCAATCTCGTCCTGATCCAGCAGGCTACGATCAAAATTGAGATAGAAAAGCTTTGAGCGATCAATGCGAGCCAGGCTCATTTCGGACTTGGCGGCAATGGTGCGCAGACGGGGCAAGTCGACCTCGCTCATAAGGGCGGCGGCATAACGCTCGATACCACTCGGATTCTCGGCATGGTCAACGCGGTAAAGCAGCGTCTCGATAGCGTCGGGGAGTGGTGACGTGTTAAAGCCCAAAAACACCTCGACCGGCTCGGGTAACTTTACGAGCTTGATCTTGTCGACAACGTTTTGCATGTCCGCATCGAGACCGTCGACGCCCGCCGTGTTCGCAATAGCGCTTTCGGAGTTGGCAAATATCACGTAGCGCAGGAACATCGATGCCATGAACTCGCCGTAAGGAAGGGAGCGGGCCGAATTCCATGTCTCGTAGTCGGACTGCTCGCGCATGGGGCCTTCGGGAGAGCCGGCAGTTTGCGCACACGCGCGCATTGCGCCGTTGGCTTCCCTTACCATAATCTCACCAATACTGGAATCCGACTCGTCAAGGACCAGTTCCATGTCGGGATCGTTGGGCAGCGGAGCCTCGCTGACGGGGCGGTCCACCTTGTACACCTCACCCGAAACGCTTACGTAGCCCAAAAGCGACACATGACTTTTGCCAACGAATTCGACGACATAACAAGATTCAAGCTGATCCTCGCCAAAGAGTTTCCAGACCACGCCATATGAGCGTCCCGCAGGCTGCTCGGGCATCGCCGGAAAGCGCTTCTTGGGATCGAGAAACCTGAGCTTGTATGTCGGACGCTCTGCCACGAAGTATCACCCTGATCGGTCGCTTGAAGAAGGAGTGGTCGCGGATGGGCCGCGACACCTACTCGGAATCTTACACGAGTCGACAGGAAATCGTCCCTTTGGACGAAAGCACTCAAGCTGGCGCAAAAGAAAAGCCCCCGTTGCCGGGAGCTTTAATCTCAAATGGTGCGGCGTATAGGATTCCGCGCATCCGCTGCGCGGATCCGCACCGGCTTCGCCCGCCTGCCGGCGCGCTCGCCCGCGGGCTAAAAACGCTCCGCGTTTTCTTTACGCCCGCGCCTCGACCGAGGTTCGAATCCATGCAGTGCTTACGTAAAAGAAAAGCCCCCGTTGCCGGGAGCTTTAATCTCAAATGGTGCGGCGTATAGGATTCGAACCTATGACGTTCTGATTCGTAGTCAGACCCTCTATCCAGCTGAGGTAACGCCGCAGCGCAAGACATATAAAACCACTTTAGCTTATTGGAGTCAAGCTCAATCTCAAACTTTTTTGTGAAACGCAGTTTTGTCATGCTGCTCCGCATATACCGCCGTTCCCCGTACGATCGATTGGCTTTTCGATCACGTCAAACTTGGCATCAAGTTCCCTCAGGAGCGATCTCACCCGCTGGGCACAATCATAATCGGCAAACGAGATGCTCAGCATGCGCGCGACCTGGTTGGAAGTCCCAACTCCATAGAAGTGCTCCAGCGCCACAAGCCCCACGTGCGTCACAAAGGTCTCGACCACATGCGGCGACTCCTCAAAACACCATTGTGTCAACGGACCCTCACTCGTCTGTCGAACCACCAGGCCACCCATGCCAGACGGCTCACACGTTACAAGCAGGTACTCCCCACCCTCGTCGCTCTCAAACAAAACCACCCGATCATCAAACAGCTCCATCGCGTCCCCTTTCTCTCGCTCTTATTTAGCAAAAGCATAACAAGTAGATAGCTGTATACAGAACAGTTGTTCGTGTGTTTTCTATTGAGCTGTCCGCACGGCATGGTATGGACCTGCGCACGAAATAGGGCGCCCCCGAAGGAGCGCCCTTGCATATCCCCTATGCAGCCAAGTTACGCGACCGGCTCGATCTTCTCGAGACCGCCCATGTAAGGACGCAGAACCTCGGGGATCGTGATGGTGCCGTCGGCGTTCTGGTAGTTCTCCAGAATGGCAGCCATGGTACGACCAGCCGGCAGGCCGGAACCGTTAAGGGTGTGCAGGTAACGCGAACCCTTGAAGTTCTCGGGGTCGCGGTACTTGATGTTGGCGCGGCGGGCCTGGAAGTCGCCGCAGTTGGAGCAGGAGCTGATCTCCTTGTAGGCGTTGTAGCTCGGCAGCCAGACCTCAACGTCGTAGGTCTGACGGGCAGAGAAGCCCAAGTCGCCGGTGCACAGGCTAATCACGCGATACGGAAGGCCCAGCTGCTGCAGCAGGTACTCGGCCTCGGCGGTCATGCTCTCGAGCTCATCGTCGGACTCCTCCGGCTTAGCGAACTTGACCATCTCGACCTTGTCGAACTCGTGCTGACGGATGATGCCGCGGGTGTCGCGACCGGCGGAACCGGCCTCCTCGCGGAAGCAGGGGGTGAAGGCGGTGTAGCGACGCGGCAGAGTGTCGGCATCGAGGACCTCGCCGGCGTGCAGGTTGGTAAGCACGACCTCGGCGGTGGGGATCAGGAAGTTGTCGCCCGAGACGTGATAGGCGTCGTCCTCGAACTTGGGCAGCTGACCCGTGCCAAACATGGTCTGACGCTTGACGACGATGGGCGGCCACCACTCCTTAAAACCACGGCTGGTGTGCGTATCGAGGAAGAAGTTGATGAGGGCGCGCTCCAGGCGGGCGCCGGCGCCACCGAGAACGGTAAAGCGGCTGCCGGAGAGCTTGTTGCCACGCTCGAAGTCGAGGATGTCCAGATCGGTGCCCAGATCCCAGTGCGGCTTAAAGTCGAAGTCGAACTCGCGCGGGGTGCCCCAGCGGCGACGCTCGATGTTCTCGTCCTCGTCCTTACCGTACGGCGTGGCCTCGCAAGGAATGTTGGGCAGGTGAGCCATGAAGTCGTACTGCTCCTGCTCGAGGGCGGTACGACGCTCGGCCAGACCGTCAATCTTCTCGTTGACGGCGCGCACGGCCTCCTTGGCGGCCTCGGCCTCGTCCTTCTTGCCCTCCTTCATCAGGGCGCCGATCTTCTTGGACTCGGCATTGCGCGTAGCCTGGAGCTCCTCGACCTCGGTGATGACGGCACGGCGCTCGTCGTCGAGCTCAAAGAACTTCTCGCGATCCCAAGACGTCTGGCGGTTAGCCATGGCGACATCGATGGCATCGGGGTTCTCGCGAACAAACTTGATATCAAGCATTAGATCCTCCGGCGATATACATTCCATTTAGGTTGCAACCTTGTACATGTATGGGCAAGTATATACTTATGAGCGTTTACGACCCAACTCAACTACGCAAGAAGGCACCCAATGGACGCAGTTTTTTCCTTTTTGTTTGGCACCCGCACCGGTTTTGCCATCCTTTTCGCCGGCGGCATCCTGTTATTTGCGATTCTTGCCTTTGTAATGGAGAAGCGCACCCATAAGATGTACGTCGACCGCGGGCCCAAGTCCGAGGATGAGGAAGACAGCTTCTGGGACTAACCTGCCAAAAAGGGCCAGGTTTATTTTGGTCGGTTTTATCTGGGCAAACGCAAGCGCCCCGCAACCGGTAACGATCCGGTTGCGGGGCGCTTTTCGCTAAAAGGACAAAACCGCAGAAAATACCTGCCAAAAATAAACCTGTCCTTTTTTGGTCGGTTTTACTGAAGAGTTGCGTCGATTGCCTTGACCAGGGCGCTGCGCATGCCGGCGTCCTCGAGCGCAACGACGCCCTTGATGGTGGCACCACCGGGCGAGCATACGGCATCCTTCATCGCCGCAGGATGCTGGCCAGTTGCAAGCTGCAGCTTTGCCGTACCTAGCACCATCTGGCTCACAATGCGATAGGCATCGGCACGCGGGATACCGTGCTTGACCGCTGCATCGCCCAGGGCCTCGATTGCCATGGCGACAAATGCCGGAGCGCAACCACCCACCGTGCCGCCCACAAACAGCAGGCTCGTATCGAGCTCGACCACCGCACCGAGCTTGCCAAGCAGATCAAGCACCACTGCGCTCTGCTCATCACTAAGCGTGGAAGCCTTCTCGCAAGCGATGACGCCCTCGCCCACCGAAACCGGTGTGTTGGGCACCGTCGAGATATGCGCGACGCCCGGCAGGACCTGCTCCCACTTGGCACTGTCCCAGGTCCAGGCAACCGACAGAACGACCTTTTTGGCAAGAGCATCCTTGAGCGGGGCGAATATCTTCTCGATCATGTACGGTTTGACCGCAGCGACCACGATATCGGATGCGGCGACAACCTCGGCGGCATCGTGGCAGGCGACCATGCCGCGCGCCTCGCAGCGCTCAACCAGTGCGTCGTAGCGACCCGCGCAGGCGCACATGTCGCTCGCAGCTACACCGGCAGCGATCCAGCCATCGGCCATAGCGCTCGCCATATTGCCAAAACCGACAAACCCAATCTTCATATCTCATAGTCCTCTCAGACACGCTCTTCAAAACGAAAGCTATTGTCCCACGCCATTGTTTCGTATTGCCGACCTATTTGTGATACGGCTCGCCACGGCTGATCTTGCAGGCGCGGTAAATCTGCTCTAGCAGCACCACGCGCGCCAAGTTATGCGGCAAGGTAATGCGTCCAAAGCTGAGCATCTCGTCGGCTCGTGCGCGCACGTCATCGCTCACGCCGTCCGATCCGCCAATCACAAAGGCGATATCGCTGCTGCCTCGCAGCATAAGATCGTCGAGCCTCGCCGAAAACTCCTCGCTCGAGCGCTCTTTGCCCTCAATGGCCAACAGGATCACATGCGCTCGAGACGGCAAGGCAGCAAGAATCGCCGCCCTCTCCTTGTCGCGCGCGGCATCCACGCCGCCCGCCTTAGCCGGGTCGATATCGGCCACCTCGCGGATATCAACCTTGGCATAGGCACCTAGGCGCTTGGTGTACTCAGCGCACGCGTCCTTCCAAAAGCGCTCCTTGAGCTTACCGACGCAAACGACGGTGTATTTCACGCGCGTCTACTCCTTCGAATCGTTTTGAACTTTGCTGGCGGTCAGCATCTGCTCGAACATCGAGGCCGACTGCGAAAAGTCGCTCGGCAGCACGACCGTCGAGGTTTTACCCGTGCGAGCGAACTCCGTCATCATCTCGGACCACTGCGTAAACATGAACAGTTGGTTGGCCTCGTCATTGCCGACACCCGTCTCCTGGATGATCTCGAGCGAGTCCTTAATGCCCAGCGCGATCGCCTTGCGCTGGTTGGCGATGCCCTCGCCCGCCTTTTCCATGGCCTCAGCCTCGGCGGTCGCCTCGGTGACGCGCTTGATGCGGTCTGCCTCGGCGAGCTCCTGTGCCGCAGCGCGCTTGCGCTGGGCAGCGTTGATGTCGTTCATGGAGTTCTCGACCTCGGTCGGCAGTGCGATTTTGGTGATGAGCGTCGACACGAGGGTGAAGCCGTAGGCGGCCATCTGCTCGGAAACGGTAGCGTTGACATCCTTGGCGATGTCATCCTTCTTGGCAAAGACCTCATCGAGTGTGTAGACGGGAATCGAAGAGCGCAGGGCGTCGGTGATGAAGTCACGCATCTGGTCGACGGGCTCCTGCAGCATATAGTAGCTCTTGTAGATGCCCGAATCTGCCGGGCCGGCGCCCATGTCATAGCTCACGTGGTACTGAGCAGAGACCTCAAGGCCGATGGTCACGTTGTCCTGGGTCTTAACGTCGATGCCAAAACCGTTTTTCATGGTTCGCAGACTCACCGTGGCGGCCTTGCGGTCGATCACGGGCACCTTCATGTGGAAGCCCGCGTTGACGATGCGGTTAAACTTGCCCAGACGCTCGATGATCACGGCATGCTGCTGTTCAACGACGTAGCAGGCGTTGGGAAGCAGCAGCAACAGAATGATGATGGGAATCAAAAGGCTGGTAAGGGCAGCGATGATACCGGACAACAGCATGGTCTCTCCTCTGATAGGCACACGTTGGCATTAGGATACCCGCACGAAGCAGCTGTGTGACACCAACAAGAGGACCCGTGGTCAAAAAAGGCCAAATATGAGTACTGTTACCAGTTTAGTAACAGCGTATTTGGGTCAAAATCGCCTCGTTGAACCCGAGGTCTATCGAAATTACTTCATTTTGTCTCAAGGTTGAGCCAAATTAGCGTACATCTGTTGCGCAAAATGAGCAAAAATGGCTTCATGAAATGTCTCTATTTTCATGTCAGTACTCATATTTGCCACTTTTTGACCACAGGGACATCTACCGCGCGAAATCGATATGTCAAATCTGCCAAAACGGCCCATAACAAAAAAGCTCCCATTGCTGGGAGCTCTTTCAATCAATGGTGCGGGCGAAAGGACTTGAACCTTCATGGGGTTGCCCCCATACGGACCTGAACCGTACGCGTCTGCCAATTCCGCCACGCCCGCGTGCAGAAATTAGGATAACGGAGCGCCACCACGAACGCAAGAACTATTTTTGAAAAAGTTTGCAGGCATTATCCCAAGCGGCTTGCGCGATTGTTTCGGCATCCTCACCAGTGCGATCGACACGGTCGTTAACCAGC
Source organism: uncultured Collinsella sp. (assembly GCA_900541205.1). Lineage (GTDB taxonomy): Bacteria > Actinomycetota > Coriobacteriia > Coriobacteriales > Coriobacteriaceae > Collinsella. The sequence continues at coordinate 44,182 of UQIV01000014.1, read as the reverse complement.
GCGTTTGCCGTAATGGAGATCATTGCGGGCTCGCATTCAAGACCGCGGATGGGCTCCGGAGCCATATACGGGCAATCCGTCTCGAACAAAATTCGATCGAGTGGGGTTGCCGCAAATGCCTCGCGCACGTCGTCATTGCGCTTAAAGGTGGCCGCGCCTCCATAGGCGATATAGCAGCCCAGCTCCACAAAGCGCTCCATCGTGGCGCGGTCCTCGCCAAAGCAGTGCAGCACACAACCGGCCTGGGGCACGCCCACCTCTCGAAGCACGTTGTAGGCGTCCACGTGCGAGGTGCGCTCCTGGTCCGTGTCCTCGTGACGCAGATGCAGCTCCACCGGCACGTTACGGCACACGGCAAGCTCGAGCTGGCGCGCCATGCAGTCAATCTGCACGTTATGGGGTGCCGGCGCGATATCGTCGTCATAGTCCATGTGGTAGTCCAGGCCGATTTCGCCAATACCGGCGCATAAGGGATCATCGAGTGCGGCAACGACCTGTGCGTGAACGTCGTCGGTATAGTCCGGCGCGCCATACGGATGCACGCCGGCAAGATACTTGATCTGCGGGATATCCTGCATCGGCAGAATTTCGCGCACGAGCCAGTCACTATAGTCCGTCACGTTGCGCTTGTCGGCGATGGGGTCGAGCATCGTCACCAACAGGTCGACGCCCGCGGCTTTGGCACGCAGGAGCGTCTCGGGCACATCCTTGCCCCAGAACGAAAGCAGATGTGCATGCGTGTCGGCAAGCGGCGCCAAGGGCACGGGACAAGCAACCGTCTTCTTTTTCTTGGTAAACGTCACGCGTTCGGCATTAGGCGTCATGGATTAGCTCCTGGGCCAGGCGGACAAAGTCGGCAACATCAAGCGTCTCGGCGCGCGTAGTGGGCGCGATACCGCAAGCCTCAAAGGCGACATCGAGCACGTCCTTGGCAAAGCCGTTGGCGCTCATGGAATTGCGGATGGTCTTGCGGCGCTGGGCAAATGCAGCGTCAATCACGCGGGCCACAAATTCGCGATCGAGTCCTTCGGGCACCACGCCGTCAACACGGTCGATACGCACGACGGCCGAGTCCACGTGCGGCGCCGGCATAAAGCAACGCGGCGGGACCTCAAAGCGACCCGTCACCTGCGCATACAGGCCGAGCTTTGCCGTATAGCCACCATAGGTCTTGTTACCCGGCACTGCGGCAATGCGATCGGCAACCTCCTTTTGAACCATGACGACGGCGCGCTTGAGCGCGGGCATCGTCTGGAAAAACTGCAGGATGATCGTCGCCGCCACGTTATAGGGCAAGTTCGCGACAAATACCGTGGGCTCGCCGCCGGCAGCCTGCTCAATCTGCTCCGGGCCCACCTTAAGCGCGTCGCCCATGATAAAGCGGAAGTTGGCATAGTCGGCGGCGTGGGCGTCGAGCACCGGTTCGAGCTCAGGATCGGCCTCAATGGACGTAACGCACGCCGCTTCCTGCAGCAACGCAAGTGTCAACGTACCGCAACCCGGACCCACCTCGAGTACGCGCTCGTCACCTGCAAGCTCGGCAAGCTCGCAGATACGCTCGATCACATGATTGTCGATTAGAAAGTTCTGGCCCAGGCGATGCTTGGTCGCAAGGCCAAACTCCTCTAGCAGCTCCCTGGTGGCCGTGGGGTTTGCCAAAGGCGAAGTTGTCATGGTTGCCTCCTTAGCATGATGGCGGCGTCTTGAAACAAAAGGGCATGGACCGTGGTGGCCATGCCCTTACAGCTAAACAGCAAATTGCCGATATGGCGCTCGCGCGGTCTCTACGCCAGACGCGGGAACAGCGGATCGCCCTTCTCGACGGGCTGACCACCAGCAAGCAGGCCCCAAGCGCAAATGCCCTTGAGGTCGTCGCTCGCGGCCTCGTCCTCGCAGGACAGGCGGCGCAGAGCCTCGGCAGAAGTCTGGGGCATGAGCGGCATCAGCAGGTGAGCGGCAATGCGGATGGCCTCGAGCAGGTTGTAGATCACAAACGCCAGCTCGTCAGCCTTGGCCTCGTCCTTGGCAAGTGCCCAAGGCTCGGAGTCCTCGATGTAGTGGTTGGCGGCGTGGATGAGCTCCATGACCTCGTCCTTGGCTCCACCGTAATCGAGCACGTCCATCTTGGCCATGTAGCGCTCGACCAAACCGTCGGCAATCTTTGCCAGCGGGTTGTCGAACGCATCGAACGATGCGGGCTTGGCGGGCGCGCAACCGTCAAAATACTTGCCGCTCATGTTGAGCGAACGCGAGATGAGGTTGCCCCAGCTGTTGGCCAGGTCGGCGTTGTAGACCTGCTCCATGCGGTCGAAGCTGATGGCACCGTCGGTGCCGGGGACGACGTCGGTCATAAAGTAGTAGCGATAGCCCTCGACGCCCAGCATGTCGATAACGTCCTGCGGAGCGATGGCGTTGCCGCGGCTCTTGGACATCTTCTCGGCCTTACCGGTCTCGGCATTGCGCACGGTCAGGAAGCCATGGGCAAAGACGTGCTCGGGCAGGGCCTCGCCGATGGCCATGAGCATGGCGGGCCAAATGACGCAGTGGAAACGGATGATGTCCTTGCCCACGATGTGGAACTGCGCGGGCCAGCGATAGGCCAGCTCGGCACGGGCCTCGTCGGTATCGACGCCGTAGCCGACGGCCGTCATATAGTTGAGCAGCGCGTCGAACCACACGTAGGTCACATGGCCCTCATCGAACGGAACCTGGATGCCCCAGTCAAAGCTCGTGCGGCTCACGGAGAGGTCGTTGAGGCCGCCCTCGACAAAGCTACGCACCTCGTTCATACGGAACGCGGGCTCGACAAAGTCGGGGTGCTCGTCATAGAGCTTGAGCAGCTTGTCCTGGAAGGCGGAAAGCTTAAAGAAGTAGGACTCCTCCTGCACGCGCTCGAGCGGACGGTGGCAGTCGGGACACAGGTGCTGGCCGACGCTGCCGTACTCCTCGTCGCCCTTCTGGACCTGTGTGTCGGTGAAGTAGGTCTCGTCGGGCACGCAATACCAGCCGTCGTAGCTGCCCTTATACAGATAGCCAGACTCCTTCATGCGCTCCCATAGATACTGCACGGCATGATGCTGGCGCGGCTCGGTGGTGCGGATGAAGTCGTCGTTAGAGATCTCGAGTTTGCTCCAAAGCTCCTTGAAGTGCGGGGCCTGGCTGTCGGTCCACTCCTGCGGCGTCATGTTGTGCTTGGCCGCGGCCTCGGCGACCTTCTCGCCGTGCTCGTCCATGCCGGTCAGGAACTTGACGTTATAGCCGGCGGAGCGGCGATAGCGAGCCTGAACATCGGCGATGATGGTGGAATAAGCCGTGCCCAGGTGCGGATCGGCGTTGACGTAGTAGATGGGCGTCGTGATAAAGAACGAAGGCTTGCTTTGATCCATGGGGTTTGTCCTCCAGAAAAACGTTGCATACAGAGGATGATTCTAGCGCAAGGGCTGGATATCCTCCATCTATTGCATATCGAGCACCATGGCATAGACATCGCGCTTGCGGCGCGAATACTTCTGAGACAGGCGCTTGGCCACCGCAGAGGCGGGCTCCCCCTCCTCGAGCGCGGCGCGGATATCCGCGCGCAGGGCCTCATCGGGATCTACTGCCGCTGCGCCAACCGGCGCGATACCGGCCTCTTCGTCCTCGCTCGGCGGCGCGATGACCAGCGCAATCTCGCCCTTTACCTCGCCGCGAGCACGCAGCTCCTCGGTTAGCTGGGCAGCGGGCCCGCGCAAGACCTCCTCGTGCAGCTTGGTGAGTTCGCGGCAGACGGCAACCTCACGCTGGGGAAAGACCTCCGCCACGGCCTCGAGCGTCGCCACGATGCGATGTGGAGACTCGTAGAAGATGAGCGCGCCGGGCACCACGGCAAGGCGCTGCAAACGGCGCACACGGTCGCCGTGCTTTCGGCCCAAAAAGCCCTCGAAGAAAAAATGCTCGCAGGGAATGCCGGACGAAACGAGTGCCGTGACGCAAGCAGAGGGCCCGGGAATAACTTCGACGGGCACATCGGCCTCACGCGCCGCCTCGACCAGCGCCTGGCCGGGATCGGACACGCTCGGCATGCCGGCATCCGAGGCAAAGGCGAGGGTCTCCCCCGCCAGCAGACGGTCGACCAGGCCGGCGGCGCGGCTGGCGATCACATTCTCGTCGCAACGGACAAGTGGCTTGGAAATGCCCAGGTGCATCAGCAGCTTTGACGTCACACGCGTGTCTTCGCAGCAGATGGCATCGGCGGCGGCAAACGCCTCGCCAACGCGCGGAGACAGGTCGCCCAGGTTGCCGATGGGCGTGCCGACCACATAGAGTTTGCCCGTATGGGCGCTGTTTTGCGTCATATCAACCTATTCAATCATGCCGCGCTCGAGCGTACCGAGCGCCGCGCGGGCGTCCCATGCTGCAATGCGCTTCTCGGTCTTCCACGTTTGGAAGAACCAGCCGGCAGCCGGCGCAAACGAAGCCAGCTGGTTGGCGATAAACACGCGCTCGTAGGCATTGCGGCCCTCGGGCGTAACCGACGAGTTGGCAAAGATCGCCGCGCCCGACCATTCGCCCACCAGCACGGGGAACCCAGTCGAAATCGCTTCTTTAAGCTCGCGCTTGTTGCGCGAAATCGCCGTCGTCAGCCCGCGGGGGCTCGTGATGTCGAGCGCATACTCGTCGCGGTAATGGTACAGGTGAAGGTCCATGTAGACGTTCTTGTACTTGGCGCCGCGCATAAAATGCTTCCACTCGCTGGGATGCCCCGAAGACGAAAAGACGACGATCTTATCCTCGGGCATATACGAACGGACGAGCTCATAGGCATCGCGATAGAAGTTGCGCAGGTAGTGCGCCGGAATGCCATCCGTCATGGTGAAGAGGCTCTTGCGGACACTCATCTGCGGCGTATCCAGCAGCTCAATGCCCAGCAGGCTCTCGGCCTCGCCGTAGCGATCGGCCAAGCGCTCGAGCACGTCGAGTGCGACATGACGACCGTTGGTGGACGAATGCCACTCGGCAACAGCCTCTGGCGTGGCGGGCGAATCGTTGGAATCGCCCTGGCCACCGGGCACAGTTGCTAGATCAAGCAGCACGCGAATGTTGTACTTGGCAGCCCACTCAATCGCGCGGTCGATGTAGTCGACAACCGAGATGTAGGAGGCATCGGACTCCTGTGAGCCAAAGGCATACCAAGGCACCGGCAGGCGCACGGCGTTGAGGCCGATCTGCGCCATGCGACGGAAATCATCCTCGCTCACAAACGTCTCGTAATGACGGCGCATGCGCTCGTTATAAGCGGCGGTGCCCATGGCCTCCTGCAGCTCGGCCGCGTTGGATGCACCGGTCGCCGCGTATAGCGACGGGGTCACCCAAGGCTCGGGAATAAACCAGCCAGAGAGATTAACGCCGAGTATCCTCTCCATCACTGCCCCCTTCGGATCGCGCAGGCCGAGCCTGCATCGTATTGCATAGGATAAGTATCGTTTTGAGTATACCCGCGTGTGCGGACAGGCGACCGAACGGTCTGTAAAGTGGCGCGAAAGTGGGAGGAATGTCTGGGCGGGCCCGAGATGGCGCGCCGAGATGTACATATGCGCCGGAAGTAGGCGGCCGGAAAGCGCATCCCGTTTTTCGCAAAAGACTGGGATGCATTTTCCGTTCGAGGCCTCAACCGGAAAATGCATCCCGTTCTGAGCGCGGGATCTGGGACGCAGTTTCCGCCAAAGACCGCAAAAGGAAAGCGCGTCCCATTCTGGCACCGGGATTCCGGGCCGTGCTTTCCCAAGCGGCCTTAAAGCGGAAAACGCATCCCGCTCTGAATCCAAATTCCGGGACGCAATTTCCGCAGAGCCCTCAATAAAAGAAAAGGACCCCTTTGCAGAGGTCCTAGTCAATTCAAGGTGGCGGGGAAGGGAATCGCGTCCGCGCGCTGCGCGGACGGACCGCTGCGGCGCTTGCGCGCCTTGCGAGCTGCGCTGGCAAACGCTATCGCGTTTCCTCAGCTCCGCGCCCTCACGGGGTTCGATTCCATGTGGGGGCTGCATAAAAGAAAAGGACCCCTTTGCAGAGGTCCTAGTCAATTCAAGGTGGCGGGGAAGGGAATCGAACCCCTGACACGAGGATTTTCAGTCCTCTGCTCTACCAACTGAGCTACCCAGCCATTTGAGGTGTGCCTTGTTTCAAGGCTTGATTAGTATAACCAAGGACGCGTTCCGGTCAACCGAGAATTTTAAAAAAGTTTTTGAACACAGCCTCGGTTCTATAAATCGGCACGTCAGAGGCATCAGCCGGCAGCAAGAAGTTTTTCGCTCAGTCCCTTAAGCCGGCACGCGTTGGAGAGCAGGGGTCGAAACAATGATTGAAGGACGCTCTAGTACGGCCCAGGCACCTGGGTGGGAGCACATGCGCCAAGGACGAACGTTTTCGTAGCGCGCGAGGATATTGCCGCGTGCGTCGATAAAGGCGATATCGATGGGATAGGCCATAAAACACGTGTGGACCGAGGAACAGTGCGGAAACGCCATGACAAGCGGCAGGCCGTTGGCGGCAACCGGACGCCGTCCCAGCATACCGCGCAGGCGCACGACAAACGACTCCGCCACCGCAAACTCGGCCGGCGTCCAACCCAGCCTGTTGAGTGCCCGCGCGTAGGCGATGTAGGACGAGACCGCGGTCACATGACCACCCCCGGACGCCATGGATCGACCGTCACCGCACGCTCGTGCGACAACGTTGTCGGCGCCCCCAGCGGAACGCCAGCGATGCTGAGAGAAGTCGGCCACGGCTCATAGTGCATGGTGCATGTGTAGGTCCTAAACGTACCGGATAGGGAGAGCAGGCCACCATCCGATGCCTCCGCGCCTTGCTCGCTCGACACTTCGATCTGCAAGTCATAGCCTTCCATGGCATTCAGAATTTGAGTCTGAACCGTCGCCGAGGCATCGGCAGAGCTTTCGTCGCCCTCCCCGCTCGGCGCCACGGCATGCGCCAACACGATGTCGGGCACCACGCGGTCGAAGCGCGCGACAGCGCTGGCAAAGATCATGACGTTGTACACGATGAGTGCCAGCACCAGCAAAACGGGCGTAACCACTGCCATCTCCACCGTCGCTTGGGCGCGCTCCTCGCGCAGACGTATGCGAATACTCATTACGACCCACCGCCCAGAGCGCCAACCAGCGTGGCGACATCGACGGTAAGTGGAATGGAACCGCCGCCGGGCAGCGGAATCTCTGCAAGCGTAAACACCGTGCCGCTGATGGTGCGTTCGACTTGATATTCCAACGCCTCGCAAAGCGCCTTGGGATCGGTCACGCCCAACGGAATATTTCGCAGTTTGTCTTGCGCTTGAGAGAGACCAGCAATGTCAGACCCCGGACTCTTAATGACGTTGGCGGAATCGGTCAGCACCGGCTTTCGCAGGCGCAAGTCGCACGACTCCAGACCCAACGCCGCCACGGACGCCGAAACGGTATCGCCGAGCCACGATGCGATGGAGCCCAACGCGCCGCTGCCCCCTCCTAGGCCTTTAATCATCTCGTCCATAAGTTCGTCGGCTGAACCTTGGATATCACCGTATCCTACGAACAGCCGTCCCCAAACATCCATGACGCCGTCGAGCACGCCGGCAACGCCGCCCGAGCGTTCCTTCAATGTCGAGAAAAATCGCGAAAGCACGTTGTTTTGCGCCGTCGCGTCATCGGGTGCCAACACCGCGGCAGAGATAGCACCGCGATCGCCAAGCCTGACTGCCGTGTTAAACGAAGAGTTGAGCTCGTCGGGGCTCGAGATGGCACCCGAAACCGCAAAGGCGACCACGCCGTTGCGACCGGGCGGAGCGATACGCGGACGCTCGCCCGAAAGCGCTTTGATGGCCTGGTCAAACGCATTGCTCGCACGGTCGGTCTCGTCTTCGGTCTGACGTTCGAGCTCGAGCTCTTTGTTGCGGCATTCGACGTAGTCTTCCAGGGCGTCTTTAAACTTGTCAAAGTGATACTCGAAGCCGTTTTCGATAGAGGTTGAAGGCGCCGCAACAGCACCAAGCGACGAAACGCCAAAATGGCATTTGCTGCATTTATCCTGTCCATCGTAATCGGCAACCGAAGCAAATCCGCTCGGCGTCCCTTTCTTATAGTTAGGGCAGGTCGTCCCGTAATGCAGATACGCCTTGTCATCGTTCACGCTCGTCGGCCACACCGCATCGGTATAGAGCTCCGTCGCCCGAACCTCATCAGAGTTGCGCGGCAACAGTGGAATATAGGAGGAAACCCTGTCTCCGTTCTCGGTTATATATGCCCGATCGACCTCCGCACTCGCATAGGTATAAAACGCCTTACGCGCCGCAGACTCTGCCCTCATCTCGACACTCGAGCCGTGGGGCTTCTCATTTGTCAGACGCCAATGGTAGTAGTCCTTCGCGCGATCAAGGGCAACTTGAGGCTCCCACGTAACGCTCGAAGCGTAATGCGGATTTTGAACACCGGAGAGATCCGTTAGGCTTTTCGCGCGCTCCCACATACACGAACAGCTGCCGACCGAACCTTTATCCGATCCACCGCAATCCGCTAGCCAGGCACGCTCCTTTGCCTTCGCCGTCTCCTCCGATGCTTTTTGTAGCTCCTCGGCCGCGCGCTCCAGATCTTCCGACGCATCTTTAATGGCATCGGTCGAGATCTCGGAACCCTCGAGCGCAACAAAATCAGACTCGGATGTCCTGGGCACGGCAAGCGCCGTACCGGTATAGGTCACACTATCGGTATCCTGCGCCGACACCGCCTGCGTGGCACGCGCGGCGATCAGATACGGCAGAGCCGTCTCGATTTTCTGTAAGCCTTCCGATGCGCTTTTGGCAAACTTGTTGCGCGTTTTAATGATCTCAATCCCGGTGTCGACCATATTGCCGGCAACTGGTTCGGCACCCGGGATGAGGATGGCGACCAGGCCCGTCCCGATTGTGGCAAACCCCGCCAGCCCCAGACTCAAGATGCTCGCATCAACCACCGTGGCAGCCGTGTGATAGGACGACACTACGTTGGCACCCGCCAGCGCGCCGCTATCGGCCGCCACCTGGGTATCCCCGGCACGCGACATGCTCCATATCGCCGCGGTCGACGAAAACAACAACGTGAGCACCACTAGGATGACCACGGCAGAAGAAAGCGTGGTGTAGGCACCGTCTTCGATAAACAGGTCGATACCGGCGCGGCCCATAAAGCCGCCTCGCTTGCGATGGCAGCTCGGACGGCGCGTCAAAACGCATCTAGACCAGAAACGCTTAATCCCATGTAGCAATCCACGAATCATAATCTCCCTCCAGCCATTCGGGACGTGATTGATACGAGACATCGACCTTGAGCTCAACGTAGCCGCCCTCGGCGGTACCACCCATAGCCTGCGCAAACGCACCGATCACAGGCAACGGCCTGACCTCGCCGGAAACGGACACGGACGAGACGCCACCCGCACCGGCCCGACCAAGCTCGATATTCCACGACAACGGCCCGCCGGCATGAAAGATCGAAACGTTGGGCACCGCGGCAAGCCGGCGGCGGGTGAACTCCTTAAGATCGTCGTCCTCCGCCGTCGTCGTGGTCATGAGCCGCGCGGTCTCGGCGGCGGCAGACTCCATGACCGCGCGCGTATAGAGCAGGCACACCGGTTGCAGTGCGAGAAGGATGAGCGTCAGAAACGTCGGCAGCAAAAAAGCGGCCTCGACCGTAGACTGCGCCCGGTCCTCGCGCGCGATATCAATACAACGCAATGTCCTTAGCGCCCGCAGCGGCGTCGATAACCGACGTCGAGGCAACGCCATGGGATGCCGCCCGCTCAACCAGCGCCGCCAAGCGCCCATCGGTGCCAGCACGCCAAAGCCCCGCGATCGCCAGCACGATCGATAACAGCGCCACCGTGACGATGGCGTATTCCACAGTCGCTTGGGCAACCTCTTCACGCAGAACGCCATGCATTTCACGATCCCTCCTTTGAGCTTATTGTTTGCGGGACCAGGCGCACGGCGCGCAGACGACACGAAGCATCGCCGGTATCCGCGGCAACCGTCACCATATCGACCCAGCCGCGTCCGTCACGCACGATGGCGCCCCATACGTTGCCCTTAATATCGAGATAGCCGCTCAGGGCGAGCTGGGCCGTTGGCACCTCGCGGTAGGCGCGTAACATATCCGCCGCTGCCTCGGTCATCGGTCGGTCCTCGGACCATGCAAGCCGGACCGCAATCGCGTTGTCCTCAGGCGAATCCGTCGCAGTGCCAGACCGCTTGTCGAGCGTCCGCAGAAAGGTTTGCGCCGTGACAGCGACATCCGAATCGTCCGCATCTCGCATCTCATCTTTTTGAGTCGCCACCGCCGAATCTGAGCCCGAATCGAAGGCGGCCCCAGGACGCTGCTGCCGCGCGGCGTTAAGCCCCCAAAGCACCGCCGCTATCGCCACGGTCAGGCAAGCAAACACCAGCAGCACCCCGATGGGGCGCTCGCCCTCTACAGACTGTTGATGCCCTCGCTGATAGCGTTCCATAGATCTTGGACCTTGCCTTTAAATGCAACGATGGCAATAATCGCGATCACCACAAGCACGCCCACCAAAATGGCGTACTCGGTGGTACCCTGCGCGCTCTCCTCCCGCAACAGCTCCTTGGCATGCTGGCGAGCGCGGATCGCCCGGCAAAAAGCCCAGTTCCAAGCCTTGTCAGCAACTTCGACCATCGTGTTCATGTATTCCTCCCTACATCATCCCGCCTGCTCCCAGCAGCGGGCCCAATATGGACAGAAGCAACGCCGGCAAGATGAGCGTGCCGGTGGGGATCAGCAGCTTGACGGGCGCACGCTCGATCTCACGCTCGACCGCGGCGCGATGAGCCGCACGGATCTCGCGACTTTGAGCGGCCAGCGTCTCGGCAAGTGGGGCACCCAGGGCGAGCGCCTGCCCCACCGTGATGGCAAAGGTCTCGAGCGCTCGTACGTCCAGATCGCGCGCGGCGGCCAACAACTCGTCCTCACGCGTGCCCACGCCCACCTGCCACGCCATGCAGGCCCGCTCAAGGCGAAGAGCCAGCACTGACCGGCGGTTGGCGCAGAAAATCTCAAGCGCCGCATCAAACGAAAGACCGGCCGAAAGACCCAAGCGCACAACATCGATCATCTCGGACACTTCGCCGAGCGAAACTCGCGCCGGGCCGCCCGCTCCAACCGCGCCCTTCACTCGCGCGGTCAGGGCATCGACCACTGAGCGACCCGCGGCAGCGACCAGCACCGCCTCGCGCTTGCAGGCCCCTGCGATCTTGCGTGCATCCGCCCGATCCAAACCCGTCGCGATAAATACACTCAGGGCGCACAGGCAAGCCGCAACTGCAACTGGGGCGCTCATAGCTCCACCCTCATAATGCGCCGGATAACCACCAGGGCAACGGCGTTGAGGGCGAGACCCAGCACCACAGCGCCCGCACCGGCAGGCGTCGCAAGACCGCGACGAAAATCTGCCGAAAGCAGCGCCAACACCGCGCACATGCCCGCCGGCATCGCCGCGACCATATGCGCCGACATGCGAGCCTGCGACGTCTTGACATCCAGGCGGCGCTTGAGCTCAATGCGCTCCCCCACCATGCTCGACGCCTCGGACAGTAAGTCGGCAAGCGGAGCACCGGTGCGCTGAGACACCTTAAGCGCCAAGGTCACAAGCGAAAGGCCAGGGGCGTCGATGCGCACGAGCAAGTCATCGAGCGCGTCGGTCGCCGAGATGCCGCAATCGATTGCCGCCGCCACCCGCAAAAACTCGGTATGCACCGGTTCTTGCGCATGAGCGCCCACAAAGCGCATGCCCTGGGCCAGTGAATGTCCCGAGGCAAGCGACATGGAAAGTGCGGTAAACGCCTCGGGCATGGCCTCTTCTGCATCGTGTTGCTCGCGCCGGCTCTCAAAGCCATCCCGAGCGGCGCCAACGGCAAACGGAGCAACAAGTCCCAAGGCAAATCCGAGGGGCGATAACGACACCATCGTTAGCAAAACGCAGCAGACACCGCTCGATAGCAGCAGAAACGCCAAACGCCCCGAAGCATCCTCGATCGCGAGGCCAAGGCGACGCGCCGGAGCCAGCGATGCCCACGAACGGGCGATCTTTTTCAGCAGATCGTTTTCCACCAGCTCACGCGGCAGCTTCTCTGCCACCGTCTCGAGCGCCTGACGCGCCAGCTCCGCCGGCGGTACCTGCGGCACACGAGGTTCCGCCCCGCACGCCGTCGCAACAGAAAACCCTGCCAAACCCCCTACGACGAGGGGCACAGCGACCTCCATTCGTCCACCTCCTCTTGTGTGAGCGTCCCCGACCGCAGGCCTTCTGCGATAAACGGCGGCTCGCGGTCAAGCGTCCAGGTGCGTTCGGCGGCATCGAAAGTCACATAGCGCTCGAGCTCTACGCCGCCCGACGCGGCGCGACGCACCCCCGAATACGAGGAGACGAAGCGCCTGCCATCGGCGTGGCGCTCGGACATCACGATGCCGTCGAGCGCCATGGCAATCTGTTCCTCGATGAGCTCGCTCGGCAGATCGATGCCATAACGTGCAAGCAACGTCAGACGCACCACGGTCTCCTGTTCTGAACCCGCATGAAGTGTGGTGAGCGACCCGTCGTGGCCCGTGTTCATGGCCTGCAACATGTCGCAGCACTCGGCACCGCGCACCTCGCCCACCACGATGCGGTCGGGGCGCATGCGCAGGGCATTGGTCACCAGGTCGCGGATCGTCACCGCGCCCTCGCCCTCAATTGAAGCCTCGCGCGCCTCCAGGCGCACCACGTGCGGATGATGCGCAAACTTGAGCTCGGCAGAGTCCTCGATCGTCACGATGCGCTCGCCAGTGGAAATCTCGCATGATAACGCGTTGAGCAGGGTGGTCTTGCCAGATCCCGTGCCTCCCGCAACCGCCAGGTCCTGTCGCAGCGACACCGCGCACGACAACAGCTGCGCATACCAAAGCGGCAGCGACCCCAGCCCCACAAGCTCGTCCAGCGAGCAGATGCGGTCCGAGAACTTTCGGATGGTGAGAATCGGTCCGTCAATCGCCACAGGCGGAATCACCGCGTTGACGCGATAGCCCGTTTTGAGGCGGGCGTTGACGATGGGGCTGCGCTCGTCGATACGGCGGCCAAGCGGCGAGATGATGCGGTCGATAAGCACACGGATCTGCTCATCATCCTCAAACGCATGCTCGATGGGGTGCAAGACGCCGCCGCGTTCAAAGAAAGCCGAGCGGCAGCCGTTGATCATGATCTCGGTAACGGTGTCGTCCTCGATGAGCGGCTGCAACGGCCCCAGGCCCACCACGTCATCCAAAATCTCGTCGATGATGGTCTCGCGCTCGGGCGTCGCGAGATCGGTCGGCTCCTCAACATTGAGCGCCGCCTCCACCGCGGGACGCAATTCCGAGCGGGCAAGTGCCGGGTCGATATAGGCACTGATACGCGCCACTTCGTCGTAACCCATGCGGTCCATCACGGCGCGCTTGGTGCGTCGTTTCACCGCGCGGCGACGCCCCGCATCTACAGGCGCTGCCGCCGCTGCAGCGCCGGCAGCCTTAATCCTCGTTTGCAGGCTCATCGCTGATCACCCTCGCGCGACCAGGGAAGGCGGATACGCGGGCGTTCGGTGCGCGCTGCACGGTCGGCGACCATATCGCTCCAAGGGCCGACGGCGCACCCCAGTTCCACGAGCATCTCGCGCGTGGCCTCGCGCACGCTGGTCGCAAAAGCGCTGGTCTGCCCCACTGCCTCGTCAGCGCGCCCAAACGCCATGAGCGCGGCGAGATCCTGCCCGCCATCGGCGATACGAATCTTGGAGCTCAACGCACAGGCAATCTCAAAGCGCATGGCGACGTCTTCGTCTGCCCCGCGCGCACCGAACCGGTTGAACACGGCGCTCATGCGCGTGCGCGGCACACCTACTCGACTTGCCAGTTCAATGACGCGCGATGCCGATGTCGCGGACGATACCGCCGCATCGCCAACGACCAGGCAACGGTCGCTCGCCGCTACCGCAGCCGCCACGGCGTCGCCCCAAAAGACCGAGGTATCGATAAAGACCACGTCGGATTCGCGACGCAGAACATCAAGCAGTAGCTCCACCGGACGTGCCATGAGCTCGGCTTGCTCGGGCGCCGCGACGGGGCCCCAGAGCGTAACGCCCGGCGCCACGCGCATCGATGTGGCCACGATATCCGGCTCGGCAAGCGCGCCCGCCGCCGACGGCTCGATAAGTGCCGCCATATCGCGCGGAGCATCGACGCCTAACAAGTCGTAAAGGTTTCCAAACATCAGGTCCAGGTCGAGCACGGCGGCACGCAAGCCCAACAGCGACGATGTGTGTGCCATGGTGGCAACGATCGTCGACTTGCCGCAACCGCCCGAACCCGAAATGGCACAGATGACCGGAGCTCGATGCTGCGGAGCGGCAGCGTCTGCCGGCGGCATCGGAGGAGGCGGAGCGGGCGTCGGTGGCAGCGTCCCCGTCTCCCCCGCCGCAACCACACGCTGCGTCCAAGCCGGCATGGCAGCTTGTTCGGTCTGCGAGGCAGGTTCGTTCTGCGCAATCTGCTCATGCTGCATCAGCGACAACTCGCCGCACCCGGCAAAGCCCTTAACTTCGTCGAGTTCATCCGCCAGATTCACGCCGTGCACGTATCCCATATCTACAGCCGGGGAGTCGCCAGCATGCTGCGCCGGCCCTCCAGCGTCATCGTATACAAGGGGGTTCCGGGGGCGCCGACCATGCTCGGCTTCCGCTTTTCCATAATCATCAACACGCGGGCCTCTTGTAGCGCGAGGCGCCCCGGGTTCCCTATCAACAAAAGCATCGGGCTCAATCGTCATGTGCCGATCGGAATCAACCGCTCCCTCGCCCGCGCGCCCGTTGCCGCATATACTGTGCGCAGCGATGACCTCGGTCGCCCCTGCGCGAAACAACCCCTCGATATCCGACGGATCGAGTGCTTCTATCAACACGACCACGCGGCTCACGCGGCCTTCGGCCGTCAGGCGCGCAACAGTCTTGCGCACATCTTCGGTATCAAACAGAGACGCCGCGATGATGGCAGCCCCGCGGCGCGACGGAAACGCCCGCGCCATGGAAATCAGCCCGTCCAGGTCACCCACGCGAAGCACCTGTGCACCCGCATCACGGCCCTCGACTTCCCGCTGCAGCAGCCCGTAATCGCCGCACGCGCAGCACGCAAGCCAGATCGCCTTCATCACTCGTCGCCTCCGCTCTTTTTGCCGCGCGCCGTGGCGGGAATCGTCAAGCTGACCGTTCCCTTGCCCGATGCCCCCAGCAGTTCCTTGACGTCTTCGGGGTCAGCCGCCAGCGTCACCCATTCGATCTTGCCCTCGCGCGTGGCACCGGAATCCTCACTGGTATCGATCACGTGCGCGCCGCACAGTCGATCGGTTACGCCGTCTTTTTGCACATACACATCCACGTAGCTGCCCACGCCTGTGGCACCGCCGACCGAGTGCTCGGCATCGACCGCCACCGAAACGGCGACCTTGCCCTTAGGCACCTCGAGCTTGTGGCCCTCGGCCTTGGTGTAGACATTGCAGATCACGGCGTTTTTGGGAATACGCGAAGTCGTCACGTCGCCGCGCACCTGGCGCAGCTCGGTCGCCGCGTCACGCGGCAGCAGACTCGTCAGCCATTCCTGGGTTATGACATTGGTCTCATCGAGGGTCTCGCCCACATCGATATCGCGCGCCGCGACGCATACCTCGACGCGATCGCCACCGTACTTGGCCAAGGTCTCAGCCTGGACCCGTTCGGCTTGCGAGCGGATCGACGAGCCGTAAACCATGCAGAGCAGAGCAGCGAGCACGCCCGCGACCAGACTGATGGCGATGCGCTTGCTCTTGTTCACGGCCGCTCCTCTCATGGCAGTGCCGGGCGAATGCCCGTACCACCATTGTCTGGGCGGTCAGAGTGCAAAGCGGCGCAATCGCGATCTTGGTTTTCGATGTCAAACCAATCGCTGACCAAAAGCTGACCAGCCCGTCAAGCTCGTGGCAAGGTTTTGGTCAGCACGTCAGCAAACTGCATGTTTCGAGGCTTTTCCGCAGCAAAAAAGCCGTCTCCCGAACAGTTGGGAGACGGCTGTCATAGGAAAAATCAATTACAGATGAACATCGGGATCGAGCATTTGAGCGCTCACGCGCATGGATGACGCCAGGTTTTGGAACGTTTCCAGCCGTAGGCTGTCGATCTGCCCGGCGTCCTCGGCCTCGCGAACGGCGCAGCCCGGTTCGTGAGTATGCGTGCAGTCGCCAAATCGGCACGCACGCGACGCCTCGACGATCTCGGGAAACGCGCGTGCCAAACCCCGCTCATGCCCTACGAGCGGCAGACTGCGCAGGCCCGGGGCATCGGCGATCACGCCGGCGTCGCCCGGCAGCGCCACCATCACGCGCGCGACGGTAGTGTGACGGCCCTGGTCGTCGCGTTCGCGCACACCGCCGGTCGCCAACGTATCGTGGCCCAGCAGTGCATTGAGCAGCGTCGACTTGCCGGCACCCGACTCGCCCAGAATCATGGCGCAGCTCCCGGCAGGCACGCAGGCACGGACCTCGTCCAGGCCGCGGCCCTCGGCAGAGGACGTCACGATCACGCGCACGTCCGGACCCACCAGGCGGCGCACGCGGTCCAGATCGCGCTCGAGCTCCTCGGCATCGCAGCGGTCAGCTTTGGTAAGCACCACCACTGGCTCGGCATCGCAGTCAAGCGCCAACACCAGCGAGCGCGCCACGCGGTCGAGCAGTACCTCGCCGGCACCGAGCGCCTGCACGATTAGCACGCTATCCACGTTGGAGCAGAGCACCTGGCGCTCTCCGCGGGCACGGCCGCGCCAACGCTCAAAGCTCGTACGGCGCGGCAGCACGCACTCAATCACGCCCATATCGTGCCCGGGAGCGCGGCGCACCGCCACACGGTCGCCCACGGCAGGCAGCAGGACCTCGTCCTCGCCGCGCGACTTGGCAAACCCCACGGCATGCTCGGCGCGGAAGGTATCGTTGGCAGTCGCCACCAGCGGAAACCCGCGATCCAAGCGCACCACGGCGCCAAGCTGCATCTGCTCGGGCTCCTCGGCATGTGCGCAGAAATCATCAAAGGCAGTCTGCTGGGCTTCATCGACCGGCAGGTCATCAAACGCCGGAACGTCCTGCAGCGCGTCAAGCCCCGGCACGTTTGCCAGCAGCTCCTCGGCAGACGCGGGGGCTTCGGTCGCGAGCTTCCGACGACGATCGCGCTTAGCCCGCGCCCCCGTCGTCTTTTTCTTCACTTTAGCCTTCGCCTTGCCCACAAGCGCCTCCCAGCACCACAAATCACAACTGAGCAGGTATTTTAAATCAAAAAGAGCTGGCCGGGCAAAGCCCGACCAGCTCACAAACTTTCCCTCAGCCCTTTATCATCCGCGCGGGAGAAAAGCCAGCAAGGATACCGCAGGGCCCGCCCGCCGGGAGGGGTTTCCTAAGGGCACATCCCGCAGCCGCAAAGCGGCGAGGACGTGCCCGTGGAAACCCCGCAGGCGGTCGGGCCCGGACAGGAACATTACTCTTTCTCGACCGCGCGCATGATCGCCTTGTAGATCTCCATCAGCGGGATGATTAGGAAGGCCAGGCCCAGCGCGGCAAGAACGCCCTTGAGCTCAAGCGTCACAGGACCAAAGAACATCTCGGCAAGCGTCGGCTGCACGGTCACGATCACCGTCAGCACTAGTGCCAGCGCGGCGGAAGCCCACAGCCACTTGTTCTGCTTCTTCATGGTGAACAGCGACGCACGACGGCTGCGCATATTGAAGCAGTGGAAAATCTCGACCATGTTGAGCGTGATGAACGCCATCATCACGCCTTCCTCGTCGGCATTGCCGGCGATCATATCGGCGATGTGGATGTAGCCCATGTCAAAGTACACGCCCACAAAGAAGCTCGCCAGCACCAGCACGGTGATGATCAGACCCTGGACCACGCAGTCCAGGCCCATATTGCCGGCAAAGACGCCGTCCTTGGCGTTGCGCGGCTTGCGCTTCATGATGTTGCCCTCGGCATCCTCCATGCCCAGCGCGAGCGCGGGGAAACAGTCGGTGACCAGGTTCACCCACAGCAGCTGCACCGGCTGGAAGATGGTAAAGCCGATGAGCGTGGCGATAAACACCGAGAAGACCTCGGCAAGGTTGGCCGAAAGCAGGAACTGGATGACCTTGCGGATGTTGTCGTAGATGCGGCGACCCTCTTCGCAAGCACCGATGATGGTAGCGAAGTTGTCGTCGGCAAGCACCATGTCGGCAACGTTCTTGGTGACGTCGGTACCGGTGATGCCCATGCCCACGCCGATGTCAGCACGCTTGATGGACGGGGCGTCGTTGACGCCATCGCCCGTCATGGCCACGATCTGGTCGCGCGACTTCCAGGCCTCGACGATGCGGGTCTTATGCTCGGGCTGGACGCGGGCGTACACGCCGTAGTCCTCGATGTGCGCGTCGAGCTCCTCGTCGCTCATGCGGTCGAGGTCGGCGCCCGTGATTGCCTGGCCGCGATCGGTGACGATGCCCAGCTGCTTGGCGATGGCCACGGCGGTGTCGATGTGGTCGCCCGTGATCATGACGGTGCGGATACCGGCGTCGTGCGCCTCGCGGATGGCGTCGGCGACCTCGGGGCGGACCGGGTCAATCATGCCGGACAGGCCGCAGAAGACCAGGTCATGCTCGAGCGCGGCGGGGCTGCAATCGGCCGGGACCTCGGTGTAGGTGCGGCTTGCCAGCGCCAGCACGCGCAGGGCCTCGTCGGCCATGGCCTTGTTGGCGGCCACGAGCTCGGCGCGACGTTCCTCGGTCAGCGGAACGACCTTGTCGCCCTCGTAGATATGGGTGCACAGGCCGATCACCACGTCGGGCGCGCCCTTGGTGTACTGCTCATACTCGCCGTCCAGGGTCTCGACGACCACGGACATCATCTTGCGGCCAGAGTCGAACGGGGCCTCGCCCACGCGCGGATGCTCGGCAGTCAGGCCAGTGAGGCCCGCCTTGCCGGCGTCATTGACGAGCGCACACTCGGTCGGCTCACCCACGGCCTCGCCCAGCTCCTCGTCCCACTGGGCGTCGGAGCACAGCGCCATACCTGCCAGGAACTTCTCCTTGGGCGCGGCGAGCTCGTGCTTGACGACGGTCATCTTGTTTTGGGTAAGGGTACCGGTCTTGTCGGAGCAGATGGTCTGCGTGCAGCCGAGAGTCTCGACGGCAGAGAGCTTGCGGATGATTGCCTGGCGCTTGGCCATCTTGGTCACGCCAAGCGACAGCACGATGGTCACGACGGCGACCAGGCCCTCGGGGATGGCAGCGACGGCGAGCGAGACGGCAACCATAAAGGTATCGAGCAAGGCTGTCGGGTCAGTGAGGACGTTGCCCACGCCGTGGCGGATGATGTCGACGCCAAAGATGACGACGCAGATGACGATAACCATGATGGTGAGGATGCGGCTGAGCTCGGCAAGCTTCACCTGCAGCGGCGTGAGCTCTTCCTTGGCCTCGGCCAGGGCGCCGGCGATCTTGCCCATCTCGGTGTTCATACCGGTGCCGACCACGACGGCGCGACCGCGGCCGTATACCACGGTGGAACCCATGTAGCACATGTTCTTGCGGTCGCCGAGCGGCACGTCGTCAGTGCCGGCGGCGAGCTCAATGACGTTGGCATGCTTCTCGACGGGCACGGACTCGCCGGTAAGGGCGGCCTCCTCGATCTTCATCGTGGCGCTCTCGAGCACACGGCAGTCGGCCGGGACGGAGTCGCCCGCCTCGAGCATGATCACATCGCCGGGCACGAGCTCGGCGCTCGGCAGGTGCACGAGCTTGCCGTCGCGCAGCACCTTGGACTGCGCCGCGCTCATCTCCTGCAGGGCCTCGAGGGCCTCCTCGCTTTTAGCCTCCTGGACCACGCCCAGCACCGAGTTGACGATAACGACGAACATGATGATGGCGACATCGGCAAAGTCCGCCTCGCCCTTGACCATGCCCGTGAGCGCGCTGATGACGGCGGCAACGATCAGCATGATGACCATGGGGTCGGCCATCTGCTCAAAGAAGCGCTTCCACAACGGGGTCTTCTCGGCTTCCTCGAGCTTGTTAGGGCCTGTCTTGGCGAGGCGCGACGACGCCTCGTCGTTGCTCAGGCCGAGGTTCTCATCGACGCCCTGGTCGCTGAGCACCTCCGCCGCGGCGGACAGGTATTCCTTTTGCATATAGAGTCCCCTCCTGGGATTCGGGCCACTCAGCAGATTGATGCCCGATCATAATTCCCAGGAGAAGGGCAAGGGCTCATCAAGGCTGCCGTGCTGAGCGGCAGTTGATAGTGGAGCTATGGTACCCCAAAGCAGCGCGTCTAGCCAAAACATTCCAATTGGAAACACGGCTCGAGTGCAACGATGCAGACCGTGTGATGCTCAATATTGATAAAACGTTTTTTCATCAGCGCATCGTCAAACTGAAATATCGCCCAGATAGCAGCGGTCAGAACGGTTGGTAAAGACTTTTCATATACCGTTTTTTCGCAAAAAATGAACTTCTAATTCGGCATACGGTCGATTTTTTGGGGTATTCGGTCGGCATTTCGTTATAATCATCTCAGTTTTATTTCTTATGGTTTATCTATCAGCGCAAGACGATGTCAGATGGAGGTCTGAATGTACAAGCGCACCAAGATTGTATGCACCATGGGTCCCGCCTGCGATAGCGACGAGACCATCCGCGAGATGATCAAGGCGGGCATGAACGTCGCCCGTTTTAACTTCTCGCACGGATCCTACGACGAGCACCACGGTCGCATCGAGCGCGTCCGTCGTATTTCCAAGGAGCTCGGTCTGCCCGTCGGCATCCTGCTCGACACCAAGGGCCCCGAGGTCCGCACCGGCCTTCTGGTCGATGGCAAGAAGGTTGCCGTCAAGACCGGCGACAAGATCGTCGTCACCGCTCAGCCCACGTCCGAGGATTTCCACGGCACCTCTGAGCACATCTCCCTCGACTACCTGGCTCTGCCCTCCGAGGTCGAGAAGGGCTCCCTTATCCTGATCGACGACGGCCTGGTCGCCCTCGAGGTCGAGTCCGTCGACGGCCAGGACATGACCTGCGTCGTCAAGAACGACGGCCTGATCGGCGAGCGCAAGGGCGTCAACATGCCCAACGTCAACATCTCGTTGCCCGCTATCACCGAGCGCGATCGTCAGGACATCCTCTTTGGCCTGACCGAGAACATCGACTACATCGCCGCTTCCTTCATCCGTGACGGCGAGTCCGTCCGCGGCATCCGCGAGCTTTGCCGCGAGAACGGCGGCGAGCACGTGACGATCTTCCCGAAGATCGAGTGCGCCCTGGGCGTCGAGAACTTCGACGAGATCCTCGAGGCTTCCGATGGCATCATGGTCGCCCGTGGCGACCTGGGCATCGAGATCAAGCCCGAGCTCGTTCCGCACATCCAGAAGGAGATCATCGCCAAGTGCAACGCGGCCTACAAGCCCGTTATCACCGCTACGCAGATGCTCGACTCCATGCAGCAGAACCCGCGCCCGACGCGCGCCGAGGTTGCCGACGTTGCTAACGCCATCTACGACGGCACCGACGCCGTCATGCTGTCCGGCGAGTCCGCTGCCGGTAAATACCCGGTTGAGGCCGTCAAGATGCAGGCCAGCATCGCTCTCGAGACCGAGAAGTACCTCCCGGCTCACGCTCCACTCGAGGTTCCGGCCGATGCTCACGGTACCCGCGTCGTCAACAACGTTGTGGGTATGTCCGCTGTGAACATGGCTACCACTGTTGGCGCCAAGTGCATCACCGTGCCGACGACCACCGGTCGTACCGCTCGCCTGATCTCGCACTTCCGTCCCAACATGCCGATCTGCGCGTTCTCCCGCCACGAGTGGGCCGTCCAGCAGATGATTATGTACTGGGGCGTTATCCCGCACCAGGCCGAGATTACCCAGGGCACCGTCAACGGCACGATCGTCAAGGCGATCGAGACCGCTAAGGAGCTCGGCTACGTCGAGGCCGGCGACCTGACCGTCGCTACCGCCGGCGATCCCCGCATGAGCGTCCAGCTCGAGGACAAGGTCTCCTCGACCAACGTCGCTTACGTCGCTCAGGTGCGCTAAATCGTACTTGCAAGCAAATTTGCATTGCAAAGGGCCCGGAAGGCATTGCCTTCCGGGCCCTTTTTTAAGACCTTATTCATATGCCGCTTCATCGATTTGCGTTCAGTCGCAAGCCTCTCCAATGCCGAGCGTACCACCGAAAACGCCCTGCGAGGGGAGCCGTTGGTCAATTGGGGTGAACTGTTCACCGTCAAGCCGGCCGGCTAGCAGCTAGCGATCAGAGGGACTGCGGGGACGTCAGAAGCGGCAACGCGAGCCGCAAAGCCCGCCTCGGTCAGCTCGATCACCTCGGTAAACGTCGCGTCGAAGAACTCCTCGGTCAGCAGGCGGTATGGCGGATGGTCGGGCTCACCGGGGTTTTCGCGCACGATCTCGTGCATAACGCCGATGGTCTTGAGCACATACTCCTTATGGATGGGATACTGCCCAAAACGCGTCGCCGCAGTATACAGGCGATCGGTCGCGCGCGGAATCGAAACAATGCCGAGCGTCTTGCCGAACCAGTCAAAGTCGCCTTGCTTTTTAATGCGGAACTCCTCGCACGGCTTGCCGCCGTGCGCCTCCAGGTACTGATTCACGCGCGTATTCCATACGGTATCGGCCACCAGATGGGACCAGACACCCAGTGTCAAATCGAGCAACGACTGCGCCACGTCCTCGGACGCAAGCGAGAACTCACGAGCGCCGGGACCGACAACCGGCTCAGCATCCCTGTAGCGCTGGGGATAGTGCACGCGATTCAGTCGCTCGCGCTCCTCGATAATCGAGGTCGCCGCGGCTGGCGCACCAGTGGGCGAACTTTTAAGCAACGGTGCCACATAGGTATCCCAGAACTCATGCTCACGAGGCTTTGGGATGGGCTCAGGCTTGGCAAAGTGCGTAATGCGGTACGGGATGGGATCGGCGATGCCGGGAACCATGTAGCCCACGAAGATATCCGGAACCACGCAGCCAAACAAAAAGGCATTGCGGTCGCACACGCTATTGGCAAGCGCACCGGTGCGCTCCAGCAAACGCTCCGTCTGAGCGATATGAATGTTCCAGCTTGGCATAGCCACCCCCATAAAACCTGGATAACTATACCATCACGGCAAAGCCGCGCGGGTGGCTACGCACGCTCTACGCAGCAACTAGTCCGTAGCACCGCTTTCGGTTCCATACGACGACGAAGGCGCCTCGACCACATGGTGATATCGATCGATATAGATTGCACGGGCGCCCAGGCGTCGCACCAAATCCTGGTGATGCGTGCTCATCATGACCGTCTTGCCCGCCGCAACGTATGCAAGTAAAAAGTTGACCACGATGTCACATGAATCCTCGTCGAGTCCGTTGGTGGGCTCGTCAAGGACCAAGATATCAGGGTTCATCGACACGATGGCAGCCAGCGCCACGCGCTTCTTTTGCCCGCCCGAGAGCTGGTAGGGAGAGGCGTCGGCAAGGTCGGCAACCTGGAACAGTTTCATGGCATCGTGCACGCGACGATCGAGCTCGTCTGCCGGCAGCCCCATCTGCGCGGGACCAAAAGCAACTTCCTCGCCCACCGTAGCGCAGAACAGCTGGGCGTCGGCATTCTGGAACACAAAACCCACGCGCTGATGAAAACGCTGAGCGGCCGCGGAATCTTTTAGAAACGCCGCATCGATTACGTGCCCGTCAAACAGGTATGCCCCTGCGTCCGCGAGTTCAAGGCCGTTAATAAGGCGCATAATCGTCGTCTTACCGCAGCCGTTGGGACCGAGCAGGGCAACGAGTTCACCACGATCGACCTGCAGCGACACGCCATCGACAACTGTATGGCCCGTATAGGAAAACACCACGTCGCGCAACTCAATAAGCGGCGTGTCCTCGGCGCCGCCCACACCGTTCGTGCCCGCCGCACTATTCATATCGATCGTCAAAACGTCGCCCTTCCCTATTTGCATCCCCAGCCAGAGCCAGCAGCGCCTACAGCACGGCGCACAACACTGCCAGCAGCGCCACGCCGGCCGCATAGACCGCATCGCGCCAGCCAAATCCGCCCCGCGCGGGCGCCGGATACGCACCGGCAAAGCCGCGGCAGAGCATGGCCTCGTCCATCGCACGACTGCATTCCATCGCCTTGATAAACGTCATGCCCATGATACCCGCGACCGAGTCGGTGCGCGAAAACCCCTCAGGCGCGCGACCCACACTGCGCAGCATGACCGATTCGGTCAGATCGTGCGCCGTGCGGCCCAGCACCTCGATGTGCTTGAGCGCCATATCAAACGTAAAGATGACCTCGTCGGGCAGATGTAGCGTCTTGAGCGCCGCCGACATGCGGTTCCAGGTGAGCGTCCACGAAACACCCAGCACGAGTGACACGTTAATGAACGTCTTGAGCGCAATTTTGAGCATGGCGCCCGTAGCGGAAGCGCCCAGCAGCAGGGCAGGCAGCGCCAGAACCACGGCAAACCCCGCGGCAGCCAACGCCGGCACGAAGGTCGCGCGCAGCCCGCGTACAGGGCGCACGGCAACGAGCACCAGCGCGATAGCCGCCATCAACATGAGGTACAGCGGGCTCTGCGTCAGACACACGCAAAGGACGCAAGCGAACATCCCCACCAGACGCACCGGAGCCGAAACGCAAGAAAGGGCGCGGTCGACCATCGACCCGCCCTCGTGTGCGCCTCCACCCAGGCGAACCCGCTCAAGCAGGCTCGCCAGGTGCAGGACGTTCTTTTGCATCACGCGATGACGAGCACCCGTGGGCTCGTACCGCTCCTCGGCCGCAAGCCAGCTAGGCAGCTCGGCCATTGCCATGAGCACCGCTTTCCTTGACCGTCAGCGAGATTAAGCGGAATGCGATGGTGAGCACCGCAACGCCAATCACGCCCGAAAGGATATACATGGCAGCCTGGCCGGCAAAGTCAAGACCCTGCTCCTCGGAAAAGGCCTGCAGATAATCGCCCGTGGGCAGAGTATCGGCAAAGGTCGGGGCATCGAGGCCGACCGAAGCCTGCAGGCTGTCATCGCCAGCCTCCTGAACGGCAGTCGCAGCGCCCTCGGCGTCCCACTCGCCCCAGGCGTCACCCGTGGCAAGCAGGCCCAGCGGCGTGGCCACGACAAGCACGGCGACCAGGATGAGCGTGGGGACCAGCGAGGTCTTCTTGGCAGCAGTGCCCTCGGCAGCAAGCTGGCCATCGACGGCCTCGGGCCCGACGATAAAGCTCGGCGCCGTCTTCTTAATGAAACCGTAGATGGCGGCCGTCGCCACGCCCTCGACCACGCCGGCAACCAGCATATGCGGGATCAACATGGCCGGAATGGAAACAGACAGCGGGAAGGGGCAGTACAGTGGGGCACCAGAGGCGTTGGTGAAGAGCATCGGCTGAATGCCAAACTCGATGGCAGCGCAAAGGGCAGCCACGCACAAGCCAACCCAGCCGCTCACGATGGCAGAAACCGAAGTACCCCAGCTCTTGTCGTGCAGGCGGCTGTTGAGCGCGCGGAATACCATGGCGGCAACAAACGGCAGCACGAAGGCCATGTTAAAGCAGTTGGCGCCAAAGGACAGGATGCCGCCGTCGCCAAACAGCAGCGCCTGCAGCGCCAGCGCGACCGAGACAGCGATAGCCGCGGCCTCGGGGCCCAGCAGCAGCGCGATGAGTGCGCCGCCGACGGCGTGACCCGTGGTGCCGCCGGGCAGCGGCACGTTGAACATCATGAGCAAAAAGGAGAACGCAGCGCAGATGCCCAGGAAGGCCATGTGCTCGCGATCGAGCGTGGCGCGCACCTTCTTGATGCAGTGAACCCACACGGGAACCATCGCCACCGCCATAACGGCATCGGTCTGCGGGGACAGATAATTATCTGGAATGTGCATATACGCCTCCCGGTTGTCGGCATGCGGAATTGCAGCGCCGTTTGAACCATATCGTCCAGTGTTACGTATCGTCTAATTCGTAACACGCCGCGGGCTATCATAGCAAACCGGCGCGCCGCCAACAAAGCGACACGCCGTTTTGCAATACATATGTCACAGATGCGGAGCGCTGGCGGGCAGCAGCTCAGTCATGCCGTCGCCCGACGGCCCATGCCTCGGTCGCAAGCCCTAGCCGCGGACCTCGCCGTTTACGCCCTTGCACACCTTGGTGACGATCTTCTGGTGCGCCTTCTCGACCTCTTCGCTGGTGAGCGTGTGGTCGTCGGAGCGATACGTAAGTGCGAAGGCCATGGACTTCTTGCCCGCTCCGATGCGGACCGGATCGCGGTAGACGTCGAACAGGCGCACGCCCTCGAGCAGTTTGCCGCCGGCACTCGTAATACGACGCTCAAGATCCTCGCAGGTCACAGTGTTGTCGACCACGATAGCAAGGTCGTGCTCAACGGCAGGGTACTGCGAGAACTCGCGGTAGTTCTCCTGATTGCGGGCGCCCTTGATCAGCTTGTCCAGATCGAGCTCAAAGGCAACGACGACCTCATCGATGCCGCAGGCCTCGCGCGCCTCGGGGTGAATCTCGCCGACCCAGCCCAGCACGGTACCGCCCGAGAGCACCTCGGCAGCACGACCCGACTGCAGGAAGGCATAGCTCTCGCCCTCGACGGGACGGAAGCGAACCTTCTCAATGCGCAGCTGGGCGAGCAGCTCCTCGACGATGCCCTTGCCAAAGAAGAAACGCAGCTTGCGGTACTTCATGTTCCAGGACTGCTCGCTCCACTGGCCCGAGAGCACGCCCGCGACGGACTTGGTCTCCTTGGGCAGGCTGGCATTCTCGCGACCGTGGAACAGACTGCCGACCTCGTACAGGTGCACGTTGGGCGTGCCGTGGGCCTCGTTATAGGCAACGGACTGCAGTAAGCCCGGCAGCAACGAGCGGCGCATCTCGGTCTGCTCGGCGACCAACGGGTTCATGAGCACCACGGGGCAGCCGCGGCCTTCGGTGGACATGCCGATCTTCTCCAGGTCGCCCGGGGCAGCAAAGCCAAAAGTCGTGGTCTCGTTGAGGCCGCAGGCGCGCAGGATCTCGCCGACCTTGCGGGTAAGCTTCTGCTCGCGCGTCAGACCGCCGATATGGTTCTTGGCAGCCGGAATGGTCGCCGTGACGCGACCCATGCCCCATAGGCGCAGGACCTCCTCGATCAGATCGATCTCGCGCGGCAGGTCGGGACGGAAGCTCGGCGGCGTGACCATAAAGTCCTCACCGTCGCGCTCGACGGTGCAGCCCAGGCGGGTAAGCGAGCGCTCGATAAAGTCGGGCTCGATGTCGGCGCCGCAGATGGCGTGCACGCGGGCCAAACGCAGCTTAATGCTGTCGATGGTCTTGGGCGCGGGGAACACGTCCACATAGCCGGGGGCGACCTCGCCGCCGGCGATCTCCTCGATGAGCGCGCACGTCACATTGGCGACGTCCACGCAGCCGGTCTCGTCGACCTGGCGCTCAAAGCGGATGGAGGCGTCGGAGATCAGCGATAGGTCACGGCTGGTGTGCGAGGTGCGGCCGGCGTTGAAGCAGGCGCTCTCGACCATCACGTCAACGGTATCGTCCTCGATCTCGGAATCCATGCCGCCCATGACACCGGCCAGCGCCACGGGACGCTCGCCGTCGGTGATGAGGCCCATGCCGGCGTCGAGCACGCGCTCCTCGCCGTCGAGCGTCGTGAACTTCTCGTCCTGCTGGGCGGCGCGAACTACCACACGACGGTGGCCATCGCGCGCGGCAAAGGTGTCCAGGTCAAAGGCGTGCAGCGGCTGACCGGTGAGCATCATCACATAGTTGGTGATGTCGACGATGTTGTTGTGCGGGCGCACGCCCAGGGCGTTAAGGCGCTTGACCATCCAGTCGGGCGACGGGCCGACCTTGACGTTGCGCACGATGCGGGCAACGTAGCGGTCGCACAGGCCCTCGTCGGCAATCTCGACGGAAAGCTCGTCGTCGGTCGCGCGGCCGGTCTCGGCCTTGATGGCGGGCAGCTCAACGTGGAAATCGCGGTCGAAGATGGCGCCGGTCTCGCGGGCCATGCCGATCATGGACAGGCAGTCGGGGCGGTTGGGCGTAATCTCGCAGTCGAGCACGGTGTCGCTCGAGCCCACATACTCGGCAAACGGCATGCCGCAGGGCGTATCCTCGGGCAGGATCATAATGCCGGAGTGGTCGCCGCCCAGACCGAGCTCGCGCGCGGAGCAGTTCATGCCCATGGACACGACGCCGCGAAGCTTGCTCTTCTTGATCTTGACGTCGCCGGGCAGAACTGCGCCGATCATGGCCGTGACGATGTGGTCGCCGGCCTCGAAGTTCTGCGCGCCGCAGACGATCTGCAGCGGAGCGGGATTACCGTCGGGGTCGAGGTTCTTGTCGCCCACGTCGACCGAGCACACATACATGTGGTCGCTATCGGGGTGCGGGGTCTTGGTGAGTACCTTGGCGGTCACCACGTGGTCGAAGGACTCGCCCACGGTGTCGATCGCCTCGACCTCGGTGCCGGTACGGATATATTCGTCCGAAAGGGTCTTGGGATCCTCCGGAATATCGATCATGGTCTTGAGCCAGTCGTAAGAAACGCGCATCTAACTGGTCTCCTTTCATAAATGCGGCTTTGAGCCGGAAACTGCAACTAAGAAGAAAGCGTTCTAGAACTGGTTCAAGAACCTCATGTCACCAGTCATCAACGTGCGCAGGTCGGGCAGGTCGTAGCGCAGGGCCGCGACGCGCTCGGCGCCAATACCAAAGGCGAAGCCGGTGTACTTCTCGGGGTCGATGCCGCAGTTGATCAGGACGTTGGGGTCGACCATGCCGCAGCCCAGGATCTCGATCCAGCCGCTGTGCTTGCAGAAGTTGCAGCCCTTGCCGCCGCAGACGTGGCAGCTTACGTCCACCTCGCAGGAAGGCTCGGTGAAGGGGAAGAAGTGCGGGCGGTAACGCGTCTTGCGGTCCTCGCCAAACATGCACTTAACAAAGTAGTCGAGCGTGCCCTTAAGATCGCCAAAGGTGATGCCCTCGTCGACGACCAGGCCTTCGATCTGGTTGAACTGCGGCAGGTGGCAGGCGTCGGCCGTGTCGGGACGATAGACGGTGCCCGGGCAGATCATGTAGATGGGCGGCTTTTGCGACTCCATGGTGTGGATTTGCACGCCCGAGGTCTGGGTGCGCAGCAGCACGTCGGACTCGCCGTGGGCATGAGCCTCGGGGTGCGCGACGCTGCCGGGGTTGTTGTCGACCACGTAGAAGGTATCGCGGGCCGAACGGCTCGGGTGATCCATGGGGGCGTTGAGCGCGGTGAAGTTGTAGTAGGAGGTGTCGACCATGGGGCCGGACTCGACGGTGTAGCCGAT
The DNA here is from genome assembly GCA_900541205.1 of uncultured Collinsella sp. Lineage (GTDB taxonomy): Bacteria > Actinomycetota > Coriobacteriia > Coriobacteriales > Coriobacteriaceae > Collinsella. The sequence continues at coordinate 14,732 of UQIV01000014.1, read as the reverse complement.
GCCGCAGAAGATGTCCTCGGCCTCCTCGATGATCTGCTTGATCAGGTGTTGGTGGCCGATCTGCGGACGGATGCCCGGCAGCGTGATGTCGACGGCATCGTGCTCGAGCGCGCGCTTGAGGGCGGCAGCCTTCATCTCGGTGGTGCGCTCGTCGAGCATGCCCTCGATCAGCTGGCGCATCTCGTTGGCGCGCTTGCCCATCACGGGACGATCCTCGGGGGCGAGTTTGCCCATCATGCGCATCAGGCCGGTGATGCGGCCCTTGCGGCCGAGTAGCTCAACGCGCGCGGCCTCGAGCTTGGCGGCGTCGTCGGCGCCTGCGACGAGCTCCTTGGCCTCTTCCTCGAGTTTGACCAGATCATCAATCAGACTCATGTCTTCCCTTTCGTCTCTCGCGCATTCGCTTGCCGGGGCGACCGATGCCGCTTGGCGCTGCGAAAACGCGGCCCGGTTCGGTAACAAAAAACCGCCCTCGGGCATGTGCATTGCCCAAGGACGGTTGAATTCCGCGGTACCACCTTGTTTGACCCGGCGGATGTCTGGCCCGCCGTGCCCACTCTGCGCCCCTTATCGCGAGGCTCACGGCTTCCCTACTGGGGCTTCGCCGCCGCTGGCCGCGCGCCCGTTGAGGTCGCTGCTCGGGAGTGAACGCTTGGCCCTTGCCACCGCAGGAAGGCTTGCAGCCCATGACCTTCCCTCTCTTGCCGGCGACGCGGCGGGCAAAACCCTCTCCGTCAACGCATTGGGCTATAGGATAACACATTCTGCGAGCATATCGCCGCGTTCCGTTTTGTTCGCACTGGGTACAAGGCAGGTAGCTGTGCAAACTGGCCGCACGCCCATCCGTGGCGTCCGGTCTGCGAGATCAAGGATATAGGTATGGGAAAGAAACTCGATAAGAAGGCCAAGGCTGCCGTGGCCAAGGCCTCTAAGAACGCCAAGGCGGGCAAGGGCATCAAGAAGCTCCGCAAGCTCGAAGGCAAACTGTGGACCCGCGAGTACCTGCTCAAGATTGCCGAGTTCGATGGCGCGACGATTGCCCCCGCCAACGGTGCCGCGGCCCGCGCGGATGCTATGGGCACCCTTGCCGGCGAACATCACAAGCTCCTGACCAGCAAAAAGTCCGTTGAGCTCGTGCGCTCTCTAGCGCGTGAGGCGGTCGCGGGCGAAAAGATCGACGACCCGCAGCTGCTCGACGAGATTCGCGTGCTCGGCCGCGACCAGCGCGAGGCAAGCGCCATCCCCACCGAGGAGGCCGAGGCCTGGACCAGGCTCACCTGCGAGGCCGACGCCGTGTGGCACAAGGCCAAGACGGCCAATGACTGGGCGAGCTTTGAGCCCTATGTGGATAGAATCGTCGCCCAGCTTAAGCATCAGGCCGAGCTCATGGACCCCAAGCGCGACCCATACGACGTGTGGCTCGACCAGTACGAGCGCGGCCTTTCCACCAAGAGCTTCGACGCGTTTTGCGACGAGGTCAAGGCCACGGTCGTGCCGCTCGTGCACGCCATCGGTGAGCGCGGCCAGCAGCCCGCTGCCGACTTTTTGCACGCCCATGTGCCCGAGGCTGCCCAGCGCGCCATGAGCTTTGACCTTATGAAGCTCGTCGGCCTGGACCTGGACGACACCACGCTCGCCTTTACCGAACATCCGTTTAGCGAGGGTTTCTCGGTGGGCGATGCGCGCGTCGCCACGCACATCTACGAGGACGACTGCATCTCCAACGTCTACAGCATCATCCACGAGGCCGGTCACGCCATGTACGAGCTGGGCGTGAACCCCGCTTACGCGCGCACGTGTCTGGAGGGCGGCACCTCCATGGGCATTCACGAGAGCCAGAGCCGCTTCTTTGAGAACACCGTTGGCCGCAGCCGTGCTTTTATGGGCCCGCTGCTCGAGATACTGCGCCGTCACGCGCCCGAGGTCTACGGCAACGTGGACGAGGACACGCTCTACCACGCCGTGAACATCGCTCAGCCGTCGCTGATCCGTACCGAGGCCGACGAGCTCACCTACCCGCTGCATATTATGGTGCGCTACGAGATTGAGCGCATGCTGTTTGCCGGCGAGGCCACAGCCAAGGACATCCCCGCGCTTTGGAATCGCTTTATGGGCGAGTACCTTGGCATTCCGGTTCCCGACGACACGCGTGGCTGCCTGCAGGATACGCACTGGAGCGGCGGCTCGTTTGGCTACTTCCCCACCTATGCGCTGGGCAGCGCCTACGACGCCATGTTCGTGCCGGCCATGTGCCGCGACGGCGTCGACCTTGCCAGCGCCTGTGCGAGCGGCGATTTGGCGCCTGTCCGCGCCTGGCTCGGCGAGCACATTTGGCAGTGGGGCCGCGCCAAGGACGCGCCGGAGCTCATCAAGGGCGCGTGCGGCATGGCGTTCGATGCCCGCTACTACTGCAGCTACCTGCAGGACAAGTTCACCACGCTCTACGAGCTGTAAGGCATAACCGACACGCCAACGCAAAGGGGACGCCGCGGAACCAATCCGCAGCGTCCCCTTTCCACCTAGTCGTTTAAGAACGTCCCCAATGACTACCTTACAGAGCTTCCAGCGCGGCGGCGATGCGCTTCATGGCGGCATCGGCGGATGCTTGGTCGGGGGCTTCGGCCAAAACGCGAATCACAGACTCGGTTCCGCTCTTGCGTACGAGCACGCGACCCTCGCCTGCCAGCGCAGCCTCGGCCTCGGCGATGGCGTTCTGCACGCCCATATTCTCGAGCGCGGCGTCCTTGTCCGCCACGCGCACGGCCACCTGCGCCTGCGGCAGCAGCTTGCACGGAGCCGTGAGCTGCGAGAGTGTCTCGCGCTCGGCACGAATCACTTCCATCACGCGCAGCGAGGTCATAATGCCGTCGCCTGTACGCTCGATATCGCCAAAGATCGTATGGCCCGTCTGCTCGCCACCCAGGCTGTAGCCGCCCTCGCGCATCTTGGCATACACATGACGGTCGCCCACGCCGCTGGTCACGGCGCTCAGACCGGCAAGCTCCAACGACTTGATCAGGCCAAAGTTGCTGGCGATCGTCGGCACCACGGTACCGCCCGAAAGGCGACCGTGCTTGTTCAGATACACGCCGCACACGTACAGGATCTGGTCGCCGTCTACCACGCGACCGCGCTCGTCCACGGCCAGGCAGCGGTCGGCATCGCCGTCGTAGGCAAAGCCCACATCCAGGCCCTGCTCCACCACGTGGCGCTGCAGGCGCTCCATATGCGTGGAGCCGCAGTCGACATTGATGTTAAAGCCGTCGGGCGCGGCATTGATCACGCGCACATCGGCGCCCAGTGCGTCGAACACCGGCTTGGCCACCGAGGATGCCGAGCCGTTGGCGCAGTCGATACCGATCTTGACGCCCTGCAGCGAAAAGTTCGCACTGGCGATGAGCGAGGCAATGTAGCGGTTGCGACCCTGCATGTAGTCCACCGTGGCGCCGATATGGTTGCCCGTTGCCAGCGGCACCTCGCTCTTGCCATCGATGTAGTCCTCAATGAGCTCCAGCACGTCCTCGTCCATCTTAAAGCCGTCGCTGTTGACAAGCTTAATGCCGTTATCGCAAAACGGGTTGTGGCTCGCGCTGATCATGATGCCGCAATCGAAGCAGCCTTCCACGGTCTGATGCGCTACGCCCGGCGTGGGGATCACGTGCAGCATATAGGCGTCCGCACCGCTCGCGACCAGGCCGCTCACCAGCGCCGCCTCGAACATGTAGCTCGAACGACGCGTGTCCTTGCCCACGATAACGCGCGCCTTAGCACTGCGGTTGGCACCGTAATACCAGCCCACAAAACGGCCAATCTTGTAAGCGTGCTCTACCGTCAGCCCAACGTTGGCCTCACCGCGAAAGCCGTCGGTGCCAAAGTACTTCATGCGCTCTCCTTACAAAATAGGGGCGAACAGATTGCCTGTCCGCCCCAAAATGGTACTCGATTATCTGCGCTACCAGAAAAACCCTACGCCGACGCGCTGTCGCGAGCCGCCTGGCATGTAGGAGTCTGACGCAGCGTAAGCGGCTTGTCCCCCGCCTCGGCCGACGTGGTCAGCGTATACGTGATCGTCGTCGTCTCGCCAGCATGCAGGTCAACGGTGCCCGAATAGAAGGGGATTCCATGCCACGTAGCGGCACCAAGACCAAACTGGGTGCCCTCAACCGTAAGGTCACTGATGTTGCCGCCCGTCGGGGCAAACAACGAGACATTCAGACGCTCGTCGTCACGCGCGGCATCGGGTGCGCTCGCCGCAACGTAGTCGGGCAGCTTGCCAGCCTCCTCCTGCGTCATGATGTTCGTCAGGGTAACGGTGATGCGATAGGAACACGTGCCGTCGCCATTCTTCACGCCCTGACCAATCTGAGTGTCGGCGTTCAGATACCAGTCGAGCTTGGAGAAGCTCAGGTTGTTAAAGTAAACGCCGGCAACGGGATCGGCACTCGGATCATCCGGATCGGGCAGCGAAGCGTCAATGCCCGTCTCTTTGATGGCATTCTGCTCATCATCGTTTCTCATCCAAGCGATCAGGCGGCCCTCTTCGGCACCGCGCTCAACGGCGCTGACAAGCTTCGTAACATCGACATCGCCGATACCGCCAAGGATCTTGTCGAAGGCAGCGCTGGCGACGGATGCAAAGATGCCGTCAGACTCCTCGACCGGATAGTTCCAGTACACATCGTGCATGAGGACCTTTGCGGCGTTGGTGCCGTCGACAACCGTTCCGTCGGGCAGTGACACGTTACCGACCAGGCCCAGCAGATACTGCAGGAACACCGGGTCGATACCGATGACGCCATCAACGTCCTGTCCATACTGGGACTTCCACAGCGCGGCGACACGCTGCGAGTTGCGGGGCCAATCAGGCGAATAGGTATTGCCCGAGTTGTACAGGTTACTGTGGTTGCCGAACAGCGCTTCATCCTCTTCGTCGACGCTCTCGACTGCCTCATCCTCGCTGAGTCCAATGCGGGGAACAAACTCGCCAATCGACATCTGGCCGTCAGTGACCGAAATCAGGCCCTGCGAACCGCCAAAGCCGCCGCAAGCACGAATCTCGACGTTGTTCATGGCGTACATAAGGTAGTTGCGCGTCTGGCCGTTGGCGCCGAGCATCTGGGGAAGGACGGGGGCGACCTTCTCCGCCGCGTCAACCGCGCCGTTGAGGGTGGCAAAGCCGTCCTTGGCCTTATCGACCAGCTCGGTCACCTGGGAAATATGAGTATCGCCAATGCCCTGGACCTTCTCGTTGGCGCTCTTGAACACCTTGGAGCTATCGGAAAGCGAATCGGCGACCGCCTGCAGCGCGGACACGTTAATCATGCCGTCCTGGAACAGCTTGCCGGGCGTAGCCTGCGAAAGGTTATCGGCCATGGGAACCAGCGCATTGCTCGAGACATCGGACAGGGCGTCAATCATGGTGCGGGCCGCATTGATATCGCTGCCATACACCGGGATAAACGAAGCCGCCGCCCACAGCGGGCTCGAGGTCTCCGCCTTCATACTGTTGCAGAGCTCATCGATCTTCTTCGCGTCGTCAGGCAGCGTCGAAAAATCGCCCGACGTGACCTTGTCCTTAAGGCCACCGACGATCTCGACAGCCTCCTTCGCTTCGCTCTTTACGGTCTTTGCCGAGTTAAGCAGCATAAAGCCGCTTGCGCCAAGCGCAACGAGAAGCACCGCGACTACAGCGGCAATAATGGCGCCAGTGTGACGCTTCTTGCCCTCGCCCTTGCGATGGCGATGACGGACCAGACCGTCAGAGGTCGAACTCGACGAAGCATCGCTACCGTAGTTCAAGCCAAAATCGTAATAATCTTCCTTGGAACCCGAGCCCGCAAACTCGGCACCGCTATCATCCAGGCGGGCGAACGTGCCAGTCTCGGAGGCGCCGGTGTAAATCGTACCAAGGTTACCCGTAAGCCCCGCGCCACCGGCAGAGGGAGTATTGTTGTCGGCCTTGCCGGCATTAACGTTGCCGGCAGCATTCGCGGCGTTGGCAGCACCTGCGTTGTTCGCAGGCACCGAAGGAGCCCCGCTCGGCTGCGACGCGGAGGTTGCACCGCCCGCAAAGACATTCCCTTTTGCACGGCCGGTCTTTTTTGCCTTTTGAGACTGCTCGTACAGAGCGGTAAACATCGCCGTCTCGCCCGGGGACACGCGCTTACCGGAACCGCCCTGTCCAGCGCCGCCCGGCGTGCCGGCCTTACAAGCCCCGTTCGGACGCGGCGGAACTGCAGGACGGCCGCTATCGCTGCCCTTAAAGTGATTACCAGCCATAAAGAAATCCTCGCAATTGAGTCGCAATGAAAAAGTCCATAACGTTACTAGTTTATGGCATTTTGAGCATCGACAGCTAAACTCCAGACACGGACATCAATTGGCGAAAATGCGGCACAACACCTTTTCTGTCTGGCGGCGGCGCCAGCTACACCGTGAGGAACATCATCACGATGATCATGGCAAAGCCGATAAGGTCGGTCGGCAAAAACACCGTGCCCAGCATAACGGCGCTGGTAATGGTTGCCGAGACCGGCTCCACAGTTCCGATGAGACTCGCGCGTACGGAGCCAATATCCTTGACGCCCTGCATATAGAGCATATACGCCAGGAAAGAGCCCACGATCACAAACACCGCAAGCGCTTCGACGCCGGCAGCATCGAGGGCCGGCATATGAGCCCACGGCTGCACAAAGACACTCGAAACGGCACCCGCCGTAAGCATAGCTGAGCCCGTAACAATAGGGCTGCCGTATTCGGGCAGAATCTTGGCGGGAATCACCGCCATGCAGGTGGCGCTGACCGCACACATAAGGCCTGCGACCAGGCCAAGCGGCGATATGCTCAGGCTGTTCGGGTCGCCGCCGGTAGCGATTAAAAAGGTGCCGCCCAGGGCCAACCCAATGCCAACGGCCTCACGCGCGCGAGGCATGCGATGGTCGACCACGCAGGTGTAGCCCATAATGATGACCAGTTGCAGGCACTGGAGCACCGTCGCAGTTCCGGCATTGGTCAGGCGCACGGCCGAAAGATAACAAAACTGGTTAAAGAGCAGACCAAAGGCGGTAAAGAACAGCAGCTGTTTGCGATCGGCGGGCGTCGTCCAGAGCTTGACCAGGCGTGCGCGGTCGCGCGTGACAACCACAGCCATAAAGAGCAGGCCGGCGAGAATCTGCCGTATGCTCATAAGCCACAGCGTATCGACATGGTAGGTATCGAACAAAAAACTCGCGCTGGTGCCCGAGAAACCCCAAAACGAACCGCCCACCAGCGTGGCTAAAACACCCGTGATTATCTTGCGCGTCTGGGCGTCGTTGAGACGGTCGCGCCATGCACGGCGGGTGCTGCGGCTGAGCTCGTCGGTGCCCTCGGGCACATCAATGTTCGATATATCGGTCATCGGCACCGAAGCCCCTGTGCCTTCGACCTGCTCGACACACTCTTTGCTCATTCCACTCCCCCGAAACAGCCTGGAAACAATTCGGCTTACCTTACCACGGCGAAGGCACCAGCCGGAGGCTTGTCCGCTTATCGGTAGGACAATTCCGCAGGCGTCTTTCCATAGCTCGATACCGCAATGGCCCTGCATTAGTCGACAGCCAAATCGCGGCAGCAGACTCTTTTGAAATGGATACGACAAAGCCCCCGAATTCCACAATGTAAGCGATTTTTAAAAATGTTCTTGCCACCGAGTTCAGGCTCCGTTATATTATCCCTTGCGCGCTTGCGCACCCTTGATCGGGCGTTTAGCTCAGGGGGAGAGCGCTTCCCTGACACGGAAGAGGTCAGAAGTTCAAATCTTCTAACGCCCACCAAATGTTCGCAGCTCAGAGGCTATGTCCTCTGGGCTGTTTTGTTTTATGTCGCCAAATCCGCTGGCAGCTCCAACCGTCATCGCAATGTGACATCAATTCACCTGACGAATGGCTGCCAAACAAATTCAATACCCCAACATCAACAATAGCCAGGCACAAAACTGCGCCGCAAACTGCTCCAACCACCCTGCCCATGTACAAAACCGCGTCAGCGACCCAAGTGCCTATCCCGGCTGACTCCGTAGTCAATCAAAACCGCCCCAATAGCCACCGAGGCCGAGACCAACACGTCTCGAACCCATCCGCACCGCAACTTCTCAGCAAAACGCCGCGATGTCTGCGCCCTGCGGTATCCTTGAGCCACTTGCACCTGCAGCACCAAGGAGCCGCCATGCGCACCGAGCTCGATGTCCCCTTTTCGCACAAAGAAGAAGCCAAGGCGCTGGGCGCCAAATGGGACCGGACCAAGAAGATCTGGTATGTACCCAGCGGCGTCAACCCCGAGCCCTTTGCCGAGTGGCTGCCCGGTGTTGACCGATCCGACCCCTCAGCGCCGTATATATATCTAGTACTGGGCAAGCGCGAGTGCTGGAAGTGTCACAAAGAGACCTCGGTCGCGGCCTTTGGCATTCCCTATCGAACCGATAACGACGAGAGCATCGCCATCGTGCACGCGCCCAACGAAGCCGGGCACATTGTCATCGACACGGCCAACGCCAACGCACTCGCCATCGTGCCCGCTCTTGGCTGCGTGCCGGGCGAGATCCGCGACTACCTTCATAAGCGCTGCGGCTACAAACCCGTAGGTGCGCGGGCCTCCAAAGCCCCGTCGCTCGGCAACACGTGCACCAGTTGCGACGCGCTGCAAGGCAGCCGTTATCTATTCGAGGAGCCCTCGTCCCCGTTTGCCCTCACTGCCATCAACAAGCTGCCGGCACTGGAGTTTGTACGCGTCGAAGTTGCCGGCGTCTTTGGCGTCCCGGCCACGCACACCGACTTTGACCAGGCGCTCTTTACCTGGGCACGCGACCATCACGCCGAGTTCCACAGGCAACTCGGTGAGGGGGTTTATTTGTAGAGATGACATCGAGGCATTGAGGAGCAGGAGCCCAATCGTTAAACAATCCCAAAAACGCTACAGCCCCAGAATGTGCTCCAGGTAGCCCTTGTTGAACCAGAACGATTGCTTCGTCATCCAGCGCCCGTCGGGCAGTTCGTAAGCATTCCTTGCGATGTCACCGATCTCTGTTCCATCGGCAAACTTGTAAGCCGCTTTTGACGTATGCGGGCGAACATGGACAATCGGGTTATCCGCCATACCGGGCAGATTGTTGGTCACCTTGAGCTTTCCGCTTGCATCCCGATACGGATTGAGCTCAACGCCCTTGCGAATGACCTTTCGTGTCTCATCCCAGCAAGCCTTTGCGGGGCCCTCGATTTCGTTTGCCGGCATTGCCCAGAATAGGCAGCGGTCAAGGCGCCACATCCCTTCGTGGTCCTCACGGAACACGACGAAGAAGAAACGGCTGGTCTCAAGGCGTGCACGGAAGGAAGATGTTTCCCAATCCTCGTTGATTAGCTGCTTAAACTCAAACGGAGGGAAGGACATTGCCTGCTCGATGTGTCCCCTCTTATTAACGCGACAAGCGCGGACGTTAATCCCAGCCTTAACGAACTCCTCGGCAGTATTGTTTTTTATGCCGAGCATGCGATAAACGAGCGTCGTCCATTGGGCCTTGTTGCCCGTGTATTCCAATCCGTACTGCTCCGCGATTTGACGATCGGTTTCGCCATGGTGGCGCTCGACAAGCGCAGTAACGAAGCTTTCGAAATCAATGGACTCATCGCCAGCTTGAACGATGCTCTCGCCGACGCGTGGGGCACCGAGAACATAGGTGTGAAGCACGTAGTCCATGTACGAGCGCTTGAGCGAAAAGGCACGACGCTTTGCGCGACGGCGCTCGATCTCGCCCGTATCGGTATTGAAGTACTCGTAGTACTGGTCAGCCCACATCGTGGCCTCGGTTGCACCCTTTGTGCAGGCGCCCAGGTAGGTAGTCATACCCTCCGACAGCTCATCCGCGCGACCGTCCTGAATGTACGAAATGATCTTCTCGTAGTCGGCGCGAATAATCTTCATGTCCTCTTCGGGAAGACGCACCATGACAGCACGCTCGATACGCTGGTCATATTTGTCGATAGAACGATCTCGGCCGTAATAAATCAACAGGATATTGCTGAGCTTGGTCTTGAGATGCGAGCTGTCGTAGTCGAGCGAAACGGGACGGTCGTAAGGAATCATGGTCAGGACAAGACGCTCACCCGCAGACTTACGGCCGTTCTTGAGCACATCGAAACACGTTGCCTTGAGCTCAACGCCCGCCTCGGGAAAATCGGGGCGATCGTCGCTATTGGCCTTGTAGCCAAAGTAGCGCTCCTCGATAAGAGTGCCCATACCGCCTTTGTACTTTTTGGAGCCAAAGTCCTTGGGCGCACTCTCCCCTTCCGGCGCAATACCGAGCTCGAGAATATCGCGGAACGTCATGCCATCGAGATTGGCGGCATAGCGCTCGATGCTTGAGGGGTCAGAAAAATCAGTATCGTCAAGCATACGCTTGAAATCGAGGTGCTTCTTGGACATGGGGTACCTCCGAACGTCGCAGCTAACCTCATGGTAGTTCAGGGCAGCATATTCCTCCATGAAATTGAGGTCTTGATCTTGTCCGCTCGATCGGTTATTGTTGTGAGCACCATAAACGGACACAGTAGCGATTGGAGAAACGTGTCTGAGATTAACATTGCCGAGCTTTTTGCGGGCGTCGGCGGATTTCGTCTGGGTCTTGAAGGCTATGCCGACCCGCGTCATCCCGAGTTTTACATGAAGTCCGCCGGCCCCTTCCGTACCATTTGGGCCAACCAGTGGGAGCCGCCCGGAACCAAGGCGCGTCAGTTCGCAGCCCGTTGCTATATGGATCGCTTTGGCGAGGACTCTGTTGTTAACGAAGACATCAATAAGGTGCTTGAACAGGCTGAAGCCGGCGAGATTGAAATCCCTAATGTTCAGATGGTCGTTGGCGGCTTCCCTTGCCAGGATTACTCTGTCGCACGTCCTCTTAATCAGGCACATGGTATTGAGGGCAAGAAGGGCGTCCTTTGGTGGGACATCTATCACTTCCTCGAGATGAAGAAACCCCGCTTCGGTCTCTTTGAGAACGTCGACCGCCTACTCAAGTCGCCCGCGTCTCAACGCGGTCGCGACTTCGCCATCATCCTAAGCTGTCTTGCCGACCTCGACTACACGGTCGAATGGCGCGTGGTCAACTCTGCCGAATACGGTTTCCCCCAGCGTCGCAAGCGTGTTTATATCTTCTGCGAAAAGGGTGCTGGCAAGGTTGATCTCGTTGATCGCATGCACAACGGCGTCATGGCTAAAGCCTTCCCCGCCATCTATCCCGACGAGATGTCCGAGCTCGACGTTTTGCCCGACCCCTACGAGAACTCAACTCGTTTTGGCGTCGGCCAAAAGACCTCTCAATTCAAGAATGCTGGCGTCATGCAGGGCTGTCATGTTATGACCTGCGACTTTGCCGAGAACTATCACGGTGAGCGCCACGTGCTTGGCGACGTGCTTGTCGACGAGACTGATGTCCCAGAGCAGTTCTACATCTCCGATGAAAAGCTTCCCGACTGGCGCTACCTTAAGGGCAGCAAGCGCGAAGAGCGCACTAACAAAAAGACAGGCTTTACGTACATGTATTCCGAGGGAGCCATGAGCTTCCCGGATGCCACCGACAAGCCGAGCCGCACCATCCTCACAGGAGAAGGCGGCACGGGAGCGAGCCGCTTCAAGCACGTCATCGAATGTCCCGATGGCCGTTTCCGCCGTCTTGTTCCCGACGAGCTCGATCAGCTTCAGGGATTCCCGAAAGGCTGGACCGATACGGGCATGACTGACGGCCATCGAGCCTTCTGCATGGGCAACGCACTCGTCACCGGCGTGCCCCATCGCATTGGCGAAGCTATGGTCGAAGTGTACGGCCTCTAAGGCAAGCAATCCGGAGCCGGCAGCACACGCTGTCGACTCCGTTTTTTCCATCCCACTCCCCTGTATACTGATGTAGCACGTGTTTCATCCGGGCTTGTTGGGCCGGATTGTTCATGGGAGGGTCTTATGGCTGCTTCGAATCCGCCTAAGGGGAGCGTTTCTTCTTCGTCCATCAAGCCGGTTACGCGCAAGGCTGTGCGTTGCCAGCGCGAGGTCGCTTGGCTTGTCACGCAGGCGGCGGGCAGGCTTGTGGCGACCACTCAGGACGTCAATGCGCCTACGCCGAGCTTTGTGTTAGCGGCGGCGCTGGATTTTGTGCGCCAATTGGAGCTTGCCGCACAGGATGCCAGCGGCCACCTCGACTACCAGAATGTTATGGCGCCCGACCTGCAAACGTTCTGCCAGATGGCCAAGTTGCCCGCCGCACCCAATGCGCTTTCGGACGCAGGCTACATGTTTACGCTTTCGGGCGCGGACCTTATCCGCGACATCTACGCATACTGCAGCGAGCTCGCCGAGCGCCACGTCTTTGACGCGGCAGAAATCAAACCGGGATATGCCACCAAGCTGGTTCTTAGGCTGTTCTTGATGGACGGGTTCGGGGCCATGCCGGCGTAAGCCGAGTCTTTAGCATCACCGTCGACTGAGCAACAACCGCTTTACCTTAGTGGGCGCCAATTGAGGGTCGATTATTGGGTCGCCTCGTCCACTAACGCATTTATTCCACGCGCTCTGACAGTCGATACTTGCGGTTGCGGCTTGTCAACGGCGCCGTCGGCTCAAGCTCACCCTGCTCAATGAGCGCATTGACGCGTGCCCTAACCTGGGAAACCGTGAGTCCCGTGCGCTCCGCCAGTTCGCGCGTCCCCAATTCGCCGTAGCGCTTGAGTGCCGTCATAATCAAGTCCCCGCCATGATCGACCGGCTCGATCTTTGAACGGTAAAGTACGACCTTGAACCGATCGAACCCCGGGCAGAACAGGGGCTCGGCCAGACCATGCGCGCGCATGGCATCGATCATCATCGGGATGCCCGAGCCATTGCCCTCAGCCGGCGAACCTGCGCCATCCGGCAGCGGGACAATCGACATGAGTTTCACGAGCGTCGCGTTACGGCATCGGGAGCTGCCGTCAAACAAGTTCTCGCGAGTCTTCCCTCCATAAAGGCCGCCGGGATTCGTCACCTCGATACGGTCGTCAAAAACGTCGACGGCGATCGATTGCCCACAGAACCGATCCCCGTATTCCCTGTGGATAACCGCGTTGGCGACTGCCTCGCGCAGGACCTCCTCGGGAATCTCCAGCGAGTCGATACGCGAGATGCCTTGGACGGTCGAGGTGCGGCGCAGGTTTTTGGCGACAGCCGCGACAGTATCCGAAATCATCTCGCCCAGGGTGCCCTCGCAGACTGTGCGGTCCATAAATCTTAGCGGTCCCGCAGCGCTCTTTTGAGTTCCTGCATGGACAGCCACATCAATGAAGAGCTTAGGATAGAACTGCTGAGGATAAACGCCCGCGGCAAGGAGGCCGGCCTTGGTAACATTGCCCTGGAAGTCGAGGAGATTCAGGCGCTCCATCTTTGTCTTCTTGTCCGTCGCACCACGCATCGCTCGAGGCGTCAACGAATAGGCGCGTTCTATCGTGCGGTCGACCAGCGACTCGTCGAGATCGCCCACACTCGTGCCGGGCACCGCATCGCGATCGCTAGGACTCGTCCGTTCGTATGACGACAGTGCCAAAACCTCGGTCGACGAAAGCGGGACATCTTTGTCATCGATGCGTTTGTAGCTGCCACCTTGAGCGCCCCGCTCTATGACATAGCAAGGCTTGCTCGACGGGTCGAGCTCCTCAATCGTGATAACGAGAACAACGGTACCCCGAAGCCCCACGCGCTCAATGGTGTATTTGGGCGGATTGGCCAGCTTTCCGCGACCGCCAGCATCGCCCATGCCCGCCACGAATTGGTTGAGCACCTTCTCGGTCTCAAAGTTTGCAACTGGGACAAAACCCGCGCGCTCGCTCACTCCGAGCACGATGATGCCGCCGGCGGTGTTTGCGAAAGCGCTGACCGTTTCCCATACGTCGCGGGAAAGCGTCATGGCGCTCTCTTTTACTTCGACGCTAAGGTCATCCGAACCCATTCGCTTTAAAGACTCGAGCAAACCGGCCAGCTCGTTTTCGTTCATCTGCACGTCCTTTCGCTCGGTTCTGCGAAGAATGCCGCGAATAGATTTCCTTCGCCTCTCAGTTATCTCTCGTAATTATCTCTCATCTTTCTGTTATCTCTCATATTAGAGATGAGTGAGAGATAAAAGATAAGATGTCTGCCATCTGTTTCATATAAACATGTTTTTGCTGGTGGAACAATCGGTATTGAGATAATACCATGATTGCTTGTCTCTTTGCTGCTCAGTTATCTCTCATATTTATCTCTCATCTTTCTGTTATCTCTCGTATTAGAGACGAATGAGATATGAGAGATGTGCGGGCGGCGGATGAGCGTGGATTTTTGGACGGTCGGGAAATGAGGGTGGTTATTTGGACGGTTTTTGGGCTTTTGGCAGCCGATTTCGTCCGAAAATCCACGCTCATTTGGTGGGCGTCCGAATTTCCACGCTCGTGTGTCCGAAAATCCACGCTCATCCGGCAGATTGGTCGAGGGTCCCATATGGGTATACTCTCGAGGATTCGACTCGATTCGCCCCCGCTGGGGCGTCAAAGGAGACTGCATATGCCCACCACCTCAACCGACCCGCGCGCCGCAGCCGCCGCGCTGCTGGCACCAGGCACCACCTGCCACGGCTTTGCCGTCGAGCGCTGCGAGACCGTGCCCGAGCTCGACTCGGACGCCTACGTGCTGCGCCACACCGCCTC
>UQIV01000013.1 GCA_900541205.1 uncultured Collinsella sp. | reverse complement strand
GCGTTTCCATTTCACCGTAAGCCGCGCCATCTACAAAGGAATGTTACAGTTCCTCTGCTCACAATACCACATGGATTATGTAGTGCAACCGCTACCGGTAGACCACATGGCCCTGCGCATGACCGGTGAAAATGAAGTGGAACTGACCTGGCGACCCGTAGCGGATGCGTTGGAACCGACTGCCATAGCAGAGAAATACATTGTCTATACCCGCATCGGCGACGGAGATTTCGACAACGGAGTATTGGTGGACGGCAACAGTTACCGAACCACGCTCCCCGCCGGCATGGTATGCAGCTACAAGGTTACCGCTGTCAACAAGGGCGGCGAGAGTTTCCCTTCCGAAATTCTTTCCGCCGGACGGGCGTTCAATTCCAAAGGTACCGTATTGGTGATAAACGGATTCGACCGCATCAGTGCCCCTGCCGACTTTACGGCCCCCCCCCCCCCCGCAACTGTTAGGGCCGCTGGCCCATGCCACCCTCGAGGGTGACGGTCTCGCCGTTCATGTACTTAAAGTCGGGACCGCAGAGCTGAACGACAACGCGGCCGATTTCCTTCTCGACGTCGCCGTAGTGGCCCGCCGGCGGCATGTGAACGTTGGCCTTGAACGCCTCGGGATAAGCATCCTGGAAGTTCTCGAGCGCAGCGGTCCAAGCAAGCGGGCACACGATATTGACGTTGATGCCGTCCTTGCCCCACTCGTTGGCGGCAACGCGGGTCAGACCGCGGATGCCCTCCTTGGCAGCGGCATAGCTGCACTGGCCGTAGTTGCCAAACAGGCCGGCGCCCGAGGCAAAGTTGACCACGGAACCCTTGGTCTCCTTCAGGTGCGGATAGGCCTTCTGCATATACAGATAGGTGGCATACAGACCGGAATAAATGGCCAGGTTAAACTGATCCATGGTGTGATCGGCGATGGTCACGCCCGAGGCGCTGGCCTGAGCATTGTTGACGACGGCGTCGATGCGGCCGAACTCCTCAATGGCCTTGTCGATGACGTTCTGGACGACGGCCTCGTTGTCCTGACCAGCCGAGACATCGGCCTGAACAGGCAGAACCTTGACACCGTACTCGGCCTCGAGAGACTCCTTGGCGGCCTCGAGCTTGGCAACGTTGCGGCCGGTGATGACGAGGTTCGCGCCCTCCTTGGCAAATGCGATATCGATGCCGTAGCCGATGGAGCCAGCGGAACCGTCCTTAAGCGTGGCCTTGCCGCCGCCGGTGACGATCACGGTCTTACCAGTGAAAAGTCCCATACAAAGTCCTTTCAAATCGCGACGGGCCCACCCGCCGACTGCGCGCATCCAACTTCACGCGCCAAAAGCTGAAATGCAACTTTAGCGGGTTCAAGTGAAAAATAAAGACCGCAGCAGGCGAACGGCACAACGTCATTCGGCGAAGGGGATGTCAAGCACGAACTGGATAAAGAGGCCGAATTTTTGTCAGCCAAACGAGCCATCGAACACGTTTTGAAACTTTGCTGCGGCGCGCGGGATGTCGGCGCGAGACTTTATCATAGGGTGACAAACAACGATGAGGAGCACATGCCTATGACAGACGAGCTGGACCCCCAGACTCAACAGCATATTGATGATTCCGCAGACGTCATCGCAGATACCGACGCTGTGACCTGCGATGGTATCGACATCGACGACCCCATCTTAGACGAAAGCGCTACGGCGGAAACCCCTGCCGCGGAAAGCGCCGACGAGCAAAACGACGATGCGCCCGCTCAGGACGACGCCCCTGTACAGGACGCCGCCCCGCAAGCAGCGGGCCCCATCGAGGTGTCTTCGGAAGAAGAGCTCGATGCCGTCATGGACTCCATGATGGATGCTGTCAAAGCGATGAAAAACGCCGTCGCCGATGCCGATATTGATGCCGAAGAAGAGGAGGCCGCCGAGGCGGCCTCGACCTTTGTGCCCGGCGAGACTCCGGTTGCCGACCAGGGCAGCACCATGCCCTCGTTTCTGCAGCTCGAGCACCCCACGATTGGCGCCGATGCGGTCGATCCGCACGCAGCAGGCTTTTCTGTGGTCGAGGGCGGTACCGGCAATATCGCCGCGCCGCAGGCTGCCGATGCGGATGCCGCCAACGCGGCTCGCCCGACCGCCCCGCACTCCCCCGCCGCGAGCCGCGATCTAGGAACCGCTGTCTCGAACACTGCGAACGCCGTGGGCACCTTTATCGCCCAGGGTGCCTCGGCCATGCGCGAGATGAACGCCGCGAAAAAGGCACTTGCCGATGCCCGCGCCCACCTGGCCGAACTTGAGCAGCGCATTGCCGATCAGGCCGAGGAACTCGAGACGCGCCAGGATATCGCAGGCCGCTACGACCAGATCGTCGCCGACCAGCGTCAGGCGATCGCCACAGCGCAAAAGACCGCTGCGGCAGCCGAGATTGACCGTGATGCCCACGCCGCCAAAGCGACAGAGCTCAAGGGTCAGTTCGAACAAATGAAGACAGAGGATGACGCGACTGAGCTCCGCCTGAAGGCCGCGCTCGACGCCGTGGAGGCCCGCGAGGCGAGCTCTCGCGAGACCGGCAACCGCCTCGTTCGACGTCTTGAGGATTCCAAGCGTATCCGCGACAAGGTGAAAGCCGAGCGAGACGCCGGCATTGCGGCCGCACAACAAACCGTCGACGCCACGCGCGCCCAGCTCGAGACGCTGCGTCATGAGTACGCCGAGCTGCAACGCAATCCCTCGGCAAATCCCGCCAACTATACGGTGCGCACCAGCGAACTCTCGATGCAGATCTCCGACACGGCAGATGCCCTGCGTAAAGCCGAAGAAGATGTCCCGCGCATCACCGCCGATCTTGAGCACTCGCTTGCCGCAGCCGAGCAGGCCGTCGAACAGGCGCAAGCCCCCATCGCCGACGCTAAGCGAGCCCATCAGGCCGTGACGGCAGAGGCCGATGCCGCGCGCGACGAGCTGCAGACCGCAAAAACCGCCGCTGCAACGCGCCAGCGCGAACTGCGCGAGAAGATCACTGCCGAGGACAAGGCACGCCGCGACCAGGAGCAGACCATCGCCAACGCCCAAGCAGATGCCGCACATGCGCAGTCGATCATCGAACAGGCGACCGAGGTGCACGACCACCCAGAGATCACTGAGTCGCTTGCAGGGTCCTTGGCCCGAGACAAAGCCGAACACGCCGAGACCGAGCGAGAAGTCGCCCAGCTCGAGGCCACCGAGGACGCGGTGCGCGAGCGTACCCGCGACTCGCGCATCAAATTCACCGGCGCCATCGTCTGCATCGTCGCCGCAATCCTGGTGATCATCCTAGTCTGGCTGTTCGCAAGCAAGTAGTCGTTTAAGAACGTCCCCAACGACTACCTTTGCGCCAATCTCTTGACAACCAAAGAAATGCCGATGTTTTGGCAACGACAGCGAGCGGGCCGCATTTGAGACAAGGTGACGTGAAACGAAAGGGCGCTGACCTTCTGGTCGCGCCCTTGAAGTTGAACGTCAGATTGTCCAAATGCGGCCCGCGCAGCGTCGAGCAGTTACGCGGTTCGTAGAACCGCGTAACTACAAAATGAGCATCGCATCACCAAAGCTGAAGAAGCGGTAGCGTTCTTCGATGGCGGCAGCGTAGGCATCCATGATCTGGTCGCGGGTGGCAAGCGCACTCACGAGCATCATGAGCGTGGAACGCGGCACGTGGAAGTTCGTGATCAGCGCGTCGACCACGTGATAGGTCGAGCCGGGCATGAGGTAGAGCTGCGTCGTGGCGTTCTCACGCGCCACGATGTCACCGCGGCCAAGCGTATCGGCCCCGTCCTCACGGCCCTCAAAATAGCGCGCCGTCACGGCCGGATCGGACACCGGCGCATCGGCGTCAAACGCGCTCTCGAGCGAGCGCACCGCCGTGGTGCCGACAGCGATCACACGATGGCCCTCGGCCTTCGCCTTATGCACGGCGTCGACAACCTCCTGCGACACGTGGTAGCGCTCGGTATGCATCACATGCTGCGTGGGATCGTCCTCCTCCACCAGACGGAAGGTGTCGATGCCCACCTCGAGTTCGACGGCGGCAAACTTGGCACCCTTGGCCTCGATGGCAGCCATGAGCTCGGGCGTAAAGTGCAGGCCCGCCGTGGGAGCGGCAGCCGAGTGCTCCTCCTTCATGGCGTAGACGGTCTGGTACTTCTCGGGATCACCCTCGTAATCGGTAATGTAGGGCGGCAGCGGCACGTGACCGGCGGCATGAATGGCCTCGTCGAGCGTGCGCGGCTCACCGGCAGCATTGCAACCGGCCGGCTCAAAGCGCACCAGACGGCCACCGCGGCTATCGGTGACAAAGTCGATGACCTCGGCCGTCAGCACCACGGGAGCCCCCTCGGGCGCATGGGCGCCACCGGCGCGATACTCAATCTGAGCACCGGGCTTCAGGCGCTTGCCCGGCTTGACCAGGCACTCCCAAACGTGACCCAGCGGGTCAACATCCTCGCGGCGCTTGAGCAGCAGCGTCTCGACCACGCCACCCGAGCCGGACTTGCGACCGATCAGGCGGGCCGGCATCACACGCGTCTTGTTGATGACGAGCACGTCGCCCGGCTCGATATAGTCGATGATGTCGCGGAAGATGCGGTGCTCAACGGTGCCGCCATGCTCCAGCGGCGTTCCTGCCTCAGAGCCCTTGCGATCCACCACCAGCAGGCGGCAGGAGTCGCGCGGCTCGGCAGGAGCCTGGGCAATCAGTTCCTCAGGAAGGTTATAGTCAAAATCATCGGTACGCATAGACACGTCGGGTTCTCCTTATATAGCTAAAGTCCGCTCTACATCCTAGCAGGCTGACGTCCCAAATGAACTACTTTTTGGCAGCCTTGCGCTCGTCGCGGATGCGGGCGCGGTCCATGGCCGCCTCGACAGCCGAGAAGCGGCAACCACAGTAGTTCTGCCGATACATGCCAAGCTCGCGCGAACGACGCGTGGCCTCGGGATAATACGGGCGAAAATCGCGAATGACCGGGGTGAGCCCATGTGCCGCCGCCAGACGCTCCAGCACGTCATTACAGGTATCGAACAGCTGATACGGCGAGACGGCGAGCGTCGTGCCCACGTATTCAAATCCACGCTCCTGGGCCACGCGGCACGCCTCGGCCAAGCGCAAGGCATAGCACGCACGACAGCGACGGGGCCGATCGGCACCCAGCGGTGCCACGCCGGTCTCCCAGCGATCGCGGTCCTCCCCTGCCTCGATGAGCTCGATGTCGCCGTCGGCGCACCACCGGCGCAGCTCGTCCAAGCGGCGCTGCCATTCATCGCGCGGTTGAATATTGGGGTTGGTCCAGCAAATCGTGGGCTCAAACCCTTCCTCGCGCAGCAGGCGAACCGGCTCCAGCGAGCACGGCGCGCAGCAAGCATGCAGCAGCAACGGCTTCATCAACATCTCCTCCCCCGCAATGATTTTTTAATCCCCGTCCCAGAAAAATCATCCCAAAAAGACTACCTTGCGAAAAAGCGCACGCCAAAGGATGTGTCCTCGCAGGCGACAATGCGACGGTCGCGCAGGATGGTCCACACGTAATACCAGTCGCCCACACAGCCCGACAAGTGCAGACCAGCCGCTAGGTAACACAGCAGCGGATAGCCCGAGAACGCAAACCCCAGGGCAAACGCCACCGTCACAACAACCGTCGGCGCCAGGCAAACCGCCATGTACCGCCGGCGCGAATACACAACGCCCTCGGCGCAGGCGTAAATCATGCAGGTTTGGAGATTTGCCCCAAAGGTCACCTTCGCGCCCGCAGGCGCCAGCAGCTTAAAAAACACACCGTGCACCAGCTCGTGCACGGCAAATGACGCCGCCGAAATCGCAGCCAAGCCGACTATCCAGCCCAAGACAGCCGTCCAGCCACCCGCGTCAGCCGCATCCAAATCCGCGGGCCCACCCAGCAGCATAAACACCGGCACCAGGCACACGGCAAATACGCCAAGCACGGCCATCCCCCACACAAAGCAGGCGTGCAGGAAATCCTCGTCTTCAAACGCATGTATGTTGGAAATCTCATTCATAGCATCTTAGGATAGCGCCCCCGTCACGCACCCGCCCGCATGTGCGATAATGTCGAACGATATGCACGAATTGACCACTGCGTCGCCGAGCCCCGCGCCCGACTGCGCTCTCACCATATGCGAAGGAGTCCCATGGCATCCAAATACTCCATGAACGACCGTCCCAGCTGGCCTCGCCGCGCCATCGTCACCGCCGGCGAGCCCTACGGCAACAAGGGCCTTCACTTTGGCCACGTTGGCGGCGTCTTTGTCCCGGCCGACTTCTTCGCCCGCTTCCTGCGCGACCGTCTGGGCCGCGAGAACGTCATCTTCACCTCGGGCACCGACTGCTATGGCTCGCCCATCATGGAGAGCTACCGCAAGCTCAAGGAGAACGAGGGCTACGACAAGTCCATTAACGAGTATGTCGAGTCCAATCACTCCCGCCAGGCCGCGACCCTCAACAACTACAACATCAGCTGCGATATCTACGGCGGCTCGGGTCTTGAGCCGGCTGCCCAGATCCACAACGAGGTGACCGCCGAGATTATCGAGCGCCTACACGAGCAGGGCACCATCTCCAAGCGCTCCACGCTGCAGTTCTACGACGCCAAGGCGGGCACGTTCCTCAACGGCCGTCAAGTCATCGGCCGCTGCCCCATCCAGGGCTGCAAGTCCGAGAAGGCCTATGCCGACGAGTGCGATCTGGGTCACCAGTTTGAGCCCGAGGAGCTCATCGCGCCCAAGAGCCAGCTCACCGGCGAGGTGCCCGAGCTGCGCCCGGTCGACAACCTCTATTTTGACCTGCCGGCCTACCTCGACTTTATGAAGACCTACACCGCCAAGCTCGCCCAGAACCCGCAGGTTCGCTCCGTGGTCTCCAAGACCATGGAGGAGTGGCTGCTGCCGGCCCAGCTCTATATTCAGAACAAGTTCCGCGAGGCTTTCGACGCCGTCGAGGACCAGCTGCCCGAGCACACCGTGCTGGAGCCCGAGGGCAACAAGAGCAGCTTTACCGTCACCTTCCCCAGCTGGAAGGAACGCGACGACGCCCACGCGGTGCTCGCCAACGGCGGCGTGCGCTTCCGCAGCGGCAAGGCGCTCGTGCCCTTCCGCATCACCGGCAACATCGACTGGGGCGTTCCGGTGCCCGAGGTCGACGGCGTTTCCGACGTCACCTGCTGGTGCTGGCCCGAGAGCCTGTGGGCGCCCATCAGCTACACCCGCACCGTGCTCGCACGCGATGCCAAGGCCGCCGGCGTGACCGAAGGTGTCGCCGCCCAGGACGCCGCCCTTATGGGCGAGCCCTCCGCCGATTCCACGCAGGTCCCCGCGCCCACCTACCAGCACAGCTCGCTCGACTGGCGCGACTGGTGGTGCTCGGATGACGCACAGATCTACCAGTTCATTGGCCAGGACAACATCTACTTCTACTGCATCGCGCAGACCGCCATGTGGGAGGCCCTGGGGTGGAACCTCACGCAGAGCACCGTCAGCGCCTGCTATCACCTGCTCTACATGGGCAAAAAGGCAAGCTCGTCCTCGCAGACGCCTCCCCCGCCGGCAGACGACCTGCTCAACCACTACACCTGCGAGCAGATGCGTGCGCATTGGCTTTCGCTCGGCCTGTCCGAGAAGCCGGTGAGCTTTAGCCCCAAGGCATACGACACCCGCGTGACCGGCAAGGACAAGGACGGCAACGAGGTACATGCCTGCGACGACAAGCGCGTCATCGACCCCGCCCTTAAGGAGAGCGCCCTTTTGACCGGCGTCTTCAACCGCCTGGCCCGCAGCTGCTTCTACGGCGTCGCCGTCAAGGAAGGCGACGAGAGCCCCTATCGCAACGGTTGCATTCCGGCCGGGGCCTGCTCTGCTGCCGTGGTCGAGGCTGCCGAGCAGGCCATCCTTGCCTTTGAGCAGGCCATGTACAAGTTCGAGACGCACCGTGCGCTTGCCGTGTGCGACGACTACCTGCGCGCCGCCAACAAGCGCTGGAGCGACGCCTCCAAGGCCGCCAACAAGCTCGAGGGCGACGAAGCAAACGCAGCGATGACGCAGGCCCTGGTTGATGCCTTTACCGAGCTGCGCGTGGCGACCGTCCTGATGCACGGCATCGTCCCGGCTGGCTGCGAGCTCATCTGCGAGTACTTCGACGTCGATCCGGTCGCCTTCTTTAGCTGGGATAACATCTTTGCCTCCACAGACGAGTTTGTGGAGAGCCTGGGCGAGAAGCCCGGCGAGCACCGCGTGAAGCCGCTGCCCCCGCGCTTCGATTTCTTTAGCAAGCACGAGAGCCAGTACTAAAACACTCGACATGTAATGGAATGGGAAGGAAAGACGGATGTCCAAGCCGCGTCGTCGTAAGCAGAAAAAGCAGGTCAAGGCCGAGCTCAAGCTCAGGCAGTTTGCCGCTACCGAGCTTTCCGACCAGCTTGCCGCCCTTCCCTGCGCCGCCGACCTGCCGCGCTTTATGGTCGACACGGTCGCCGGCGCCTATGCCCCCACCGATGCCGAGCTCATGATCGAGGGCTTCGGCGCCGCTGCCACACGCCCGGTCACGCTACGCGCCAACACGCTCAAGGCAACCGCCGAGGACATCGCCGCCGCGCTCGACGCAGCCGCCATCGCCCACCGCCCCGTCGCATGGTACCCGGACGCCTTTATCCTGCCCGAGGCCCAGGTTTCCGATCTGTGGGATCTCGACATCTATCGCGACGGCAAGATCTATCTGCAGAGCCTGTCGTCCATGATGCCGCCTTTGGTGTTGGGCGCCCAGGCAGGCGAGGACATCCTGGACATGTGCGCAGCCCCTGGCGGCAAGACGACGCAGATCGCCGCCCTCACCCAGGGCCAGGCGCACCTCACAGCCTGCGAGATGAGCATTCCCCGCGCCGAAAAGCTCGAGTCAAACCTCCATCGCCAGGGTGCCAAAAACGTGCCCGTCATGCGCATCGACGCACGCGAGCTCGACGAGTTCTTCCGCTTTGACCGCATCCTGCTCGACGCTCCCTGCACCGGCACAGGCACCGTCATCAGCGGCAACGAGAAAAGCCTGCGCGGCCTGACCGAGCAGCTGCTGAGCAAGTGCGCGCGCTCGCAGCGAGCACTTCTGGACCG
The DNA here is from genome assembly GCA_900541205.1 of uncultured Collinsella sp. Lineage (GTDB taxonomy): Bacteria > Actinomycetota > Coriobacteriia > Coriobacteriales > Coriobacteriaceae > Collinsella. The sequence goes on along the minus strand of UQIV01000013.1, from coordinate 57,324 downwards.
CGCCATGGGAGCCCTCAAACCGGGCGGCACGCTCGTCTATTCGACTTGTTCGATCTTGCCGCAGGAAAACGAGGACGCCCTGCAAGAAGCCCTCGACAAGCACATGGACTGCGAGCTTATCCCCCTCGACAGCACGTCAAGCGAAAGTGAAGCACGCCGCGCCCAGGAAGCTGGTGAGGAGCCGCGCATCGAGTCCAACGCCCTGACCGAGGCAATCGCCGCGGGTCAGGTATCGGCCATCGCCAACGGCCTGCCCGGCACGCTGACCATTCCGCCTAGCCGCGACTTTGAGGGCTTCTACATTGCCCTGATCCGAAAACGCAGCTAGCGCACGGATCCAAAACTCAACAAGCTATCTCTGTGCGCGTTTGCCCTGCTGGTCGCGATGCTGCTTAAGCGCCTCGCGCTCTTTGCGTTCGGCCCTTTTGCCCTTAATGGCCGTGACCGCAAAGTAGATGACCGCGGCGGCAACGATTGCGGCCACACACAGGCCAATCGAGCCAAACATTGCTGTCAATTCCATACCGCGTCACCTCTCTTTTAAACGGGACTTTCAAGATAGCACCTCGATACCCGCCACCACAGCTCCTTCACGTTCGCCGGCCCTTCGGTCTAACGGATGGCGCGGCGGGGAAAAATCAACTCGTCAAACGATTTAGCATTCGCTATTCCGGCTGCATCGCGCCGGCCGTCATCACATAGAATCGAGCCTCCATGGATACCCTCAAGGATCTAAATGAGCGCTTCGACGCCTTCGTCGGCACCAGCTCCTTCGACACGCCTGCCGCGGCAAACGACCAAGCTCCCATCGATGTGCCCGCCGAGGTTCACGAGGACATCGTCGCCTCGGTCGATTTCTCCGAGGTCGAGCTCGCAGACGAGTTCACCGAGCCCCAGGTAGCCGTGACCCCCAACGGACTGCTCCCCATGGAGCCGCTGCCCATCGACGGACGTCTGCGCAAGGCGGCCCTCCGCATGCCCGACGAGATCGAGGAGGCCAGCGGCTTCAAGCTCTTCGGCCGCCGCATCAAATCGCTCATTTACACCACCGATGTCGCGGTTATCCGCAACTCCAACGCCGATGCTGTCTTTGCCGTTTACCCCTTCACGCCGCAGCCGGCCATTACGCAGGCGCTGCTGACCGTCGCCGAGTGCCCGGTCTTTGTAGGTGTGGGCGGCGGAACTACGACCGGTAAGCGCTCCGTGCAGATGGCAGCCGTCTCCGAGATGCAGGGCGCGGCGGGCTGCGTGGTCAACTCCCCCGCCACCGCCGAGATGGTCGAGCACATCACCAACATCGCCGACATCCCTGTCATCGCCACGGTCGTACGTTGCGACGATGATGCGCATGCCAAAGTGCGCGCCGGAGCCAAGATTCTCAACATCGCCGCCGGCAAAAACACGCCCCAGGTCCTGCGTGAACTGCGCGAGCACTATCCCAACCTGCCGCTCATCGCGCCGGGCGGCAAGACGCCCGAGAGCATCCGTGAGACCATCGCCGCCGGCGCCAACGCCATCATCTGGACGCCGCCTTCGGCCCAGCAGCTGCAGACCGACATGATGCAGCGTTACCGCAAGATGAAGGAGGACGCCACACCTGTCATCTCGCGCGACGATGTGCCCATTATCGACCAAGTCGCCGCCGCCGAGGTCAGCCAGGTCGAGAACATGAATCCCGACGTGCCGATTCCCGACGAAGTCATCGAGCGCGTCGCTTCGATCCACGAGCGTGTCGAGGAGCATCGCGCCAACCGCGGCCTCAAGCCATCACTGCACGGCTTCTTCTTCCGCGGAAAGAAACGCTAGCCGCAACAGCAAGGCCCGCCCCACAAACAACGGAACGGGCCTTGCTGTTATCGAATGTCAGGAGGGACAGGCACAGCAGTTAAAACTGTCAGCCAGCCCACGAACGTTAATCCACGCGCTTGTCGCCCATAAAGAAGAGCGCCACCGTACCAGGTCCGGTATGCGAGCCAATCAGAGTACCGATGTCATTGATCTCAATCTTGCCTTTAAGCTGCGGAACCTGTTCCTCAATCAGCGCCGCAACTGCCTCGGCATCCTCGCGGCACGCCGAGTGCGACATGATGCACTTACCCGAATAATCCGCACCGTCCTGCACGTGTGCCATCATGGTCTTGGCCATCTCGGAAATCGCGCGCTTCTTAGTGCGAATTTTCTCACGTGGCGACAGCTTACCTTCGCAATCGACCGTCATAAGCGGGCAAATCTTAAGCGCCGTGCCAATGATCGCGCTCGCAGCCGAAATACGACCGCCTCGTAGGTAGCTCGACAGATCGGTCGAGAAGAACCAGTGGTGCAGGTTGAGCTTGTGCTCCTCGATCCAGGCAGCCGTCTCGTCGAGTGAAGCTCCGCTATCGCGCACGTCGGCGGCATATTCCAGCAACAGGCCAAAGCCCGAAGACGCCGCCAGCGAATCGATGACGCGCACCTTGCCGCCCTGGGGATAGCGATCCGCGAGCATCTGCGCCGCAACGCAGGCCGATCCATACGTACCCGAAATACCCGACGACAACGTCAGGTGCAGCACGTCTTTACCCTCGGCAACAAACGGCTCCCAAAACTCCTCGTACTCACCCACGCTCACCTGGGACGTCTTGGGCATGGCGCCCGCGGCAATCTGGGCAAAAAACTTGTCCGGCGTAATCGACTGATACAGATCGTCCGTATAGACAACATCGTCGATCTCGTAATGAAAACACACGACAGGGATATTGCGCGACGCAAAGAACTCACGGGTTCGGTCGGCGGCGGATTCACAGGTCAGGACAAAATCACTCATATGAGGCTCCTTACTCATTGCTGCGCAAATTATCGCACAGTGAGCCTACATACGGTACATATGTCCACTATTTACCAAATCGAACCAAAAATAGCGAACATCTTTACCACCATCGTCTCCACCGACCCCACGCATAAATATCTGAGAAAACACCTTCTGTCGTCTCCACTCAACCGCCATATCTACCTCAACTAAATCGATTTACCAAACCGTTCAGCCGACAATTCAGCCGCTGGCGCAAAATGGAAACAAAAGCGGCGCATACTGGTAAACGTTTGACGCTGTTTATCAGTTTTACCAGCCCCATCGGAAGGTGTTTCATGGTCGCATTCGATCGCAACCCGCAAGACTTCAAGTATCTGCGCCTGCTGTCGAGACAGTTCCCCACCGAACAATCCGCGTTTACCGAAATTATCAACCTCTCGGCCATCCTCAACCTACCCAAGGGCACCGAGCATTTTATGAGCGACGTGCACGGCGAGTACGAAGCCTTTATGCACATCCTCAATAACTGCTCGGGCGTCGTGCGCGAACATGTCGACGAGATCTTTGGCGACACGCTCTCCTTTGACGAAAAGGGCGAGCTGTGCACGCTCATCTACTACCCGCGCGAGAAGATCGAGCTGGTCCGCAGCCAGCGCGAGGACTCGCCAACCTGGTACAAGACGATGCTTGACCAGCTCATCATGGTCGCTCGCTCGCTTTCAAGCCGCTACACGCGCTCCAAGGTGCGCAAGGCCATCCCGCGCGACTACGCCTATATCATCGACGAGTTGTTGCACACGCACCCGGACGAGAACAACTATCGCGTGCGCTATCACGAGCGCATCGTGGAGTCCATCCTGGAGACCGCCAGCGCCGACGACTTTATCGAGTCGCTCGCCTCGCTCATCAAGCGCCTGGCCGTCGACCACCTGCACCTGGTGGGCGATATCTTCGACCGTGGCGGCGGCGCTGCCAAGATTATGGACCGCCTGCTCACCTATCATTCGCTCGACATCCAGTGGGGCAACCACGATCTGCTGTGGATGGGCGCCGCCGCCGGTGAGCCCGCCTGCATCGCCACGGTGCTGCGCAACAACCTACGCTACGACAATTACGAGATCCTCGAGAACGACTACGGCATCTCGCTGCGCGAGCTTGTCGCCTTTGCCGATGCCGCCTACACCGCCGGTGAGTCCATCACCCCGCTGATCAAGGCCATCAACGTGCTGCTCTTTAAGCTCGAGGGCCAGATTATCCAGCGCCACCCCGAGTTCGATATGACCGACCGCCTGTTACTCGACAAGATCGACCACGACACCGGCACGGTCACGCTCGCCGACGGCAGCGTGTGGCCGCTCACGACCAACGACTTCCCCACCGTCGACCCGGCGGACCCCTATACGCTCACGTCTCAGGAGCAGCACATCATCGACAAGCTCGTGTCCGAGTTTGTCACCGCCGATCACCTGCATCGCCATATCGATTTCCTCTATTCCCACGGCTCGATGTACAAGGTCGCCAACGGCAACCTGCTCTTCCACGGCTGCGTTCCGCTCAACGAAGACGGCACCTTTAGCAGCATGAACTGTCTGGGCACCTGGCACGCTGGCCGCGATTATCTCGATTTTTGCGACCACATCGCCCGCCGCGCCTGGCGCGTGGGCGACCGCGACGCTCTCGACTGGATGTGGTACCTGTGGATTGGCTTTAACTCGCCCGCCAGCGGACGCCTGGTGCGTACCTTTGAGCGCGCCTATATCGCCGATAAGAGCACCTGGGTCGAGCCGATGGACCCATACTTTACGCTTACCAAGTCGCCCTCGGTCTGCGACGACATCATGCGCGAGTTTGGCGTCGCGCCCATGGCATGTTCGCCGACCGGCCACATCATCAACGGCCACACGCCCGTTAAAACCACCAAGGGTGAGCAGCCCATCCGCGCCGAGGGCAAGCTACTGGTCATCGATGGCGGCTTCTGCCGCGCTTACCATCCCAAGACGGGTATCGCCGGCTATACGCTCATCTCGAGCTCGCGCGGCTGCCGCCTCAAGTCGCACCGGGCCTTTACGACGGTTGCCGAGGCACTCACGCGCAACGTGGACATCGAAAGCGAGACCAACCGTTTTGACCAAGCAGACCGTCGCCGCATGGTGAGCGACACCGATACTGGCGCCAAGATTCGCAGCCAGATCCAGGACCTGCGCCAGCTGCTCGATGCATATAGAAACGGTGCTATCGAAGAGCGCGCCTAGCACCACCCGCGGGGATTGGCTAAACTTGCTAAGTTTGTCATCCCCGCGGCGCTTCGGCGCCAGCTTAAGGCAGGTACCATGCAAAAGCTCCTTGCGCAGATCATGAAATTTGGTGTCGTCGGCGTCATTGCCACGGTTATCGACTTTGGCATTATGAATCTGCTCCACTACGGTCTGGGCCTCAACATCCTAATCGCCAACACCAGCGGCTTTATCATCTCACTCATCTTTAACTACCTCGCAAGCATGAAGTACGTGTTTGCGCACAAGGAAGGCATGAGCCGCCGCCGCGAGTTCATCATCTTTGTCGTGCTGTCCGTAATCGGCTTGGCACTCAACGACGGTATCGTGCTGACACTCAACGCCGGCCTGGGACTCGAGGCCAATATCGCCAAGATCTGCGCCACCGCGCTTGTCATGGTCTACAACTTTGTGACCCGAAAGATCTTCCTGGAGGGCGACGAGACCAAGTAACTCGCAACCTTACAGCCTTACGATGCCCACGGACAATGCGCGCTCAGCACAGTATCGCCCGTGGGCATCGTTCGTTTACGGGCAAATTTTCAACGTTTGCGGATTACCTCTTGAATATTTGGCGAGTTCGTATAGTTCTTTCCAAAGACCTTACGTTTCCCTTGCAAAAGCTCTAAAGTATCCTCTGCTCGATTCATCAACGCATTGGATGTGATTACGTGCGCAAGGCACTGGCACAACCTCATACCAAGCAGTTCCTCAAGTTCGCCGTCGTGGGTCTTATCTCCTTTGGCATCGACTGGGGCATGCTCATTGCGCTCGTCGAGCTGTTCCACCTCGACTTTTTGATGAGCACCACGGTCTCGTTTACCACGTCCGTCGTGGTTAACTACTGGCTCAGCATGAAGTACGTGTTCGACCATCGCGAGGGCATGAGCCGCAAGCGCGAGTTCACGATCTTCACCATCCTGTCGGTAATCGGTCTGGGCCTCAACGACCTGTACATGTTTGTGGGCGTCACGTTTTTGAGCATCGGCTACCAGGCTATGAAGGCCATCGCAACGTTCCTCGTCACCTGGTACAACTACTTTAGCCGTCGCTTCTTCCTCGAGGGCGCACGGTCGTAGTCGATTCACTATTTGCTTGAATGTATAACCGGTTGGAATTCCCGTTCCAATCGGTTTTTTGTTTGCCGAGATCCCAGGCGACCCCGTCCAATTCGCATGAAAAACGGGCGGCCCGGATGTTTGTCCGAACCGCCCGTCTGGCGCGCTATGTCGAGGTCTCTAGCCTGTAACGTAATACCAGACTACGTTGTCGCCGTTTGAGAGAACGTAGTTGCTGCAGGCCGTCATGGGCGTTGTGCCGTTGACGGAGTACATCCAGCCGCTCGTGCCGCCGTACTGTTTCTCGGCCAAACCGCCAATCGCGGAGACATACGTGCCGTACGATGAGCCATGTGCGTTGACAGAAAGGCCCAGCGCGCAAAGGGCATCGTAGACGGTAGCGCCTTCGTTAAAGGTAAAGGTGCCGCCAGAGGACACAGGATTGCCCACAGCGCTCGATGTGACCGAAACCGTCACCGTTACGTAGTTGGACTCCTGTGAGCCGCTCTGGCCGCCCGAGGAGGCGTTTCCACCATTAGAGGATGAGGCTCCATCAGACGACTGGCCACCGCCCGAAGAAGCACCACCAGACACATTGGAAGTATCACCGGCTCCCGTATTTTGGGCAGCGGATTTATCGCCAGACTTCTTGCCGTCCTGACCATCGGACTTCTTGCTATCCGATTTTTTGTCCGATTCCTTGCTTGAAGACTCGGAATCGTCCTTGGACTTGGACTCATCAGAATCCTTGGACTCATCTTTTGCGTCATTCGATGACTTGGAATCCTTGGAACTGGCCTCGCCCGAAGTAGTAGTCGAGCCAGACGCCTTGGTGTCCTTGGTGACGACGCTCTCCCCCGTCACGGTCTGAATGATCCAGTCGATGGACCAGGCACCGCTTGTGGAAGGGTGGACGAAACCCAGCGAGACGACGATCAGAATGGTGCAAGCGGCAGTCAGAACGCCAAGGAGCGCCTTGCGACGAGGGGCGGACGCCGCCGAAGCGGCGCCCTTTTGCTTTGGATCATCGAGCTGGATAAACGAGGAGTCGGGCTGTTGCCCGTTGGTCTCCTTGGGCTTATCGGGCATTACCGTCACCCTTGCCGCGCTTGGTCAGCACGAAGACGGCGATGAGCGCAAGGCCAATCACGCCGGCGGCGATGCCAACGATGGCGAGCGGATTGGTGCCAGTCTCCTGCTCGGAAGCACCAGAGGACTTCTTAGCAGTGGTCGTGGAAGCAGCACCCGTATCGGACTTGGAATCGGACTTCTTGTCGGACTTGCTGTCCTTCTTGTCAGACTTCTTGCCAGACTTCTTCTCGTCCTTCTTATCGGACTTATCGGAGTCCTTCTTGTTGGACTTGTTGTCCTTGGTCTCGGTCTTGGTCGACACCGTCGTCTTGGTCATCGGCTTATGACCCGGAGCGACAGCGCCGCCAGTCTGCTGGCCCTTCGTGCCGGAGCCGGAACCCGTGCCAGCGCCAGCACCGGAACCGTTGCCAGCGCCACCATTGCCGCCATTCGAACCAGCGCCGCCATTACCGCCAGGGTTAACGGCATTCTTGGTCCACTTGGCATACAGCGTCAGGTCGGCCGTTACCGGCGTGCTAAAGTCATACGCCTGCGTGCAAGCCTCATCGGTATACCAACCGCCGAAAGTGTAGCCATCGCGCGTCGAATCGGCCGGCTTGACCAGCTTGCCATCGGCCGTAGCAACAAACTTAGTGTCGCAAGCAGACCCGCCATTGGAATTAAAGGCAACCGTCCAAGACTCAACAGCCCCCAGCTTGAACAAAGTACCCGAATCATTGATGTAGTACAGGTTGCCAGATGCATCGGCAATGACCGGAGAGTCACAGTACTGGTAATGGCCAGCCGCATCATAAATCTGCGTCGCCTCTGCATCGCCGAGCGTATAGCGATACACGCCACCACCAGCAGAGTAGTTGATGTAATCCTTGCTATCCGCGCTGTTAACGGTGAAGTACACATAGGTCTTGCTGCCCTGAACGCTCACCAGCGGAGTAGCAGCAATACCATTAAATCCGGCCGGTAGTTCTTTACCGTCAGCAGCGGTGACCATCGTGGTCTTACCGGTCTTCAGGTTATAGAGAACCAGAGCAGATCCAGTAGCCGTCTGGCCACCGACAATCAAGTTGTCGCCAGAGACCGCCGGGGCGCTCATGTTATTCGTAAGACCCAGGTCGACCGTCTTCTGCTCGCTCAGCACGCCCTTCGCCGAAAGCGAAATCACATGGAGCTTTCCGTCGTGCGTCATCTGATAGAAGGTCGAGCCATTGGACGGATCGGCGACGCAGTCAGCGTTCGCAAGGGCGCCGAGCTTCATGGTCGAAACGACATCACCCGTTGCCTTATCAATGCACTTAAGCGTACCTGCGCTCGTGGGGACGATGGCGTACTTATCCGTCAGGGCAGCGCCAGTCCAATAATAGCCCTCAGCTGCGTCGATGTTCTGCCAAGAGACTTCGCCTGTGGCGATCTTGATGCGCGTAAAGGAACCGTTGACGTATTTCTTCCCATCAGCCGTGCCTACATAGACGTACTCGCCGTCCGAAACGACGGTGCAGGAGCTCTGCGTCAAGTCCGTCAAACCGGGCGTCAGCCACTTGCAGATCAGCTTGTCTGCAGTAATCGCCTGGACCGCACCGCCGTTGAGCGGAACGATGATAAGGCCATTGGTATAGATCGGACGAGAGGTATAGCTCACCTTGGAGGCAAGCGGCGCAGAGGCAACCTTTTTGCCCGTGGACGAATCGATCTTAATGAGCTCGTTCTCGGTCGCAATATACACAAAGCCGTTAGCGATGACAGGTTCGCTGCAGTTGGCATACTGCTGACCAGACTCGGCCTTCCAATCGAAGGCCCACTTAAGACCGGCAGCCTGCGCAGGCGTCTTGGCATCCGTTACGGTCGAACCGTTGCCACTGTTGCCGTAGCCGGCCCACTCGGCATCCCAATCAGGAGTCGTCGCACTCGGGTCCACGACAATCTTGTCGGGATTGGGCATGGGCGAGTCATCGGTCGTATAGGCAAGCGTAACCTTATCGCCACTCTTGAGCGTAATCTGATTAGCGCAGAGTAAGGAGGGCTCTCCGTTGATATACAGGTGCCAATATTTATTGGTCGTAGCATCCCAGCCATATGGCTTGTGATCGAACGGCGAAGTAATGGAATTAAGGAACCAGTACTCACCACTCTGGGAGCCGTTGTACGCAACGCCCTTGGCCTTCAGAACTGCCTCAATAAGGTTCTGGGCCGTGGAGCCTTCGGGCAGAGAAACGTTACTCGCCGTGCCCCAACGCGTATCATTCCCGTTGACATCGGGGCCGATAATATCGGCGGATCCAAGCACCTGACCAGGGAGGGCATCGCTGTCGCCAGCATACATAAAGGTAATGGCGTCGCCCTCGCCGAGCTCGTAGCTACCGGCGCCAACGTCGACGAACTTGCCATTTACATAGAAGCGCCAATAGCTATTGGTCGCAGGATCATACCCATAGGACTTACCATTGAACGGCGAAGTAATGCCGTTGAGGAACCAGCCCCAAGACGATTCGCCAGCATCGAGAGTAAGGCCGGTCTGCTCAAGGAGATCCTTGGCAGTAGAGCCCGCCTTGAGACTCGTCTGGCCCGTCGAAGCCCAAACCTGCTGCTTGCCATCCTTGTCCTTACCGAGGACCTGAACGGAAGCATGGACAGAATCGGAGGGCAGCTGGTCGCCCCAGCCACCGTAGAACCACGTGACGGTATCGCCGGCATGGATGGTGACATTGTCTGCCGTATAGTCGCTCGACTTGCCGTTGATGAACAGCTGCCAATAGGTCGAATAATCGAACGGCGCACCCAGCTCAACGCCGTTGTACTTAAGGCTCAGAATGAAGGAGCCCGCAGCAACGGCGTCGATGCCATTTGCCTCGAGCGCGACCTTCGTAAGATCAAGCGCGCTCGAGCCGGACGTCACCACATACTGCGCGTTATCGACCCAAGTCTGAGTCTTGCCATGGGCATCGCGACCAATGACGGTCACATTTGCGGCAACCTGGTCCTTAACGACAGGGGACGCGTTACCAGCCGTATAGGCAAACTCAATCTTCTGCCCCTGGGTGAGCTTAACGCTGCTCGCGCCAACCGAGGAAGACGCGCCGTCGACGAACAGCTGCCAGAAGGCATAAGTCGTCGGATCGTAGGCAAGCGTGCGGCCATCTGTCGGGGACGTAATGCTTTTGAGGTAGAAGCCGTATGCCGTGTTCGGTTCGTAATCCGCTTTAAAGCCCGTCTTCTGCTGCAGATTAACGAAGGCATCCGCAGCCGTCGAGCCCTCGTCGAGCTTAAGCTGCGTAGGTGCCACCCAGGTCTGAGCCCTGCCGTCGGCATCGGTGCCGATGATCGAGAACGAGACCTCGACCTGCTTCTTGGCGACATCGCCGGTTTCTGTCGGGTTCTCCGTCTGAACGGCAGCCGCGGCGGCAGATCCTGCTTGGCCAGCGGATGCCGTCGAAGACTGCTCGCTCGTGGCAGGGCTCTCCCCCGTCGTCGAGCCTTCGTCGCCAGTTGCTGCCTCTGTTGTGGCGGCACTAGCTGTAGGCGCGCCCACGGAATCCGAAACCTCGGCGCCACTCTGCTCAGCAGTACCGCCCGCAAGCGCTGCGTCCTCGCCCGGCGTCGCAGCCTGAGCCACAGCCTCGGCAATGCCCTCGGCGCCCTCGGCCCACAGCTGAGCCGGCGTGGTGCTGAAAGCCATCGCGAAGGCCAGGAATGCCACCAGGCCGCGCTTGGCTACACCGCGTGCAATCGCGCCACGGCGATGCAACGAGGCACGCTCGCGCTCGTCCTCAAACATATCCATTTGTCTCCTACTGTCTGTACTTGGAGCGTTGCCTTGAGGCTGCCCCACGTCATCGCGCATGTTGCGCTCGAGTTCCCCCATCGGGGTCCCCCTTCCCTCCAGAGCCCTATGCACACCGGCGGCAAAAGCCGCAGCCGTATGCAAGATGGGAGGCGATCCGACTTAACCTTAACGACTCGGGCACGTCGTCCGATCTGCGACGCGACCATCCCGGGCCAAGAGGAATTACGGTTACTGGTACAGCCGGGGACTTGCACCCCGATTCTCCCAAACGCGCAGGAAAACCGCGCATTCGTGCGTCTCCGCACCACCATCTAGGCCATCGATTAAAACCGTCGATATGGTAGCACGCAAAAGGGCCCCGCACACAGGCGAAGCCCAAGGTAAAAGCTATGGTTTGCGATAGAAAAGGGTGAAGATGGAGCGCCGAGCAAAATGATCCGTTTTCCTCCGTCCCGCAGGGGCCATTAACGCTTGCCGCCGTGACTGTTGCGCCAGATCTCGCGGCCCAGCATCAGCGCCAGCACCAGCGCACTCACGTAGCCCATAAAGCCAATGACCGGGATACCGAACACAACCGGCTCGATGCGCGCGTAGTACACCACCGACGAACCGATAAACAGACCGGCGATTACAATTGCCATCGACATGCGGTCGATAATTCCACCCAGCTGTCGCAGCGCCTTATCGCTGCTCATGATCTGCGTGTTCACCTTAAGCTGGCCGCGCGTGAGCATACGCGAAGCCAAGCCCAGATACTCGGCCGCCTCGAGCGAGCCTTTTGCCGCGCGATAGCTGCTCGCGGCAAGATCGCGCCCCATTTCGCGTACGCACGCATAGGTGCTTTTCTCGTTTTTGATGTGCGTCTGGATAATCTGAATCATGTTGACGTTGGGCATGTACTCAGTCAGCAAGCCCTCGAGCGTCACCATGCCGCGGGCGAACATCGTCACCACGCTCGGCAGCTCAACATCGTTTTTGCGCGCCAGATTGAGCAGCGAGGTCAAAAACTCGCCGATATCAAGATCCTTAAGGTCGAGGCCCGCAAAGTCGGCGACGATAAAGTCTAAGTCGGACAAAAAGGCCGAATGGTCGAGCTCGGCCGAGTCGCCGCGCGTCACGGCAAAGCGCATAAGCGAGTCCTTGAGTTTGGGCACGTCGCCCTCGGCCACGGCGAAAATCATGTCCTTGACGATACCGCGGTCGTGACTCGACATACGCCCGACCATTCCCAGGTCGATAAAGTAGACGATGCCGTCTTTGAGGATGATGTTTCCCGCATGCGGGTCGGCATGGAAAAAGCCGTCATCGAGCACCTGCGTCGAATAGTCCTCGACAATCGCCGAGCCGATCTTTTCCAGGTCATAGCCCTCGGCCACCAGGCGCTCGGGATCGGCGATGGAGATGCCGTCGATGTAGTCCATGACCACGACGTGTTCGGTGCAAAGGTCCAGGTAGGATTTGGGACACGATACGCCATGCACGCTTTTGTGAAAGTCATAGAAATCGTTGAGGTTTTTGGCCTCGGCTAAAAAGTTGGTCTCCTCGCGAAACGAGGTCCACAGCTCTTCGACCACACCGTGCAGGTCAACAAACTGATCGGTATTGACGAACTTGAAAACGATGCGCACCACCGAACGAATGATGTCGATGTCCTGCGCCATGACCTGCTGCGCGCCGGGGCGCTGCACCTTAACGGCCACGTCCTCGCCCGTCACCAGACGGGCACGGTGAACTTGCGCGAGCGACGCGCTTCCGAGCGGGTTGGGGTCGATCGCGTCGAACATCTGCCCCAAGCGCTGGCCGTACTCCTCTTCCAGACAGCGGAGCACTACCTCATACGGCACCGGCTCTACGTCGGAGCGCAGGCGACGCAGCTCGTCGCAAAAACGCTGCGGCAAAATCTCGGACCGGTTGGCCAGAATCTGCCCCATCTTAACGAACATGGGGCCGAGCTCTTCGAGCAGACGACGCAGGCGCACCGGCGTGAGGTTATCCCACACGCGGTACTTTTTGATCAAGCGAACGATCTGCCCGATGCGTTCGCGGCGGCCCGCCGGTGTGAGCTGATACTCCTCATCCGGCGCCATCGCGTCGGACTCCTCGGGGACCATATCGACAGCACGCGGCGTCTTGCGAGTGCCCGAGACGGCGGCATCGACCTCGTCGACAACCGCCGCCTCGTCACCCAAGGGATCTAGATTGTTGTAATCGGTGGTGGAATCTGCCATCTGCGCTGCTACTCGGCCTCTTCGGCGTCCTCTGCGTCGTCGGGCTCAACAGACTCGACGGGCACCGAGGTCACGTTGTCCTCGACCGAATCGACGATGTCGCGCACATGGGCCAAAAAGGCCGTGCGCTCGGAGGCGGTCATAACACGAACGCGGGCCAGGATGAGCTCGTCGAGCACGCGCTGTGCCGCAGTCTCGCCCTGCATGCCCAGGCGCTCGGTCAGGTCGGAGATGGTGCCACCCGCTTGCTCGAACATGTCGGACACGCTGCGGGCGATATCGGGGGTGCCGGCGTCCTTGCGGACCTGCTCGCCCTTGGTATTGAGGTCGTCGAGGACCTTCTTGCCGCCCTCGACGGCAACGGCGGCGGCGCCGAAGCCCACGTTGATGGCACCGTTAACAAGCTGATCGAGTTTCATAACCATGGTTGGCTCCAATCATGAACAACTGCATTGGCCTTCTTGTACCCAAGATTGGGCGAACGACACAAAATCGTTTTACCGCCAAGATAGGAATCGAGCGGGGCAAAGCCTTCGACGGCGTTTGCCCCGCTCGCTCGTTGCAAGGTTCTCTTTATCTCACATTGTCGTTCATCGCGAAGGAATTCTTCATGGCACAGCTCGTGGTGTAGAGCACCTTGCCCAACAGAGCATCGGTCTCCACCCGCACGCGCTCGGCAAACTCCTCGTTGGCGCGGGCGAGCTCGGCGGGCACCTCGGCCTCGGGCAGCGCGGCTACGACAGCGTCAACGTCGTGAATCTGCTTGTGGCCCATGCCGCCGACCTTCTCCTGATAATCCTCGACTGCGCGACCGCACTCATGAAAGCGAACATCGGCCAAGGCACCGATCAGGCGATTTGCCCAATAAAAATTCTCGGACGTCACGCGAGCCTGCGTGTCGGCATAGTACTCGGGCATGGTCTCGACATTGGCGTACAGCGGCACGAGCGCGTTAAACGAGTTGGAGCCAAACGCCATCCACTGCACGGCGCGATACGCCGGCTGTACATAGGGACGCAGCTGCAACACGGCAAGCTGGCTGTTGCGGTTGATGCCGATGGGACGATAGGCACCGCGCGTGGCGGGCGTGCCCTTGCTGCCGTAGCAGTCGTACTCCGTGCCCTGGTAGTGGCTCGAAAGCACGTACTTGATGTCCTCGATGGTCACCTTGCGCTCGGGCACGCGGCTCCAAGGGATGTCGTCGCTCTCGGGCGTGTAGTCGGCGTCGGGACCGTCCCATACATCGCTGGGGTTGAGGCAGCGCTGCATGTACCAAGCGCGCGGCGTGTTGTAGACGTGGTCGCTGTCGCTGTGCGAGCCAAAGGCCTCGCGCGGGTTGAAGACCGTCGCCGGACCGTCGCCCTCGACGCCCAGCGTCAGGTCCAGATGCCACTCGGCCATCCAGGAGCGCAGATCGGCGGAGCACATATGATCTGCCTGGGCGCCCTCGGCGTCGTCCAGGTCAAAGCTATCGATACCCAGCTGGTTGGGCATGGTCACATAGGCGTCGTCGGGCACGCGCTTGGCGATCCAGTGGTGGCCGCCGATGGTCTCGAGCCACCAGATCTCGTCAACGTCACTAAAGGCGATGCCGTTGTTCTCGTAGGTACCGTAGCGCTCGAGCAGGTCGCCCAGAATGCGCACGCCGTCGCGGGCAGACTTGGCGTACGGCAGCACCAGGGTCACCATGTCCTCCTCACCCAGACCGCCGGGCTGCGCCGGAACATAGCCGTCCTCGCCCTCGTTGCCCTTGGCGGGCACGTAGTCCACGAGCGGATCGGCGCCGCGGACGCGCTCGTTGGTGGTGAGCGTCTCGGTTGCGGACATGCCAACATTGAGCTCGTTGAAACCGGCCTCGGCCCAAATGCCGTGACCGGGAACGACGTCGGGGACGCTCGTGTAGCGCATGGGGTTGTCGGGCAGTTCAACGGTCAGGTGACTCAGGACGCTCGTGTAGACACGAGGCTGCTCGTCGGGATGTACCACGCGCATGCGCTTGGGCTCAAACACCCCGTTGGACGAGTCCTCATTGCGGGCGACAAGCGTCGACCCGTCGTAGCTCGCGTTCTTACCAACCAAAATCGTTGTGCACGGCATGCGCATCCTCCTTGAGCGAAGAAATCAAACGGCAACAGTGTATCGCTTCGGCGCAAAAAGGGCGAAACCGCCGCCCCGGCAGCCCCTGTGGGCAAAAAATGCCAAATATGAGTACTGTCACCAATTTAGTAGCAGCAAATTTCCTTGTAATGAGTGCCGGAAATCCCCAATTGTCCAAAAGCAAGACAACGTTATTCCCCATAGGTTCAATAAAATGGGCTCCCCAACGAGAATGAATATCGTTAGGGAGTCCAAAAGACGTAAAACATATGCGACTATCTTGGCAACAGTACTCATAATTGGCGTTTTTTGCACAGTGGGTATATAGCTGACCCTTCATACAGCCCAAAACGCCTATTTCGATGCACGCTCCGCCGCCTCGATCACGTGTTTGGCGAGAATCGCCGTCGTTACAGCGCCCACGCCGCCCGGCACGGGCGTGATGGCGTTAACGGCCGGCTCCGCAGCATCGAAATCGACGTCGCCGACCAGCTTGCCGGTGGCCTCGTCCCAGTTGATGCCCACATCGATGATTGTCTGGCCCTCGCGAACCGCATCCGTGCCAATCGTGCGCGCGCGTCCAACGGCCGCAACCACAATATCAGCTGAACGGCACTCGGCAGCCAAGTCAAGCGTATGCGTATGGCACGTCGTCACGGTAGCGTTGCGAGCCGTAAGCATGGCGGCAACGGGGCGGCCAATCACCAGCGATCGACCGACGACCGCGACCTTGGCCCCATCCAGCTCAACGCCGTAATGGTCCAGCAACGCCAGCACGGCCTCGGCCGTGCAGGGAGCAAAGCCCTCGCCCCGCCCCGAAAGCGTGGTAAGCAGCGAGGCCGGCGTCATGGAGTCAACATCCTTGGCGGGATCGAGCGCCGCGGCAGCCGCATCCTCGTCAAGCCCAGCGGGCAGCGGGCGAAACATCAGGCATCCGTGAACAGCAGGGTCGGCATTGATGTCCTTAATAGCCGCCAGTAGCTCGTCCTGCGAAACATCGGCAGGAAGCAAAACGCGACGAGCCTCGATGCCGACCTTCTCGCAGCGCTTGAGGGCACCGCGCTCGTAGGATAGGTCGTCCTCGCGCTCGCCCACGCGCACGATGGCCAGCGTCGGCACAACGCCGCGCTCACGCAAAGCCATGCAGCGAGCAGCGAGTTCCTCGGTCAAAGCACGGGCAACAGGGGCCCCCTTCAGCAGCTCTGCCATGGCTATCCCCTCTTCCTTGCGGCGTCAGCGGCGCGGCGCGCCAGCGCATCGGCGCGCGGCAGCCACGTATCCAGCAGCTCATCGCACGCCGCCTCGAGCTCCTCGGCGCGTGCCCGGTCTTTCATAGACGTGGTGTTCGCAAAGAGCGTCAAGCTCGCGCCCTGCATGGCGGCGCGGCAGAACACGGCGCCGCATGCCACGTCGGACAGCAGCTGTCGGGAGCCCTTGTCCGCCATGTCCTCGAGCAGCGCCAGCGCACGCCCGCACGCATCCATAATGCGGTACGGCGGCATGGCTGCCACGTGCAGCGCATCCTGAATCGCAGCCGGTCGAGCCGGATCCTCGCGCGGAATACCGTATGCCGCAGACACCTGGCCGTACGCACGAACGTCCTCGGCGACCAGACCCACAAGCTCCTGAGCCAGCTCATCTGCCTGGGCAAATGCGTGTGTCAGATCGTCCGCGCGATCGGCAAGCGCGGGGTTCGTCGCGCCATAGCGCGCGACCATCCCGCAAAGCGAGGCGCCCAGCGCGCCCACAAAGGCGCTCGCGCTGCCGCCGCCGGGAACGGGCTCGCGCGCGGCAAGCGCCTCGGCAAACCCTCGGCAGGTTTTATCCATCATCTCTTGGCTCATCGAAACACCTCTGCCCACCGCGCCGGCCACCACGGGCCGCACGCATAATAAAAAATGGGACAACGACGCCAGGAAGCGGTTGTCCCATTCATCGATCTCGTCCAAGCCAGTCTAGCCCATAAGACAAAGGCTGTCAGGAGCTCTGGCTATCGGCGTTTCCGATTGCCGGCTATAGGCACGGGCGCCTAGTCCACCTGGAACGTCGGCAACAGCGTATCGATAATCTTCGACCCCATGTCGCGGTTTGCAGTCGAGTACTCCAAATGCGCCGTGGCAATCGTCGAATCCGTGACGATCGTCTTTTCGTAAATGATCGTATCGCCCTCGCGCCACGAGACCACGTACCAGTTGTCGCCCTCTGCGGTATAGAGGTCGGCCTTGCCCGAGGTGTCCACGTCGACGAACATCTCGTGCGCGGTTTCTTCGTTAATGTTGACGTAGCCAAACAGGTTGATCACAAAACCCGTCTCCGGATCCTCATACCTGGCGCCACTGCCGCTGGGAGTATCTTCCATCTCAAAGCGATTGGGAATCGACATGCTATAAGGATGCATGTCGTTCGTGTACGTATACACGTCGGTTAGGTAATCGTCCGAATCGCCCGAGCCGTAGTATGCCGATTCGTCCTCGGGAACGGCCTCGTCATCCGACGACGAAGACCCCTTGGCCTTGGACTTGTCATCCTTCTTCTTGGCAGAAGAATCTTTCTCGTCCGAAGACCCGGTATCGATCACCGAGATTTTCGTGTCGGAGCTCTTGGACCCGTTAAGCATCGTGAGCGCAAACACCGTGCCACCCCCAAGGAGTACCACGGCGGCACACGCCACCGCGATGATAATCGGAGCTTTGCTCTTAGGTTTTTGAGGAGCGGGCGCGACCGGCGGCATCGATTGGGTTAGGCCCGGGGCAGAGGAAGGACCAGCGCCCGTAGGCGTCGGCGCGGAGCCACCCGCAAGCGACGCCCCGCAATGCGTGCAAAACGTCGATCCATCGGGAACTTGCTGTCCGCATTTTTGACAGAACATCGTTCGACCTTTCGTGGTTTAGCTTTTGTCACAGCCAAGTCTAAAACCTTAAGCCGGCATCGCTGTTGCGCAACATTGGGAGCATCAACCAAGCCGCACGCTTGCCCAGCGCCAGGCCCACCTTGCGGCAAGCCCGCACACGCAAACATGGGACACATGGCCCACCTTTCGAGACTCCCGAACGGTACAAACTGGGGCATATCTATAAGTAAGGAACCCGTTGGGGCACGGCCGCGCAACGGCCACAAGCGATGAACGGAGGCATAAGCTGCACAGTACACAGAGACATCCGCCGCCAGCGCAATCAGTACCCCAACAGCATGCGGCGCCGTGATGTCATCAGCAGACAAGGAGGACGCCACCATGATGAAAAAGACCCTATCAATCCTTTCCCTGTGCATCGCCCTCTTTGCCGCACTCGCCCTTGTCGGCTGCGGCGGGAGCGCATCGGGCGGGGGCGGCAGCGCCGCTAAGAGCGAGAGCAAGGAAAAGGCCCCCGTTGCCAAGAAGACTGACTTCATTTGGTTTAAGGTCGAGATGCCCGAGGGCGCTGGCGCAAGCGACTCCGCTGGCAAGAATGCCGACAAGGTCCAGCTCACTTTCCCCGAAGACGAGAACGGTTCGGCCGATCGCTTTATCCCCGTTTGGAAAAAAGCGCTGACGGCCGAGGAATCCCACGCCGACCAGGCGGAAAAGAAGAGGGATACGTTCCAGTGGAAGGATGGCGGGTCCGTCGAGTATAACGGCAGGACGTGGCTCGTCGGAACATACGAGGACAACAGCGGCATCTCAACCATGCTTTTTACCGACGTTGAGCCGGGAAGCGTCTACGTTCTCATCTCGAACTTCGATCTGCATAAGAAAGAAGCCGAGGCGCTCCTCAACTCCATCGAGTTCCCCGATGACATGGCGAAGGCAGTTGCCGAGGCACGCGAAGTCGAGATTTCGAACATCGAGATCAAGTAATTGAACACCGCACACACCCACGTACGCGCGCTCCATTAAAACAACGGGCACCCAACACCGGGGAGGGTCGATAGCATCGATCCTCCCCTCTTTTGCGCCCGGGCATATTGCCACATGTCGGCGTAAATCCGACCCTCAGAATGGGACACATGGCCCACCCTTACGAGCCGCTCGCGCGTACAGTAAAGGCAGGTAATCCATGGGCGGTTACAGATCGAGGAGGACACGACCATGAAAAAGAAGGCCTTTGCGATTCTCACCCTCTGCATCAGTCTCTTTGCCGCAGTTGCCCTGGTGGGTTGTGGCGGAAGCGGTGGCGCTACCGGCAGTGGCGGTGGCGGCGGAGCAGAAAAGCCAGCCGTGGATATGAGGACCGACTTCATTTGGTTTAAGGTCGAGGTCCCCGAGGGCGTCGAGGTCACCGACGTCGCAGGCGATACCGCCGACAGGGCCCAGTTTAAGTTCACCGAGAGCGAGCACGCCAGCGATCGCTTCATCCCTGTCTTCGACCCTGACAAGAACGCCGACGAGCTGTTCGACTACGAGGCAAAGTGGAATGCCAGCTTTGAGTGGACCGAGAATGACCCCGTCAAGTACAACGGCAAGACTTGGCGCAACGCTTCCTATACACACTCGGGCGGCGTGACGACTGAGTACTTCACCGACGTTGACGGCGGCAGCGTGTATGTGCGCATCGACAACGTCGAAGAGCACAAGGACGCCGTCGAGACCATGATGAAGTCTCTGGAATTTGCCGACGACATTGCCAAGGCCAAGACCGAGGCCATGGATGTTAAGCTCGACGATATCGAGATTAAGCGCTAAGCGACTGGCGAGCGCAATGGGAAACACGAGCGCAGCGCAAGCAAGCGACAGTAACCCAGCGCTTCGTACTAAGGGAGGGCCGGTAAACCGACCCTCCCTTTCTTATGCCGGCAGCCGACGAACACGAGGATGCCGGACGCCGGAACCATCCCAGACACGGTAGCAACACAAATAGACAAGCGCCCCAACGCGTCCGCCCGCCGATTTATAGCGCCGCGCAGACAATTAAGCCAACACGTTTAGACATCTGGGCAGTATAGTGACCCAAACGAGTGCATAACCGCACCCTGCGAATGGAGGAGTTATGACCGAACACCACGCCATCAGTCGCCGAGCGTTTACGTTGGGCCTAGGACTTGCGGCGTTGTCGCCGCTTGCAAGCCTGCCCGAAACCGCGACGCTGGGTATTCCCCTGCGAGCGGCATTTGCAGACGACGCTGCCACAGCGTCGGTCAGCCTCGACAAGTTCGTCATTCGCCTTCGCCCCGCGGGCTATTTTCGTACCGCAAGCGTCAACCAAGACGGCAACATCAAGGGCAACGTCTGCCACCTATTTAATGACGGCACGTCCAGCAAGCTCATCCTTGAGCACGTGGTGACCGATACAAAAAATACAAATTGGTATGCCATCCGCACCCTGCTCAATTTCGAAGAGCACAAGAAGACGGGCTACAGCATTTGGTCGGTCGATGGCGACTCGGACAAAGATGGAAAGGTCATCCACGTATGGAGTGGCGAGCATGACGGCAAGGCCAGCCGCTCTTTTGCGTTCGACCGCCAGCTAAACGGAACCTACATCATCCGAGACCGCACAAACGAGGAAAAAGACATTAATTACCTGGCCATAGAAAAGGACGGCAAAGACCAAGACAACAACAAGATCTGCCACAAGAGGAAGAGCATTCCGTGGGAGCTCGAGCTTGTCGGCTACAGCATAGACAAGACCAACGCCACAGTTAGCAGCATCGACTGGATCACGTATAGCAGCTACGTCGACGGACCATGTTGGATGAGCTACGTCGATGGCAACAAGTTCCTCGACGAACTGAGTATCCCGGGCACGCACGATTCGGGCACCTGCAGCGTCGACAACGACACCGAGCCCCAATCCTCCCAAGCAAAATGCCAGCAGGATTACATCCCCACGCAGCTGCTCGAAGGCGTTCGCTATTTTGATATTCGACTCGGAAAGGGTGAGAACCCCGGCATCGACCACGGAGCTTGTTACCTGCTCAAAAAAGACGGGAACTTTATGCATCTCTCCGATGTCATCGGGTACTTCAATACGTTTTTGAGCGAAAACCCGACAGAAGCGCTCATCATGCTCGTGTCGCGGGGCAATGACGAGGCTACCGACGAAAGCCTCACGACGGCCTTGGGCAAGGTTTTTGATGAGAACCCCAACCTGTTCTACACATCGAGCCGTATCCCCACGCTGGGCGAGGTGCGCGGAAAGATCGTCCTGCTGCGTCGGTTTGGGCTCGCCGGCAACAGCGTAAGCAGCCACACATGGGGCCTCGACCTCACCCAATGGGACGACAAAATCGCAGCACACACCGACAGCACCTCTATGTGTCTCGTTCGAGACGAGCGGGGCTTTGAAGCCGTAGGGAAAACGGGTGACGAAGAGCCCTATTGCACCAAGGTATACGCCCAGGACCATTACGAATGCACAGGAACCGACAAAATCGGCTGGGTCGATATGGCGCTGCAGGAGACAACCAAGCTCGCCCGCATCATGGTGGACGTCGAGGACACTGACGGGGCCAAGGTAAAGGTCCTGGAGCATAGCTGGTGTATCAACTACACCAGCTGCACGAACTACAAACAAGGAAGCAATCCTTTTACCGCAGCACGAGTGGTCAACGAGCATCTATACAAGAGCCAGTATATAAACAGCACCGGAAATGAGAGCACAAAGGAGGACTGCCTCAAGCACATTGGCATCATTGCGTCCGACTTTGTTGATGCGGCACTGGCCCGAAGCATCTACCAGCGCAATTACGATGCGAAGCACAAGCAGACCGTTTCGTACTACCTCCCGACCCGCATGCGCATGACGTACGGCGACTCGCTGAGCGATGCCTCATTCCAGGATGGCAAGACCGTTGGCGAGGGTCATTTCCGCCTTGTCGACAGCAGCAACGTACTCAACGTGGCGGCTTCGGGCTATGCGTTTACCATCGAATATGTGGATGTCGACGCCCTGGGTAACGAGACCGCTACGGGGCTGCAGGGCTCTGTGCCCATCGATATCGATCCACGCGCGCTGACGCCCCATTTTGAGGGACTCGAAGGCCTTAAGGCCGGCGAAGACGTGCGCGCCAAGATTGCGGCATCACTCGAGGGCAAGCTCGAAACCGATGCCTGCACGGCCCAGCTCGAGTTTGTGCACGACGCGGACGGCGCTCCGGGCACGGCAATGGCCGAGGGCGAAACATTTGCCGCAGGGACGTACTGGGTGCGCGCGAAAGGCCTTTTGGGCGACGCGGCACAAAACTACACGCTCGCCAGCGACGGAGCCGCAAGCTTTACCGTTGCAGCCTCGGGCAACGCGGGCGGCACCGGCACTGGCGCCAACGCGGGCAGCGCCGACAAGAACGGCAAGGGCAACAAGAGCAAGGGCTCGGGCGGAAAACTCGCCGACACGGGCGACGGCTCCGGCATCGCCGCCGGGCTCGCCGCTGCCGCCGTGGCGACAACGGTCGCTGGCGCGGCAATGCTTGCCAATGACCGCGAAGACAGCGAAGGCGCTAGCGAATAGGCAAGCCGACCGTTTGGACACATCGATTTGATGAGGGGCGCAGAATACCATTCTGCGCCCCCGATTTTTACCTTGGCCCAAACGCCGCCATAGGCTACATCACCATGTTCAGCGCGTTAACAAACTCCTGGGCCTTCGCACGGCTGCTCAGGCTAAAGACACAAGCAGTCAACAGCCTGTTGCGTAGGAAAACGCCGCGACCTTTGATCCTGTTGACCCCCGTAATGTCCTTAAGGTAAACGATCTCGGTGTGCTTGCCACCAAACGTGCCCTTCTCGAGCACCTCGATACGGTTAGGCTAGATCTTGACGTCTTTAAACCTGCCCGAACCTTTGTCCTGGAACAGCAAAGTGTTGTTATCCATGCGTGTCACTCCCGCGGGGTTCGCTAAAACTGCCTCTATGGCCACATTTTAGTCACCGCAAGGCTCCCATGCGAAGGTGCCAGACAGCACAGCAATTCGTGTCCGCGCGAGGCTTTAAACTAAATGCGATAAAGATGCATTCCACAGGAGGAAAGTGGGCGATGGTGATGGGCGAACTGGCAAACCGCGGAGAATCGGCAATCGTGCCCGAAGGTTTTTATAAGCAGGTTTCCTCGATTCTCAACGCTGCTCGCGACAAGGCATATGCCGCCGTTAACTTTGCGATGGTTGAGGCATATTGGGAGATCGGCAAGAGCATTGTTGAGGAACAGGGCGGAGAAGAGCGCGCCAGGTATGGAGAGGCGCTGCTTAAAGGACTCGCGACCAGGCTTACCACAGATTTCGGCAAAGGCTTTGATACCTCAAACCTCCGCTACATGCGGCAGTTTTATTTAGCATTCCCAATTCGTGACGCACTGCGTCACGAATTGAACTGGACACATTATCGCAGACTATCTCGCATTCCCGACCCCGAAGCTCGCATTTGGTACATGAACGAATGCGCCGACTCTCGCTGGAGCACGCGTCAGCTCGAGCGCCAAATCAACACCATGTTCCGCGAGCGTCTACTTGCCAGCAAGGACAAAGAGACCGTCGCCCAGGAAATCCAAAAGAGCGTCCCGGTTCATCGCCCCGAGGATATTATCCGCGACCCATATGTGCTGGAATTTTTAGGCTTCTCGGACGATGCTGCGTTTCGCGAGAGCGATCTAGAGCAGGCGCTCATCACGCATCTTCAGAAGTTCCTGCTGGAGCTTGGCCGTGGTTTCGCTTTCGAGGCGCGCCAAAAGCGCATCACCTTTGATGGACGCCATTTCTATATTGACCTTGTGTTTTACAACTATCTGATGCGCTGCTTCGTGCTCATCGACCTTAAGACCGATGACCTTACGCATCAGGACCTGGGCCAGATGCAAATGTATGTGAACTACTACACGCGCGAGCTCATGAACGAAGGCGACAATCCGCCCATAGGCATCGTGCTCTGCGCGGACAAAAGCGACTCGATTGTCGAGTACACGCTGCCCGAAGACAACGACCAAGTGTTTGCCGCCAAATACCTGCCGTATCTTCCAAGCAAGGAAGAGCTGGCGCGCGAGCTGAGTGCCGAGTACCGCGCCATCAACGAAGCGACTAATGGCGAAGCGCAAGGGTAGCAGCACGTTGCGACCGATACCCCCGATGGCGCTCCACATCACCCGGGAAAGAGGAGCTTTCCATGACAGACAGACCGAAAACAACACTGCGCGACTGCATCTATGGGCTTGCCGTCGGCGACGCACTGGGCGTTCCCTACGAGTTCAGGCCTCGTGGCACGTTCGAATGCACGGACATGATCGGCTACGGCACGCATGGGCAGCCCGCCGGCACCTGGAGCGACGACACGTCCATGACGCTTGCTACCTGCGACTCGATTAGGGAGCTCGGTCATATCGACACCGCAGATATGCGCGACAAGTTCGTAAGCTGGATTGCCCGTGGCGAATATACGATCGACGGCGTTTTCGATTACGGCGGCACGACTGCTCGCGCCCTGCACACCGGCAAAGGTGGCTCCGACGAGCGCGACAACGGCAACGGCTCGCTCATGCGCATCGCGCCCCTGGCGTTTGTCGACGCGACTGAGGACGAGATCTGCGAGGCCTCCGCGATCACGCACGCCCACAGAACGTCGACCGACGCATGCGTCATATTTGTCGAACTGATGAGGAGCGTGATGAACGACGCACTCCCCTCGTGGGCGCTGCAGCTGAAAAGCGCACCCGAGCACGAAATCGGGTCCGGCGGCTTCGTGCGCGACACGCTTAAAGCCGCCACCTGGTGCTTTGTGAACACCAACAGTTACGAAGAGTGCGTCCTTGCCGCCGTCAACCTGGGCGACGACACCGACACCACCGCAGCCGTCGCCGGCGCCCTCGCCGGCACGGCATACGGTATCGACGCCATTCCACAGGAATGGATCGACACCCTGCGCGGCAAAGAGCTGATAGAACGGTGTTTGTTTTAGGACACGTCTTCAACGAAGACAATGTCAGTCAACGCAAATGATTAAGGGACCGCATAAATGATGATTACAGAATGCGACGTTCGCCTGATGAAGTCCCATTGGCTACCGTCTTAAAGGGTCGGCTGCAGCCGTCCCGCTGTTTATTTAGATCTACCACGACGGACAGCTCGCACTACTGCGCGCTGTCCCGTACCGCTCCTCTACTTCCCAAATAGCGCACCCAGTAGGCCGCGGCGCTTGGGCTTCTCCTCTCGGTAGGAACCCTCGGCCGCCGCTGCCACCTGGCGCGGCTGTTCGCCGCCTCCGCGACGTACGATCTGGTATAGGAACGGCGATTTAACGTATTTGACCTCGATGGGCGTGGCGTGCACGGTGCTTTCGCTCGACAGCATCACGTTGGGATTGAGCGGTGCCACCACATGCGTCTCGCGCTTGTCGCTAAACACCACCGCCGCCGCGCGACCCGTCTGGCCGTTTACGGCAATGCGCACCTGCTCGCCGTCGCGGCTATCCGAAGCCGGGCGATCGACAAAGTAGACCGGTACCATCACCAGACCATCCTTGTGCTTGCGAGCCTTGCGCGCCCACGTGCGGATGCTCTTTTTATTGAGCCCCAGCACCGCCTCGGCATCATTGCCGGCAATATCGAGCGCCAGCTTATCAATGACCACCTGGTCCTTGGTGGACGCATCGACGGAAACGACGCGGAAGTCGCCTTCCTGCATAGCGGGATCGAACGGCCCCACCTTACCAAAGTCCCACGGCTCCAAAATGCCCATAAGGCGAACATCCAGGTAGTTTGCCCGCGGATACGCCCAGTCGAGCACCTCATAGTACACCAGGGTCTCCTTGCTCAGCCCTTTGCCCGGGAAGGATGCCATCATGCGCAGGTCCGCCAGCGCCATGGGGAAATAGAAGAGCATCATGTCATTTTGGATTGCGTCTTCCACATCATGCCCGGCAAAGGCGTCCGGGTACCGACGCACCAGCTGCAGCGCGTTGGCACGTGCCTGCTGCGGCGATATCTCACAGGGGACGCCCTGTTCGGGAACGTACTCGGCACCAACGCCCATGGTCAGGCGCTTGCTGAAGGTACCGGGTTTGAGCAGGTCGGCAACGCCGATCTTATTGCCGCAGGACGGGCACTCAAACACGCGCTGGGTCGATGACCCCTCAAAGGACGCGCCGCAGAAGGGGCAGGGAATGCTCACATGCGTCGCCTCTTGGAACTCCTGCGCCGTTCCGCAATCTTCCCACAGCAGATGCTCCAGGACCGACTGATTGCGCCAGTACGAATTGAAGAAATACCAGTCCGGGTCCTCTGGGCGCTCGAGCTGCGAGACGTGCGTGAGCTTGAGCAGCCCGTCAACCACCGTCAGCGGCGTATGACGGATACCCAGGGCGCTCTTGGGCTCCCCGGCGTCCGCTTGCCACGGAATAACCGTTTCGCAATAGGCGCACTCAAAACTGCGCTTTGCCTGATGCGAATACATGGGGCCGCCGCAGTTTTGGCATTTAATGGCAAACATCTCGTCCATGGAAACGTCCTCCTTTGCACAGGGCTGTCGACATTCAGTATGTCGAGCAAATCGGTGCGTGCCCATACCCATGTGGCCCAAAATGGAGCACTCGGTCGGACGGGAAGCCCCACTCGTTAGCTCCAGCAGACCATTGCTGCATTTTCTGAGCATCGGTACACGTTGCGTCTGTGCGAGCTACACTATCCCCTTAATGAGAATGCGAGGAGATACGCCATGCTATTTGTAAATCGGCTGGTACATACGCTTGTTCCCGGCAGCGAAAGCGAGCCGGTCGATACCTCCTGCCGCACCAACGCGGGTTTTGCCGCAAGCCTCATCTGCATCGGCCTCAATATCACGCTGTGCCTGGCCAAGGGCATAGCCGGTCTGCTCGCGGGCTCCGTCTCGCTTGTCGCCGATGCCTTCAACAACCTTTCCGACGCCTCGAGCAACATCGTGAGTCTGCTCGGATTCCGCCTTGCCAGCCGCCCGGCCGACGAGGGGCACCCCTATGGCCACGGTCGCTACGAGTACCTGGCGGGGCTGTTTGTCGCCGTTCTCGTTTGCGCCGTCGGCATCAACCTGATCCTGGAGTCGGTCACCAAGATCATCAAGCCCTCCCCCACCGCGTATTCGGCGCTCTCCATGGCGGCCCTTGTCCTGTCCATGCTCGTCAAGTTCTGGATGGCGGCATTCAACCGCACGCTGGGCAACCGCATCGATTCCGAGACGCTTATCGCCACGGCGCAGGATTCCAAAAACGACGTCATTGCCTCGGCCTCGGTCCTGGCCGCAGCGCTTATTTCGCAGACGACCGGCTTTGACCTCGATGGCTGGGCAGGCCTGGGCGTGGGCATCTTCATCTGCATCAGCGGCATGGGCCTGGTGCGCGACGCTATCAGCCCGCTGTTGGGGCAAGCGCCTGACCCCAAGCTCGTCCAGGCAATCCGCGACAAGATCATGTCATATCCGCAGGTCCTAGGCACGCACGACCTCATGGTGCACGACTACGGCCCCGGCCGCCAGTTTGCCAGCGCACACGTGGAAATGCCCGGCGAGGGCGATGCCTTTGAGCACCATGAGATTCTGGACACCATCGAACACGACATCAAACGCCAGATGGGCATCGCCATCACGCTGCACTGTGACCCCATCGCCACCACCGGCGACGATCTGCGCGGCTGGGTCAAGCGCGGCGTAGCGCAGATCGACCCCGCGCTCTCCATCCATGACCTGCACGAGCACGACGGGTTCGTTTCGTTTGACCTGGTGCGTCCCGACGGCTTTGACATATCCGACGAGGAGCTGCTGGAGCTCGTCACGCGCATCGTGCACGAGCGCCGGCCCGACGCCTCGTGCGTCGTCACATTTGACTCGGGCTTTAGCTCGCCCGAGCGTCCAGCCGAGCAGCTGTAATCGACAGCAAAACGGGACGCAGGACCGCCGACCAACGCGCCTACGCGCCCGGTCACGCGATCCTGCGTCCCGTTTTTGTTTGCACTGCTAAGGCTCTAGCCGCTCGACCGCTAGTTCCCCTGCGCGCCCGAAATACCGTTTTGCAGGGCACCCCAGGCGTTCGTTGCCATATCGCCCAGGTTCTGTGCGGTATCGCCGATATTCTGAGCCGTGTCGCCCAGCTCTTGGGCCTTATCCCCAAGCTCCTGCGCCTTGTTGCTCAGGTCCTCCAGCGTGTTGGAGCTCGAGCTGTCCGCGCCGCCCTGGTCGCCGGACGCGTTGCCCGACGAGTCGCCCTTGCGCGTGAGCTGAATCTCAAGGTTACCGTTGTCGTTATAGTAGGCAGACGTCACGACCCAGTTGGCATCGACGACGGGCGTCGAGCCGTCGTCGGTCAGGATCACGGCGTTCGAAAGATCGGCCCCACGCGACTTGAGGAGCTTCTTGGCGTTGGACCAGTACTGACCCGGGATATCGCTCAGGTCGACGGTGCCGGACTGGGCAGTCTCGGTCTGCTCGGCCGTGGCATCAGTCGTGGCGCCCCGCTTGTTGAGCATGCCCGATACGATGGCAAACACAACCGACAGGACAAAGAAGATCGCCAGCACAATCAGGATTTTTTTGATCACGTTCGACGAACGCGAAGACTTCTTCTCCTCGTCCTCGCCATACTGGGGGATGGACTTGGGATACTCACGATACGGCTCGCGCGCATATCGGTCGCGCGACTCGTAGCGCGACTGTGCCGTGCGCGGCATATATGTCGTCTGCTGAGGCTGCGGAATGGGATTTTGCAGCAGGTCATCATAAGGGTCTGCCGCCGCGTTGCCGTAGGGGCTCTGCGACGAGGCACCATACGGGTCCTGCGCTGCGTTTCCGTAATTCACAACGCGCGTGGGATCGGCCGACGTCTGCGTCGTATCGGGGGCAGCGTAGCCGGGATTCGGCACGACGCGGGTCTCATCGGCGCCATTGCCCGTCCGCGGGGAGCCGTAGCCACCCATTACGGTCGTCTTATCCTGGTCCATGCAACGATTCCTTTCCGTCGCCCCTAAGCATCAAGTTATCCATGCATTCTACCCGCGCAAAAGCCTATGATGGGCAAAGCCCGCCGGTATCTACAAGACATGCGCGGCCGACGGTCACAAGCGAATCGAGGAACGTCATGGCAAAAAGCAAGCTCATCAAAGACACAACGCGCGCCGAACGTGAGGAGATCATCAAGCTAGCGCTCGCTGGCTGCGGCAATGGCAGTTGCGACAACTGCGGAAGCTGCAGCTTGGGAGCCGGCGATCCGTATGGCACCTACCAGCCCTACATTGACGGCGAGATGGAAATCGCCGACATCAACATGATGGTCGCCGAGCGCAACGCCAAACTCTTCGGCCTCCAGCGTGGCTAACGACCTCTTCTTGGGCTGTGCACCAAAAAATGCGCCTATCTACTACGTTTAACCCAAGGGTGCCAACCATAGCCATATTTGTGTTAACAAAACCGCAGGTAAACGTCTTGCCACATTGTTAAAAAACGCTCCATGGTCGGTCCAACCTTGGCAAACGTAGTAGATGGGCGCTTTTCGTGGCGCGGGTGGACCCAGATAACTTGTTTCGGAGCCAATTTGCATCAAAAAGTCCCCGGCGGCGCTGCGTTTTGCGCCACCGGGGACTGTTCTATTCACAATCCGTAGCTTTCCTTACTCGTTAGGCACATATGTGGCACGAGGATAATCGGGCGTAACATCTTGGCCGCCGGAATAGCTCGAATCGAAAGGATGCGCCACCAGATCGTGTGTACCCCATGCCATGCAGTCAAATAAACCAGTATCGAGAACAACGATATAACCCTTGCCGTCATAGTAGAAATGGTCCTCGGTAAAGTTATCGTCATCTTCGAGGCTGTCATCAACTATAGAATCTGCCCCTCGCTTTGCCGCCCCGATCACTTGCTTGGCCTCGCTCTTGAGGGTGTCAAACGAGAGCCCGTGCTGTGCAAGCGAGTCCTCAAGCGAAACCTGCTCGCCCGTCTTGAGGTTATAGTATGCCGACCTCGTCACCTGCTCCGAACGATACGGAGGAATATAGCTATCGGTGTAGGTACGCACGCATGCAATATCGCCATCAATCGAGACAATCTCAGCGTAATACATCGTGGTCACACGATTGCTCTCATCATATGGCGTTGCCTGCTTGCTCGCATCAAGCGCATCCGCGACGAGCTGAATCATATCCTTGTTGAATTTGGCGACACCCACACTCTCGCCTTTTACCTGAGGATAGGTCCACGTAGCCGAAATCTGGCACGTAACGTCGGGGTCAGGCGCGCCCTCGCCCACCGGCGCCGTAAAGCTGACATCCTGTGTGGCAGTAGCAGCCTCATAGCTCGCCTGCGCACCGTCATCGTCCTTTGACTTCAGTTGCTCCAACGTCGTGGCGACCGATGCGATGGTTTCGTTTACCGAATCCTTATCGTAAACTAGCACGCCATAAACGCCAGAAAAAGGAGCGAAAGACACATACGCCTGATGGGGAGCCACACTAACATCCGGCGTATAGACCTTCTCAATCTTGCCATTCTTATACGCCCAGACTTCAAGATGCGCAGCGGCCGCGTTATCCACACGGTCCACCGGTTCATCGGAATACTCAATCAGTAGCTCATCTTGGCCGTCGCCATCAAAGTCAACAAGTTTGGCATAGGCAACACCCTGGGCTCCATACGTAGATTGAGAATCATCAATCTCGACAGCCTCGCCTTCGCCGTACTTCTTTTGGTACTCGAGGATCTTGTCGGTGAACAGTTCGTTTGCCGTCTTTACCGTCGCCTTGGCAGAGGCTTTGGCCTCCTTCTTGGACTGCGTGAGCTCGACATTCTTGGGGGCGTCCGAACCTTCCTTGGTATAGTCGACCTTCATGGTGGTCGTGCTCTTCTTTTTGCCCTTGCCTGAGGTGATGGTCATCTGGTACTTCTGGTCGGGCAGCTCGCCAAAGTCCTCCATGGCAAAGCCATCCTCGCCGTCGACCTTGATGGTGTAGCTCTTGCCCTTGCCGGACACCGGCGCCAGCTCGACGGTATAGCTCTTGAGCTTTTTTCCTTTGCTGTTCTTGGGCAGCACTTTGGTCTCGCATGCGCAGACAACGTAGCCCTTGCCACCCGAAGTCACCTCGGACGACGAGCCGATACGCGGCACGATCACGATAGCGGCGACAATGGCGACAACGGCCACGCCGCCGATAACGGCCGCGACGATGCGGCCCCTGTGCTTGGGTTTCTTGGGCTGCGGCGTCGGAACAAACGGCTGAGAGGCCTCGGCAGGCTCGGTCATAGGTTCCTCAAAACGAGAATGCGCCGCCATATGAACTGGGGCACCCTGAGGAGCTTGCTGTCCCACAGGAGCGGACGACGGCGCATCCCCTACCGGAAACGCCACAGGCTCCGCCTGGTCCTCAACTCCGCCCACGCGAGCGCCGCAGCTCGTGCAAAACGTGGAGCCATCGGGTATCTGAGCTCCGCACTTGGTGCAATACATCGCATCTCCCGTCTCTCGTCGCAGCCGCAATGCGCCCGCGCAGTTCTTCCAACTACACCGTACGGGAGAAATCACGATTCTTGTTGCGCAACATTGCCGCCGCAAAAAATGATCCCTTGGGGACGGAGGAAAAAGCCCCGCCGGGCCTTGGTAGGCGCGGCGGGGCGGGCAAGCGGCTATGCGCGGCAGGCTTAGAACAGGCCGGTGATGTTGCCGTCGTTGTCGACGTCGATGTTCTCGGCCGCGGGGACCTTGGGCAGGCCAGGCATGGTCAGAACGCTGCCGGTCAGCGCGACCACAAAGTGGGCACCGGCGGAAACCTTGAGCTCGCGCACGGTGATGCGGAAGCCCTCGGGAGCGCCCAGCGCCTTGGCGTTGTCGCTAAAGCTGTACTGCGTCTTGGCCACGCACACCGGCAGGTTGCCAAAGCCGTTCTCGCGCAGCTCGGCGAGCTGGCGCTTGGCAGCCGGCGTAAAGTCGACGCCATCGGCGCGATAGACCTTGGTGGCAACGGCCTCGAGGGCGTCGGCCACATCGGCACCGTTCTCGTAGGCAAACTTGAGCTCGCTCGGCTGCTCGATCAGGCGCATGACTTCATCGGCCAGGTCGAGCGCGCCCTCGCCGCCCTTAGCCCAAACCTCGGACAGCTTAACGTTGACACCGAGCTTCTGGCACTCGGACTCGATGAGCTCGAGCTCGGCCCCGGTGTCCGTCGGGAAGCGGTTGATGGCGACCACGCAGGGCAGACCGTAGACATTCTGAATGTTGTCGACGTGGCGCAGCAGGTTGGGCATGCCGGCCTTGAGGGCCTCGAGGTTCTCCTCGTTGAGGTCGGCCTTGGCAACACCGCCGTTGTACTTGAGCGCGCGGGCGGTGGCGACGACCACGACAGCGCTGGGGCGAACGCCCGTCATGCGGCACTTGATGTCGAGGAACTTCTCAGCACCCAGGTCGGCGCCGAAACCGGCCTCGGTAATCGCGACGTCGCCAAAGCGCATGGCCATGCGGGTGGCCATGATGGAGTTGCAGCCGTGGGCGATATTGGCGAAGGGACCGCCGTGGACAAACGCGGGCGTGCCCTCGAGCGTCTGCACCAGGTTGGGTTTGAGCGCATCCTTGAGCAGGGCCGCCATGGCACCCTGGGCCTTAAGGTCACGGGCGCGGACGGGCTCGCCGGCATAGCTGTAGCCGACAACGATCTCGCCCAAGCGCTCCTTGAGATCATTGATGCTCGTGGACAGGCACAGGATTGCCATGACCTCGGAGGCAACAGTGATGTCGAAGCCATCCTCGCGCGGCACACCCTGGGCCTTGCCGCCAATGCCGTCGATAACATGGCGCAGCTGACGGTCGTTCATGTCGACAACGCGCTTCCAGGTGATGCGCTTAACGTCGATGCCGAGCTGGTTGCCCTGCTGAATATGGTTGTCGAGCATGGCTGCCAGCAGGTTGTTGGCGGCACCGATGGCATGGAAGTCGCCGGTAAAGTGGAGGTTGATGTCCTCCATGGGGATGACCTGGGCCCAACCGCCACCGGCGGCACCGCCCTTCACGCCAAACACGGGGCCGAGCGAAGGCTCGCGCAGGGCCACGGCGCTCTTGACGCCGCGACGACGCAGGCCGTCGGCCAGGCCGATGGTCGTGGTGGTCTTGCCCTCGCCTGCGGGCGTGGGATTGATAGCGGTCACGAGGACAAGCTTGGCCTGGTGATCAGTTGGCTCGTTGAGCAGGGAATAGTCGACCTTTGCCTTGTCAAAGCCGTACGGAATCAGATGCTTAACGTCGACGCCGGCGTTCTTGGCCACCTCGGTAATAGGCAGCGGCGTAACAGAACGTGCGATTTCGATGTCAGTAGGCATGGGCGGTCCTTTCGTTACCGGATGAGAAAAAGACCAATCCAGCATAGCACGCGCGCGCAATAGTAAAACGCCCGTAACCGACGAACGGCGATATGTTTACCCGATGCCCAGCGATAGCCTACAGACGCGCTAAAACAAGCCCATTCCTACAGGGTCGGTTCAATACCCAAATGCTCAAAGGTGCGAAGCGTTGCCTGGCGACCCTGCGGTGTGCGAATCATCAAGCCGCACTGCAGCAGATAAGGCTCATAAACATCTTCGAGCGTTCCCGGGTCCTCTCCCACCGCGCTAGCAAGCGTCGTCAGGCCCACGGCACGACCGGAGAACGTCTTGGCAAGCGTCTCCAAGATGCGAATGTCCATCCAGTCCAGACCAAGCTCATCGATCTCAAAGAACTCGAGCGCCTGGCGGCAGATATCGAGCTCGATGGGACCGTTGCCGCGCACCTGCGCGTAGTCGCGCACGCGCTTGAGCAGACGGTTGGCAAGACGCGGCGTGCCGCGCGAACGCGAGCCAATCTCGAGCGCGCTGGGATGGTCAATCGTCACGCCCAGGATGGTCGCCGAGCGTGTCACAATCTGGGCGAGTTCCTCGACGGTGTAGTAATCCAGACGATACGAAATGCCAAAACGGTCGCGTAGCGGGCCGGTCAACATGCCCGAGCGAGTTGTTGCCGCCACCAGCGTGAACTTGGGGATATCCAGGCGAATCGAGCGCGCCGCCGGACCCTTGCCGATCACAATATCGAGGGCAAAGTCCTCCATCGCAGGATACAGGACCTCCTCGACCGAGCGGTTGAGGCGGTGGATCTCGTCGATAAACAGCACGTCGCCCGGTTGCAGGTTGGTAAGGATGGCAGCCAGGTCGCCGGTGCGCGCGATGGCCGGACCGCTCGTCGTCTTAATCTGAGCGCCCAGCTCGTTGGCGATAACCGTAGCCAGCGTGGTCTTGCCCAGACCCGGAGGGCCCGAGAAGATCACGTGGTCGAGCGTCTCGCCGCGGCTTTGCGCCGCCTCGATGAGCACGCGAAGGCTCTGCTTGATATGCTCCTGACCGCAGTAGTCATCCAAGCGTTGGGGACGCAGGGTACGGTCGACATCAAGGTCCTCGGGCGTCAGCTCCGAGCCCACCATGCGCTCGCCATGCGCCATGGATGCCGCCGGCGAGTTTCCGGGCGTCGCCCACAGGTCCTGAGAGTCATCGGCTTCCCACATCACGCATCCATTCCGAGTCGCTTAAGCGCCGCGCCGAGCAGGTCCTCGACACGCATACCCTGCCCATCATACCCGCTCAGGGCGACATCGGTCTCCTGCGGGCTAAAGCCCATGGAAAGGAGCGCCGCGCGGGCGTCATCGATCGCCGAGGGAGCAGCAGCGGGAACCGGCATCGCAACCTGGCCGGGAATCACGTCGACCGGCACAAAGCCCTTGTCCTTGGCAAAGGTGCTCTTGAGCTCCAGGATCAGACGCTGAGCTGTCTTTTTGCCCACACCGGGCACCTTGGCCATGCCTTTGTCATCCTCGGCCATTACCAGGGAATACAGCTGGCCCACGGTATAGGTGGAGAGCACGGCAAGCGCCAGGCGCGGACCGACGCCCGAGACGGACACGAGCCGATCGAACATCGTGCGCTCGTCCTTGGAGGCAAAACCAAAGAGCGTCATGGCGTCCTCACGCACCTGCATGCGCGTATAGAGGCGAACCTCGCCGCCAGGCGTCGGCAACGTGGCCGCGGTGCTGCCCGAGATGCCGAGCTCAAAGCCCACGCCCGACACATCGACGACGGCCGAGCTCATCGTCGCCTCGATAAGCGTTCCATGGAGCTGGGAAATCATCAGTATCCGGTTCCTCTCTGTTGATAGAACTCGCCACCGGTAAGGGCACGGGTGCGGCTGAGGTTTACGTGGCAGATGGCGCAGGCCAGGGCATCGGCGGCATGGTCGGGATGCGGGTCGTGGTCGAGCTGCGTGAGCGTGCGCACCATGTAGGCGACCTGCCGCTTATCTGCGGCACCGGTGCCCACCACAGCCTGCTTGATCTGCATGGGCGTGTACTCGCCAATCTCGAGCGCGCACTCCGAAAGCGCCACGAGCGCGGCACCACGGGCATGCGCCGTGGGGATGGCCGAGCGGACATTAGCGCCAAAGTAGATGCTCTCGATAGCCGCGGTATCGGGACGATAGCGTTCGACGACGCCCTTGAGGTCGCGGGCGATATGCGACAGGCGCACCGCGAGCGGGCTTCCGGCACTGGTCTCAATATAACCGTAGGCACGGCAGCGAACCTCTCCGCGCCGTTCCTCGATAATCCCCCAACCCGTATGGGCCAAACCGGGGTCGATACCCAAGATAACCAAGCCAGCCTCCCCTCGTCTTTTGCCAAGCACAAGGCAAGGCCCCGCGCATCATTCACGAACGTCTGTTCTAGAATAACACAACGGGGCCAAGATGCTTAGTTGAAGTACCGGGGTTGGGAGCGAATCCCATCCCCAGTTTAGTTCTGCGAGAAGAACGGGAACTGTCGGGGATCCACCGGCGGGTGCGGCATCGGTCCGCCCTGGGGCCCACCCTGCGGGCCACCCTGGCCGCCCATCATCTTATCGATGGCGTCCTGGACCTCGCCCTCAAACTTCTTCATGCCCTCGTGCAGACGACGCTGGCCATCCTCGGAGCGCAACTCCTCCATCTGCTCGGGCGAAATACCCAACAGGTCACCCAGTATGCCCATCATCTCGCCACGCATGCGCTCGCTTGTATCCTCGTCGGCAAAGCGGTTCACCTCGGCGCGCGCCAGCGCATCGACCGTCATGCGTTCCTTGCCGCTCAGCCCCAGGTCGGACCACGCGAGCATATACGGCCAGGCGCGCTCGACAAACGAACGGGCCGAGACAATCGGCGCCGTCGGCAGCATGCGGCGGGCGGCCTCGCCCTGACGCACGAGCATCAGCAGCAGCGAGCAAGCCTCGGGCTTGCCGGCGGCCATCGGGATGTCGTCGAAGGGTCGGCTGCGGTCCACGTGCGCCTCGAGCGTGCCATCGACCTCGCCCGGCTCAAGCCCGCCGAGCAGCTGCGCCGCGCGGTCGAGCATGTCGACCGGACCGTCGAGCGTCGAGAGCGCCCGCGCCAGCACGCGCTCCATGCAATCCTCCACCGCGTTGAGCGTCACGAGTTCCTGCGGCACCACGGCAGACGTACGGTTGCGCACGCGCGCCACAAACTCGAGCGTCGACAGGTATACGTCACCAAAGGGCGCATAATCGCCCTGGTAGCCACCGCAAAGCGCGGGTGCCGCCAACGCGTACTCGGTCTTGGAAAGCGGGCTCAGAGCCATCGCGCCCAGTTCGAGCGCCGTGTCCTCCAACATGAGGCCCAGCGTACGCGAACGCAGGCGCTCGGCATCGCCCGCCGACACATCGCGGTCGAACACACGCGCGGCATCCGGCGCATCGCGCTCAACCGTACGAATATGCAGGCGCTCGGCAATGGCGCGGACGGCGGCGCAGCGGGCAGCCTCTGTCTCCTCCTGCGCCGGCGTAAAGATACGGTTGCGTCCCAGCACTAGGCCGATCACATTGCGCGGACCCAGGGAGTCGACGGCAAGTGCCGCCAGCAGGGACGACGGCAAATCGCCCTCGAGCGCCACCACGGCGCGCGACGTACCATGGGCGCGGGCGTTATCGCGAACGGCGAGCACCAGCGCCTGCCACAGCCATTCCTCGGAGCGAAACTCGGGCAGCTCGTGGTCCTCCAAGGCATCGAGCATCACGCCGCGCTGGATCTCCTGAACCAGTAGGCTCTCCTCGAAACACGGCGCTTGGGCCACCACGCGGCCGCAGTCGTCGAGCACAAACGAGCCGCCGGTATACACCGACTCGTCGTACGCACCGACCGGCGCCATGCAGGCAAACCACACGCTGCGCTTAGATGCGATCTTGCGGTAGGCTCCGCTGCGCACGGCGGCGATCGCGGCGGTCTCGCGGTCGGTCATATCGAATGCGTTGAACTGGAAATAGGCAATGAGGTCGACGCCGGTCGGCAGCATCTCGAGCTCGCGGTCCAAGTCGAAGATCACGGCGATACGCACGCCGTCCACGTCGAACACCGGCGGCGCCCAACGCGCGTCGTTGTTCTCGCCACGCTGCAGGGCAATGCTCGCACGCGCGGGTACCACACGACCGTCCTTGAGCATCATATAGTCGAGCAGGGGCTGGCCCTCAAACGAAACCGCCGCGGGCACGATGCAGATCATATCGAGCTCTTGGATACGCTCGGCGACGCCGGTCAGACCCGTCAGCATGTCGTGCTCAAAGTCGGCAGCGCCCACCAGGCCGCCGGGCAGGGCTCCCATAAAGAGCGGAGCCGGCACGCACAGCACACGCGCACCGCGCTCGTGGGCCAGGCGCGCCTGGTCCTCGATGCGACCGCAGATACCCTCAATATCACCCAGGCGCATATCGATCTGTGCAAGTGCGAGCTTCATGGCTCAGCCCTTTCCGTCGTAAACCATCGTTGTCGTAGTAAAAGCGCCGGCCGCATGATGCAGTCGGCGCTCGCATGTGCATATGCTAGCTATGATACCCCGAGCGGGGGCGCGCTCCTAGAACGTCGCGGACCACAGCCCGTGCAGGTTGCAATAGGCATAGACGGTACCGGTCTTGGAACCGCCGGCAAAAAACGTCGCGGGCTTCATGCCGGGCTCAAGGTAATGGACCTCCAGACGGCCCTCGGCCTCAAGGGCGATCCACTCAATATAGTGCTCGGGCACCATAGGGTGCTCGACCGAGCCCACGCGTGCACGGATCACGTGACCATCGCGCTCACTCTCGACGACCGGCACGTGCTTCTCGTGCGCCGCGTCCTCGGTGTTCGCGGTCAGCTCCGTGCAGCCGGCAGGGGTCGCAACGTCGTCGCCAAGGGCGGCAATGAGCTTGCCGTCGGGGTCCTTAAAGAATTTCGCCATGATGTTCTCCTTTGCTGATGTGCCGATGTTCTCGATGCTTCTTATGCCCAAAGGCAGGCGAACCATCCACGGCATGGCAAATGAACACATAACGAGCGGGGACGATGGGACAGCGCGGGCTATCCGCCCTGGCGGCCCCACCCGAGCGGGTTAGCGCCCGTCGCCGCCGAGCAGCGCCAGAACATCCTCGCGGGTAAACAGCGCCGAGGAGATTCCGTCGCCGCCAAGCACACTGTTGACCAGGTCGCGCTTGGACTCCTGCATCTGCATGATGCGCTCCTCGATCGTGTCCTTGGCGATGAGCTTGTACACGGTCACGGTATGTTGCTGGCCAATACGGTGCGCGCGGTCGGTCGCCTGGTCTTGCGCGGCAACGTTCCACCACGGGTCGTAGTGAATGACCACGTCGGCCGCCGTCAGGTTAAGGCCCACGCCGCCCGCCTTGAGCGAGATCAAAAAGACCGGCACCTCGCCCGCCTGGAACTGCGCGACCATCTTGGCGCGGCTCTCCTTGGACGAAGCGCCCGTGAGCTTAAGAAAGCCGATGTCCTCCTTGGCCAGGCGCTTGCCAATGATATCGAGCATGCCCGTGAACTGGCTGAACAGCAGAATGTGGTGCCCGCCGTCGAGCGCACCGTGCACGAGCTCCATACAAGCGTCGAGCTTGGCGCTCCCCGCCTTGTAGTCCTCGTAGTGTAGATGCGGGTCGCAGCAGATCTGGCGCAGCTTGGTGAGCTCGGCGAGCACCTTGAGCTTGTCTTTCTTAAACTCGGATGCCTCGCGATGCTGCACCTGCTGGGCGATGCGGTCCTGGTTGGCCAGGTAGAGCTTGCGCTGCTCGCCGGTGAGCTGTGCCATGACGGTGTCTTCGATCTTCTCGGGCAGGTCGGCCACCACGTCTTCCTTAACGCGGCGCAGCACAAACGGCGACACGAGCGCTTGCAAGCGAGCGGCGCTATCGCCCTCGGCGTGCTCGACCGGGCTCTCAAAGCGCTTAGCAAACGACTCGCGCGTGCCAAGCAGGCCCGGCATCAAAAAGTCGAAGATGCTCCAGAGCTCGGACAGGCGGTTTTCGATGGGCGTGCCCGTCAGGGCAAAGCGCACACCGGCCGGCAGGCACTTGGCGGCGCGCGCTACCTGCGTGAGCGGGTTTTTAATGTACTGGGCCTCGTCGAGCACCACGCGGGCAAAGTCCTGCTCGGCATACTCGTCGATATCGCGGCGCATGAGGTCATACGACGTCACGACCACGTTATGCTCGGCCACGCCAGCGATTTGCACACGGCGTTGAGCCTTGGCACCCACGATGGCGCACACGTCGAGCGAAGGCGCAAAACGATCCAGCTCGGCGGTCCAGTTGTACACAAGCGACGCAGGGCACACCACAAGCGTGGGCTTGGCGTCCCCCGCTTCCACGCGCGCCAGGATATGTGCGATCATCTGCAGCGTTTTGCCCAGGCCCATATCGTCGGCCAAGATGCCGCCGAGGCCCAGGTGCTCGAGCGAGCCGAGCCACTGGTAACCGTCGACCTGGTAGCCACGTAGCGTGGCCTTGAGAGATGCCGGCACCGTAAAGTCCATCTTGCCGAGCGTATCCAAGCGCTCGACGGTGCGGCGGAACGCGGCGTCGCGATCGGCCTCGAGCGTGGGCGTGCGCGCAAGCATGCTATCGACAAACAGGGTACTCGACACGGGAAGCGACACGCCGTCGAGCAAGTCGACCGCATCGACGCCCAGGTCCTCGGCAAGACCAAACGCGGCACGGGCACTCTCGTCCAGGCGTACGATGTCGCCGGACGTCAGGCGCGCAAACGTCTGGTGGCGCTTGTAGGAGTCCAGATAGATGGCAAGGTCTGCCGCCGAAAGGCCGCTCGCGCCCAGTTCGACGTCGAGCAGGTTACTCTTGACGGTCGCGCGCACCGAAAGCTTGGGCGCAGGGCGCACCGAGATCTGACGCAGACGATCGCTGAGCATGACCTCGCCCAGCTCGGACAGAGCAGACAGGCCCTCGGTCAGCAAGTGGAACAGGCTCTCGTCATCGCGTTCCTCAAACGCCAGGCCGCCCTCGTAAAAGTCGAAATACAGGGCCGCCGTGTCCATAACGCGAAACTCTGCTATCTCGTCGCGCGGCGGCACACCAGGGCGCTGTTCTTCGAAGGGGCTTCCCGGAGCACCCAGGCTAAAGAGATCTGCTGACCAATCGCCGTAGGCTACCGTAATCTTGCAGGTCACGAGACCGTCGTCGACACCGATTGCCATGGCAAAGCTCGGCTCGGGCGCCACGGTGTCGAGCACGGCGGGAGCGGTGAGGTCGGTGTATTCGCGCAGCACGGGCAGTGCCATACGGCAGAATTCGCCCACCTGCTCGGCGGCGATATGGACCGGCGTGCGACAGGGCAGCAGACGCGACAGAAACGGTGCGGCATGCTGGGCAAACGCCGCATCGGCGCGGCGCGCGCGGTGCGTGTCGACCAGATAGGCAACGTCGCCCGAGGCAAAGCAGTACATATCGGCGGGCAGGCGCAGATCGTAGCTGCCACCAGCCGCCGGCGCAATCTTGGCGGCGAGGAGCGGTGGTTGTTTTGCCGAGGCCTCGTCCTCCCCCACCGGCGACAACTCAACCGCTACCTCGTAGGAACGATGCGTCGTCGTTCCCCGCGACCAGGCGGGCTCAAAAGAAATGGTCCGGCCACGCAGCAGGTCCAGCATGTATACGATGTCATGCTCGGACAGCGGCAGCTGACGCTCGGCGACAAAGCCGCTGCGTGCAAAATCGTACGACGCCGAACGCGAACTCGTGATGTCGCTCAGATACACAACCGTTGCCACAACAAGGTCGAGCAGGCGCACCGAAACCTCGTCGAAGGCCTCGGGCGCATGGACAAACGTGAGCTTCTTGCCGTACGAGAACGTGCCCCCGCGCGCGTAGGCGGCGGCCATGCCGTCGAT
This sequence comes from uncultured Collinsella sp., assembly GCA_900541205.1. Lineage (GTDB taxonomy): Bacteria > Actinomycetota > Coriobacteriia > Coriobacteriales > Coriobacteriaceae > Collinsella. Next base: position 15,887 of record UQIV01000013.1, on the reverse strand, counting down.
ATCCTTGACCACGTAGGACACCGAGCCGCAGCGGATGCGAAGCTCGAGCGCCCAGCTAAAGCGGTCGGCAAACAGCGGATTGTAGTACGGCACCAGCGAGGGCTCCAACACCGCCTTGGGGGCATCGGGGTCGACAGCGCCGGCGAGCTTGCGGCGCATGCCCGCCAACTCATCCATGCGCGCGTCCGAAAGATCGGAGAGCGCCTTCATGAGGCTCGGGCTCGTGGGAACGGGCGCCGGGAAGGGAAAGTTAGGGTTGACCGCCGGTGCGGCGAACGCGGGACGCACGGCTTGCTTGGGCGCCGCCGTAAACGTGCGAACCGGTGTGCGCAGGCCCTCGACGGGCTCGATGCCGCCGGCGTCCAGGTACGCCAGCGCCGTGGCGATGGCGTGCTTGCACATGCCGGGGTAGCGATAGGCAGCGGGGCAATCGCAGTCGTAGTCGATTACCTCGTGCTCGTCCATGTCGAGCACCACGTGTGTCTTGTACAGGTCGCCGCGCGAGCCGCGCACCGAGCCCTCGACCGTCACGTTTTTGGAGAAGCGCGAGCCGCTGTCCTCAATCGACAGCACAGCGCCGTTGAGCATGAGCGAACGCCCCTTCATAAAGGTGCCGCTCAGCGCCGCCTCTTTCCGGAGCGCCTGCACAAACGTCCCCTGCGCCATCACTTCCTCCAATCTCACCCGGGATAGCTAATTTGGGACGGGGCTATTTTAGCTACCCCCATATGTCGGTTGAGATGTATTCCGACCCCGACTCATTCGCCGTCAGTCAAAGGGTAGCTAAAATAGCCCCGTCCCAAATTAGCTACCCCTCAGCAACGCCGTCCCTAGATCACCGTCACTCTGCCCTGGTTACCCACAATGGCCTTGGCCTCGGCCAGCAGCGGAATCGAGCGCGCGTTGACCTTGGCAGGCACCTCGGCGCGCAGCACGCGTCCGTCCACCTGCTCGATAAAGATCTCCACGCGGTCGCCGCCCGGGTTAGTGGTGAGCACCGTGGCCAGGCGCGCCATATTGCCCTGGCTAAAGCGGCTGTTGGGCACCATGACCTCAAACACCTTAGGCTTGTTGTTCTCCTCGTTGAGCTCCAGCGGCACGATTTCCTGCGCGATGATCTGGTCGCCGCGGTCCGAGCGCTCGAGCTTGCCCTTGATGCGTACAAAGGCGTCGGACAGCTGCGCGCCGGTCTCGGGATCGACCTCGCCGTACAGGTACCCCTCGGCCTCTTTATAGGTTTTGGGGAACACGACGACGGTGGCCTCGCCTTCCATGTCCTCGAGCTGCACGATTCCCATGGGGTCGCCGTTTTTGGTCACACGCTTGGACACGCTCGAGACCATGCCGGCCCACCACAGTGCTTTGCCCTCGGGAATCTCCTGGTTGATGGTGCCGCCCGTAGGATTCTGAACTTCGTAGCCGGTGTCGATCTGCGAGAACGAAAAGTCGCGCGCTTTGCTGAGCGCATACTCAAACGGACGCAGCGGGTGGTCCGAGACATAGATGCCCAGAACCTCCTTCTCCTGGCTCAGCTTGAGGTGGCGGTCCCATTCCTGGCCGTCCGGATCGGGCACGCTGACCTCGAAACCCGAGCCCTCAACATCACCAAACATGTCGAAGAACGAGGTCTGGCCGCTCGCGCGGTCCTTCTGACGCTTTATCGCGGCGTCGATGATGTTCTCGGGGTTGTTCTTGTCCACAAAGTGCATCATCTGGCGGCGCGGATAGCCCGTGGAGTCGAAGGCACCTGCCTTGATCAGCGATTCGATCACGCGGCGGTTGGCCTGGCTCGAGTCCACGCGCTCGACAAAGTCGTGCAGCGTCTTAAACGGGCCGCCCGCCTCGCGCTCGGCGATAATCGCCTGCGCCACGCCGGTACCCACGCCGCGGATGCCGGCCAGGCCAAAGCGCACGCCCTCCTTGGTAGCCGTGAACTCGGTGCCGGACTCGTTGACATCTGGCGAAAGCACGGGGATGCCGTCATGACGGCACGCCGAGACGTAGTGCACGATCTTGTCGGTCTTGCCCGTATAGGACGTCAGAACGGCCGCCATGTACTCGTGCGGATAGTGCGCCTTGAGCCACGCCGTCTGCATAACCAGGATGGCATAGCCGGCGGAGTGCGACTTGTTGAAGGCGTAAGATGCGAACTCGAGAACATCGTCCCAAATCTTCTGGGCGACCTCGCGCGTGTAGTTGTTCTTGATAGCGCCGTTCATCCAGTGGTCGTAGGTGGTCTCGTCCGAGCCATCCTCCCAGTGGAGCACCGTCGACGTGAGCAGCTTGATCTTTTTCTTAGCCACGGGCTTACGGATACGCGAGTCCGATTCGCCCTTGGAGAAGCCGCACATCTCGACGGAGATGAGCATAACCTGCTCCTGGTAGACCATAGTGCCGTAGGTTTCGCCCAGGATGTCGTCCAGACGGTCGTCGTAGGAGACGGCCGGCTCCTTGCCGTTCATACGGTTGATGTAGGACGAAACCATGCCGGCGCCCAGCGGGCCCGGGCGGTACAGGGCGATCAATGCCACGACGTGCTTGTACTCGGTGGGCTTCATGTTCTTGATCGTGGCCGTCATGCCGGCGGACTCGACCTGGAAGACGCCGGCGGTGTGACCGGAGCCCATGAGCTTAAAGATCTCGGGGTCGTCAAAGGGAATCTCTTCCTCTTTGATGTCGATGCCGAAGTTCTTTTTGATGTTGGCCTTGGCCTTGGAGATAACCGTCAGCGTACGCAGGCCCAGGAAGTCCATCTTGAGTAGGCCCATGTCGGCGACGGTATGGCCCTCGTACTGGGTAATCTCGACGCCGCCCTTGGTGTCGAGCTTGGTGGGCACGTGCTCGTTGACGGGGTCGCGGCAGATTAGAACGGCGCACGCGTGCACGCCCTCGCCACGGGTGAGGCCCTCAATCGAGAGCGCCGTGTCGATGATGCGGCGGGCGTCGTCGTCCTTTTTATAGGCCTCGGCAAAATCGGGGTTAAACAGATCCTCTTTGCCGGGTTGCTTTTCGAGCACCTGCTTGAGCTTGACCTTGGGGTCGCTCGAGACCATCTTGGACAGGCGCTGGCCCATGTAGACCGGGTAGTCCAGAACGCGCGCGGCGTCGTTGATGGCCTGCTTGGCCTTAATGGTCGAGTAGGTGATGACGTGGGTGACCTTCTCGGGGCCGTAGAGCTGGCGAACGTGCTCCACGACCTCGAGGCGCCGCTCATCGTCGAAGTCCATATCGATATCGGGCATCTCGGTACGCTGCGGGGACAGAAACCTCTCGAACATCAGGCCGTTCTCGAGCGGGTCGAACGCGGTGATGTTCATGGCGTAGGCGACGATAGCGCCGGCGGCCGAGCCACGGCCGGGGCCGACGCCGATACCGTTGTCCTTGGCCCATTGCACGTACTCGGCGACGATCAAAAAGTAGGCGGCAAAACCCTTGTCGCAGATGACCTTGTATTCGTACTCAAAGCGCTCTTTGATGTTGACGCCGCCAATCTCGCGCGTGGCCCAGTCGTCACCGTAGTGTTGGCGCAGGCCCTTCTCGCACTCGCGGCGGAACTGGCTCTCGTGCGTCTCGCCGGGATCGAGCAGCGGGAAGCGCGGCAGGATGATGGAGTCCCAGTCGAGCTCGACGTAGCACTTGTCGGCGATCTCGAGCGTGTTGTCGCAGGCCTCGGGGCAATACGGGAACATCGCCCGCATCTCCTCCTCGGTCTTCATGTAAAACTCCGAGCCGGTCATGCGCATGCGGTTGGGGTCGTCGACCTTGGCGTTCATGCCGATGCACATAATGACGTCCTGCACGGGCGCGTCCTCGCGGCGCAGGTAGTGGAAGTCGTTGGTGGCGATGACCTTGACACCCACCTGCTTGGCGATATCGATGAGCGTGCGGTCCATCTGCTCGTCGGTCAGGCCGTTGTCGGTGGTGATGCCGTGCTCCTGGATCTCGATGTAGAAGTCGCCGGGGTCGAAGGTGTCGCGGAAGGTCTCGGCCCATTTAATGGCGCCCTCCATGTCACCGCGGTCGATGTACTTGGGAATGATGCCCGCGATGCAGGCGCTCGTGCAGATCATGCCCTTGGCGTGGCGGCGCAGGTTGTCGAGCGTCACGCGGGGCTTGTAGTAAAATCCCTGTACGGCGGCCTCAGAGACCGTCTGCATCAGGTTAACGTAGCCCTCCTGGTCCTTGGCCAGAAGAATCATGTGGTAGAGCTCGGGCTTGTGGTCGCGGGCGAGCGTCTCGTCCGGCGTAAAGTAAACCTCGCAGCCAAAGATGGGCTTGATGACCAGGGGCGGCTTGAGCTCGTCGATGTTGCCCTTCTCGTCCCACATGGCCATGTCCTTCACATACTGGGCATGCTCGCGCGGGTTTGCCTCGGGGTCGGGCTCCACCAGCTCGTCGCGGCGGTCCTTTTCCAAGAAGGCCTTGTCGTGGCTCCACGTTTTGTACTCGGGCGTGTTGTGGTTGACGGCGTCGCAGGCCAGCGCCAGGTCGGGTACGCCGTACATGTAGCCGTGGTCGGTAATGGCCACGGCGGGCATGCCAAGCTCAACGGCACGGTTGACCATATCCTGGATACGGGTTGCGCCGTCGAGCATGGAGAAAACAGTGTGATTGTGCAGATGGACGAATGCCATGTGATGAGCTCCGATGCGGGTTCGTGTTCTGACTGAACGATTTTACCCCACGGCACGGACAGCACCCGAACCTAGCCAAACCCACACGGCTCCTCTTGCAGTTGCGGTGAAATAGTTCCCGCCTGGGCCACCTGGGCCGCAATACAGGAACTATTCCACCGCACGTTGTTGAGGGTTAGAGGTTGTAGATGACCACTTGAGGTTCGGCGGGTTCGACGAAGATGGCTGGATTCGCCTGCTCAACGCGGACGAACTTGACGGTCACGGCCTCAAAGCCCGCCTTGTGCAAAACATCAGCGTAGACGCGCGCCTGCAGGGCGTGCTTCTCCTGCAGCTGTTCCGGCGTCTCGTCCGGTGTGCCGCCCGTCTTGTAGTCGATGACCAGCGCGCGTGACGAATCCGCCGGGTTCGTCGCCAAAGCGTCGATGGCGCCTTCGGCATATGCACCGTAGCGGGCGATGTCCTCGTCCTCGCAGCCCAGCGAAAAGAACGGCACCTCGGCGCGAACGCACGGCCACGCGAGCAGGTCGGCACGAACAGCCGACTTGAGCCAGCGGTCCAGGGCAACGTCGAAGCGTTCGCGCTGCTCCGGCGTCAGGCGCCACTGGCGCGCCAGCGCATCGGCACGCTCAGCGGGCAGCGCATCGGCACCCATCTCGATGAGCCACTGGCAGGCAGCGTGGAAGGCCGAGCCCAGCGCCATGGGGTTGCCGACGGGCTCGACAGCGGCCACGTCTGCATCCGTCATCTCCGAGCCATCCGACTCTGCATCATCACCGGACTCGTCCATGGGAACACGAGCCTCGGCGGCACGGTCCTCGGACTCGGCATGCAGTGCCGCGGCGATTGACGAGTAGCTATACGAATCACGCATCGGATACGGACAGATGCCCATGCGCACGCCCACTGCCTGGGGATACACGAGCTCAAACGCATCGGGCTCGGGGTCGGCAGGACCGGGGACGGCGGCGCGGGCATCTGCACCGGCACCCTCCGGCTCCGCATCACCACGAACGAGTCTGCCCTCGGCATCCAGTGAAGCGTTGGCCTCAAACGCCTGCTCGCCAAAGGTAAAGTCCGCGAGCGAAATGAGCTCGTAGTCGCCCGGCTGGGAGTTGTCGAACGCCAGGCGGTCGGCATCGAGCTGTGGCATGTCCAGAGCGTCGGTCGGCAAAATACGGCGCAGCACGTCGTAGGTCAGATCGGTCTCGACGTCGAAGGTCGGCGCCGTCACCTTGCCACGGCTCACGCCGGCATCCATCGCCAAAATCACCAGCTCGCGCGCACGTGTCATGGCAACATACAGCAAGCGGGCCCGCTCCTCGAGCGAAAGCTGCAGGTCGTCGTTGCGCAGGCGAGCAAATGCCTCGGCGGGAGAACCCGTCGCGCAGACGTCCTCCATGAGCTCCGGCGGCAGCCACAGCGACGTGCCCTTGCCCTTAAACGCATGCTCAAGCTGCTTTTTGACATCGTCGCCCTTCACAAAGGTTCCGTCGGCGAGCTTAACGCCGTCGAAGCGTGCCGGCAGCGCCACGACCTGCGCTCCGCCCTCGACGCGACCCATCTGTGCCACACCCGAGGACTTACGCACGCCAAAGCACTCGGCGACCGCCACGACCGGATATTCCAGACCCTTGGAGGCGTGCACCGTCATGATGCGTACCGCGCCGTCGCCCTCCTCGTTCAGGGCGCCCGGGGCCTCCTTGCCCGCCAAGAAGCGGTCGAAGGCCAGCGCGATGGAACGCGGCGAGTTGCCGAACTCGGCCTCCGCCTCAGCCACGGCATCGAGCGCCTTGAGCACGTTGGCGGCGATGGCCTTGCCCTCGGGACCACGCTGCGCCAGACGCACGAACCAGCCGGAGGCGTTGACCACATCGCGCGCGATGGCGGCGAACGAATCGCGACCCACACGACGAAGCGCATAGCGCAGCACCTCGCGGGCGCGCGTCACGAGCGGCAAGTCTTGCAAACCCGGCACGTCGAAATCACTCATGATGCCCACGTCGATATTCCGGCGCGAGGTCTCCCCTGTCTCGCTATCGAGCTTGGTCGCCAGCGCCAAAAACTCCTGGGCGCCGAGTGCAAACATCGGCGATGCCAGCAGCGGCATAAGGCCCTGCGCCGTATCGGCCGGGTTGGCGAGCGCGCAGACCAGAGCGCGCACTGTCTGCACCTCGGCGGCTTGGGCAAAGACCGAGCCGCCCGCGATGACGCAGTCGAGCCCCTGGTCACGGAAGGCCTGTGCGTAGACGTCTGCGTTGGTCATGCGGCCCAGCAGCAGCACCATGCCGCCCTGGGGCTGGCCGGCATCGGCAAGCGCGCGGAATCGCTCGGCGATCGCACGGCCCTTGGCCTGTGTGCGCTCCTGCGTACTGCCGCCGGCAACAAAGAGGGCCTGGCGACGCGAGGCGTCTGCCACCAGCGTGTCCTTGCGGCCGTCGCTTGCCTCAAGGTCCAAAAAGCCCTGCATCAGGCCGCCGTCGTCGCCATCAAAGACGCGGGCCACATAGCGCAGCACCTCGTCGTGGCTGCGGAAGTTGCGCACGAGTTTGACGAGCTCGCCGGTGGGGACATCCGGCGTGGCGACCGTCTCGGACGCCGCCGATCCCACTTTGCGCTCCTGGCGACGGAACACCTCGACCTCGGCGCCACGGAAGCGATAGATGGACTGCTGCGCATCGCCCACGGTACACAACGCGCGCTCCCCCGCACCCGTCAGATAGCGAATCAAATCGACCTGCATCTGGTCGGTATCCTGGAACTCGTCGATCATGACCATCTTAAAGCGGCCCTCGTATGCCGCTCGGATGGCCGGGTAATCGCGCAGGGCCTCGTAGGCCATGCGCAGCAGGTCGTTGTTGTCGAGGGCAGACTGGGCAGTCTTCAGCGCGCGATACTCGGCCTCCACGGAACGGGCCAGGCCCACCAGTGCATCGAGCGCCGGGCCACCGCAGGCAAGCACGATATTGATAAACGCATCGGCGGCCTCGGCCTTGAGCAGTTCGACCTGCTCCTTGGGGAATGCCTTGCTCGCGCGCGGCATGGTGCACGACATCATGAGGCGCGCCGCATCGGCCATGGTCTTGCCGCTCGCCTCGAACGCATTGATGGCATCGAGCGCCACCTGCGCTTTCTCGGTCGCGGCCTTGCTCGCACCCAACGCCGCACGATAGGCGTCGGCAAGGGCCGAAGTGTCGGCCTGGCCGCGCGCCACGCGCACGTCGTCCATGCCGCCCGGCAGCTGGCTCGAGAGCTCCAGCAGGTCGCGCACCAGACCCTTGATGGTCGTGCCGGCGCCAAAGGGGCCACCCTCGCCCGCCATGGGATACCAGGCGTAGAGGCTTTTAAGCGAAGCGGCGAGCTCGGGGGCGGCATCGGGCGCCGTCGCGCGGGCCAGCACATGCTCAACAGCCTGGTCCATAAGCTCGTCGGTATCGGTGAGCACCGTGAACTCGGGATCGATGCCCAGCTCCAACGCGTGTGCGCGCAGGATGCGCGAGCACATGCCGTGAATGGTCGAGATCCACGCATCGTCGACGGTCAGGGCTTCCTCGTCCATGCCCTCGTCGATGAGCGCGCGGCGCACGCGGTCACGGATCTCGGCCGCGGCATCTTTGGTAAAGGTAATGGCGAGCACCTGGTCCAGATGCTCGACGAACGGACCGGATTCGGGCGAGAGCGCGTAGACGATGCGGCGCGTGAGGGTAAAGGTCTTGCCCGAACCGGCACCCGCCGAGACAAACAGCGGACGGTCGAGCGTTTTGACGATCTGCAGTTGTTGCGGCATCAAAGTCGAAAGATCCATGGTCTACACGTCCCTCCTTACAAACGTTCCTTCGTGGTTATACGAGCAGCGCGCATGCGCGGCCTGAGCCGACGTCGGGTCGACGGCGGCAACGTTGCCTGCCTCGAGCTCGCGCAGGCGCTCGGCGATGCCGGCCTCCACGCGATCGAGCAGGGCGTCGAAGTCCATGCTGCCGCCCTCGCCGGGGAAACCTTTCTTAAGGCCCGGGATGCGACCGTCGCCGCGCTCTTCCTCGAGCAGCTCGGCGCTCGCGGCACCGCGCAACGCCGGCTTGCCGCCCTTGGTCGAAAAGTAGAGCGCCGCGCGGGTGTCCAAATCCAGCGCCCGGCGCATGGCCTGGGCGTAGATGAGCGTTTGGGTATGTGGCGGCAACCAGCGCGGATCGTCGATGGGCGCCGTGCCCGATTCCTCGTCGCGCACCGTAGGGTCGGCGAGCTTAAACTCCTCAACACCCGTGCGATGCTTGTAGTCGATCACCACGGCACGATTCTCGGCGTCCACGTCCACGCGGTCGATGCGCCCGCCAAGCGGCCAACCGGCATACTCGACCTTGAGCTCGTTGAAGGCGAACTCCAGGTAGCGCGGGGCAAAGGGGGCAAGTGCCTCGGACTCGTAGGCAAGCACGCCCTCCAGCTGCGGCAAGATTTCGGCCACCTGGCGCTCCTCCACCGCGGAGAGCGGCACCAGCGGGCCCTCCGTGCCTCGCTTGCCAGCGTGCTCGGCCAACGTCTCGTCAAAGACCTCGCGCAGCAGCTCCTGAGCGCGCGGCAGATTCTCGGGCGTCACGCGCTCCATGCCCTCCTGGGGCAGGCGGGCATGCAGGTGCTCCAGCACATCGTGGACAAAGTTGCCCTTCTCCATGTTGCCAAAGCCCGCGTCGATGGACTGGGGCTTCACGCGATACGACACGAACCAGCACAGCGGGCACATCGAGTACGCCTCAATCTGCGAGGCGGACGTCAGACGCGGCACGAGCGGCGCGTTCTCGCCCTCGCCATCGCGGCGACGCAGGACCAGGTACGGCACAGCCGCCTCACTCAAATGCTGAGGGGCCTCGCACGCGACGCGCTTGCACTCGATGCCCTCGCCGGCCGCTGGATCAAAATCGGCGACGATACCGCCCTCGCCCACGCACGCAACCTTGGCGACGCCAGCGGCCTCGGCATGCGCCAGCAACTCGGTCCACACGGCAGCCGGATAGCACTCGCGCGCCTGGCGATCGTGGGCCACGCGGGCGAGCACAACGGGGCCGCGTGCCGCCTGCATCGCGCGGCCAAAGCGCACGCGCAGCAGGGCCGCGGGCTCAAGCGTCACGCCACTGCGCCCCAGCTCGGCCGTCAGCGTGGCCAGCGGGCCCTCCTCATGTGAGAGCGGATAGCTGTCCAAGTCGACGTCGGCAAACAGGACGGCATCGTAGCTGCCGGGGCGCAGGGCTGCCGCATCGGCAAGCGACGCAAAGCGCACCTGGGCGCGCGGCGTGCGGTCGACCTCGTAGGTCTCGTAATCGTATGCGGTGCTGCGCTTGTCCACCTTGGTACGAACGTCATCGAGCACGGGCACGGTCGCGGCCTGCGACACGTCGAGCGCGCGGGCGTCGTTCATAAGGATGTCGATGGCATGTCGCAGCAGGGCCACCTCCGCCTGGCGACGGGCTTGACCATCCAAGCCGCCCAGCAAACGATCGGGCAACGCCTCGACAACGGCAAGCATGGCCTTGAGCGCCGTCACGGGTTTGTCGCGCCACAGCGCCTGAAACACGTCCGAGACCACGCATGGCACGTTCTTAAACCAGTTCTCGTCGCTCGCCGCCTTGCGCGCGCCCCTCACCTGGCCTTGGACGCTCTGCAGCAGGCTCTTAACGCCCGCGGTAGTCTTGCTACGCGAGAGACGCATATTCTTGTCGAACGTGCGCGCGCTGGCGGCGTCGGCACCCGAAAGCGGGCTGTAGATCCAGTCGGTAAGCTCCGGAGCGGGCCACCACTCGGTCTTGGAAGCGGTGCCCTCGTCGGCGGCTTTCATACGCTCGATCAGGTTGGCGAGCGCCGTAAACTGCCTGCCCGCGTTGGACTGGGAAAACGCCGTGAACTCAGCCGTCTCGGCCGCAATGTGACGCGCCGCCAAACGGGCAGCGAGCTCGCCGAACAGCTGGGGCGCCCGGGCAGAAACAACGAGCACGCGCACGGGGTCGGCGGGCGTTGCAGTAGCTTTATCGGCCTTGGACTCCTTGTGCGCTTTCACCAACTTATCGATGGCGTCCGCATAGACATGAGCACGGGCATGGGGGCCAGCGACCTCAATAAAGGCAGGCTGAGCGGCGGTCCCGCAAGCGGCATCAGACGCGCCGACACCTTCCCCTAGCGGCGCGATCTCAAACAACACATCGCGGGCATCAAATGCCGCGGCAAGCTCCTCGCGCATCGCCGCCTGCTCGCGGGCAAGCAGCACGACGACCTCTCCCCCATTGTTCGCCACGGCAGACAGCAGCTCGAGCAGACCGTGCGTAAACGACGTGATACCGCGCACGCATACGGCGCGAGTGCACGCTGGCAGGCTATCGGCCAGGACACTGGTCATAATGTCAGCTGCCTCGCAGGGCTCAACCATATCTCGACGGTCCAAACCGCCCGCGTAGGCGCGCAAAAGCTCGAACACACGAGCCTCGGCATCGCTTTTTGGCTCAGGCTGGCAGTTGTCGCCACGGCATCGTTCGGCACCCGTCCCCGCAACGCCCGGCAACACGTCGCGGGCCATGCGCGCGAGCATGCGCACTGTGCCCTGGCTGCGCGAAAGTGGCTGCAGGTCGGCATCGTCGAGACGCGTGACCATGTCCGAGAACAGCATCTGGCGCTGCAGGTTGTCGACGAAACCGCGCCCGTCGCCCATAAGCTCCCAAAGCGAGCGAAGCCACGATGTAGGCGTCTTGTAGTCAATGCCCAGCGAAATCCCGGCTTCCGCCGCATCATGACGGCACAGGTCGAGCTCGGCAAACGTAGGTGTCAGCAGCACGGCACGTCCGTGGCAGCCAACAAGGTCGGCAAGCAGCGCCGACTCGGCATCACTCAAATCCGTGCCGGCATTGGTGGTATAGATTCGAACAGGCATGGTCCTCCGCTCAAACTGTTCGCAATAATCAATGCATCCATCCTACCCGCCCAAGCGGACACATTGCCACCGCAGCTCCATCTTTTGGTACAAAGCAACCTGACCCCAACGCACCAGCCAATTGCGGGCATATAAAAACCGCCCCCGGAGGAGCGGTTTTGTACAATTCGTTTATGGCGCGGCCTACTCGCCGTCCTCCAGCTTAATGAGGATTTTGCGGTAGCCACCGTACTCGCCGTTGAGCGCCTTGGACACACGGCTCACCGTGGTGGACGAAGCGCCAGTACGGGCTTGAACCTCAACATAAGGCTCGCCCTCATCCAGATAACGCGCAACCTGCAGACGTTGCGAAAGATCGCATATCTCGCGCGGCGTGCAGATATCGGTCAAAAACGCTTGGATATCCTTCTCGTCGTCCAAAAGGCTAAATGCGTGGACCAGCTGCTTGACATCAGGCTTGTCAAACATGTTCTCGATATTCATCGACCACCGCCAAACCCGCCAAAAGGCATCGAAGTTGATACTGACATCGGGCATCGTTCGCCCGTTCTATGCAATAGGGCAACGCCTGTGGCTTTTGCCCGTAGCAGTTTAGCACACCACCAAACTAAAGCGACAAGACTCTCTGCCAGCGGCGCGTTTTTCAGGACGAACGCCGTTTAGAAACCGAATGCGCACGTAAGCTCCACGAATATTTGCGACAATGGGCGTCCAGGCAAGGCCCCGCGTTCGCGCAGCCGTGCAAGTCGCCACGGCAAGCTGCTTCACGCGTCACCAACTCTCCCCGCGCAAGAAAGGATCCCTACATGCGCTTTATGCTTAACTGGCTCTTTACTTCGATCGCCATCGCGATCGCCACGTTCCTCGTCCCCGGCATCCAACCCTTCGGTTTCGCCGAGGCCTGGGTCTGTTTCGCCTTTGTGGGACTATTCCTCAACATCGTCGACTCGCTCGTCAAGCCGTTCCTCACGGTTATCTCTCTGCCGCTCACTATTATTACGCTTGGTATTTTTCAGCTCGTAGTCAACAGCTTTATGCTCGAGCTGGCCAGCTACCTGTCGGTCAATCTGCTGGGCGCGGGTATCTCCATCGCCAGCTTTGGATCGGCCTTTATGGGCAGCATCCTGGTATCCATCATGCGCAGCATTCTCGACAGCATCGCCGAGGGCTAAAACGGCCATTCCGGCCGTGCCCGTCTCAACAGCCTAAAACGAAGGCCGCCCATCGCAAAAATGGGCGGCCTTCTTATTTGTCAAGTCTCAAAGGACGAGAGAATCTACCATTTCTACCCCGTCCCCAAATGCAGGTGTGGGTTAGATGACGTAGTCGTAGCCATGGTTGGGAGCGACAAGTTGATCGAGCGTCACACCGTCGAGGTAGTCGTTGATGAGCTTGTCCAGGTTCTTCCACACGTCGAGCGTGGGGCACTCGTCCGAACGCGAACAGCCCTTGCAGTCGCCGTCCAGGCATGCGACCGGTGCTAGGCTGCCCTCGGTCAGACGCAAGATCTCGCCCACCGTGTACTGCTCGGGCGGGCGCGTGAGCACGTAGCCGCCGCCCTTGCCACGCATGCCCGAGAGCATGTTGGCACGTACGAGCGTAGCCAAGATGTTCTCGAGATATTTCTCGGAAATCCCCTGTCGCGCCGCGATCTCTTTGAGCGGGATGCGACCGGCCGCCTGGTGCTCGGCCAGATCGACCATAACGCGCAGGGCATATCTGCCCTTAGTAGAAACCAACATGTATAGTGCTGCCTTTCGGTCATTTAGTCCGTAGAAATTCTAGCCGAAAAATTGGTTTTGAAAATACCCATTCCCGTCAAGATGGTTAATCGACTCGTAATAATCTTCTATTTCCTATTGCGTTACTAGGCTTTAGTGTCTACTATGCTTTCCAACAGCAAAACGAACAACCTATAAGGTTTGTGGGTTTTGCTGCTACACACACCGTAAAACCACACGGTATCCAGTCATTTGAACACTTTGGAGGTTCATCATGAGCAAGGTTTACACGTCCATCGATCAGCTTATCGGCCATACCCCGCTTCTGGAGTTCACTCACTTTGAGGCCGATGAGGACCTCAAGGCCCGCGTACTCGTCAAGCTGGAATACTTCAACCCCGCCGGCTCCGTCAAAGACCGCGTCGCCAAGAACATGATCGATGAGGCCGAGAAGGCCGGCAAGCTCGTGCGCGGTGGCGACTACACCATCATCGAGCCCACGAGCGGCAACACCGGCGTCGGCATCGCCTCGGTGGCGGCGGCTCGCGGCTACAAGGTGATCATCACCATGCCCGAGACCATGTCCGTCGAGCGCCGCAAGCTTATGCAGGCATACGGCGCACAGCTCGTGCTCACCGACGGCTCCAAAGGCATGAAGGGCGCTATCGCCAAGGCCGAGGAGCTGCAGAAGGAGACTCCCAACAGCATACTCGCCGGCCAGTTTGTGAACCCCGCCAACCCCGCCATCCACAAGGCCACGACCGGCCCCGAGATCTGGGATGACACCGACGGCAAGGTCGACATCTTCGTCGCCGGCGTTGGCACTGGCGGCACCGTGACCGGCGTGGGCGAGTTCCTCAAGGAGCAGAACCCCCAGATTCAGGTTGTCGCCGTCGAGCCCGCCACCTCCCCGGTACTCTCTAAGGGCCAGGCCGGCCCGCACAAGATCCAGGGTATTGGCGCCGGCTTTGTGCCCGACGTCCTCGATACCCAGGTCTATGACGAGATCATCTCCGTCGAGAACGACGACGCCTTTGCCACCGGCCGCGCCGTGGGCCACAAGGAGGGCGTGCTCGTGGGCATTTCGTCCGGCGCCGCCGTGTGGGCCGCGCTGCAGCTGGCCAAGCGCCCCGAGAACGAGGGTAAGACCATCGTGGCGCTGCTCGCCGACACCGGCGAGCGCTACCTGTCCACGGCGCTCTTCCAGGACTAGAGCTTATCGTTCTTAGAACGAGTCCAAGGCACGCCGGTCTCCCCTCTCTTCTGGCAGCCTGAGCTCATCCCAACAGGGTGTCCCACAGGACGCCCGAACTTGCTACAATGTCTGCGGCGCGGAACCAGCCTCCCGCGACGCTTTTCTTTTTTGGCCACATGCCACCAAGGAGAACCTCCCCATGTACAATAAGCGCGTGCTCGTCGCCATGAGCGGCGGCGTCGATTCCAGCGTGACCGCGTATCTGCTCAAAAGTCAGGGTTACGAATGCGTCGGTGCCACCATGCGCCTCACCTGCCCCGCACCCGATTCCGCAACAGGTATGAGCAAAGTCGATCGCGATATCGCCGATGCAAAGGCCGTCGCCGAGCGCCTGGGGATACCCCACCATGTGCTCGACCTGCAGCAAACCTTCGACCGCAACGTGATCGAGCGCTTTGTGACCGCCTACCAGGAAGGGCTGACGCCCAACCCGTGCATCATCTGCAACCGCCACATTAAGTTTGGCGCACTGCTCGATGCGGCGCTGAACATGGGCTGCGACTACATCGCAACGGGACATTACGCCAAAACAAGCCAGGCGGCAGACGGCACCTGGCAGCTGCATCGCGGCGAAGATCCCAAAAAGGACCAAAGCTACTTTTTGTATTCGCTTACGCAGGAGCGCCTGGCGCGCACGATCTTTCCACTGGCGGGCCTGGACAAGGAGCACGACGTGCGCCGCATAGCCGCCGAACAGGGCTTTGCCAACGCCAAGAAGGCCGAAAGCGAGGACATCTGCTTTATTCCAGACGGTGACTACGCGGGCTATATCGAGCGCCGCTGCGGACATCCCGCTGCACCGGGCGACATCGTATGGCGCGACGGCAGCGTGGTCGGACGCCACAACGGCGCGCTGCGCTATACCATCGGCCAGCGCAAGGGCTTGGGCGTCGCGATGGCGCATCCCGTGTATGTGACGGGCGTCGACACCGTCAACAACACCGTGCATCTGGGCGAGGCCGAGGACCTGACGGCCACAGCGCTCACGGCCAACGACTGGATCTGGAGCGCCCCCGCCGACCGCATGGAAGCAGGGCTCGATGCCGGCGGCATTCGCGTGGGCGCCAAGCACCGCTACCGTCAGAAAGACCAGGCAGCGACCCTTACGCGCGGCGAAGACGGGCAAATGCTGCTGACTTTTGACGAGCCGCAGCGAGCCATCGCCCCCGGCCAAGCCGTTGTAGTCTACCGCGGCGACATCGTCCTGGGCGGCGGTACCGTCACGGCAGCCATCAAGTAGCCCCATCCCCTTCATAAGTTGCGGTGAAATAGGGACTGTTTAAACGATTCAAAACGCCCAAAAATACCAAATTAACCCCAACGCACAAAACCCCCCCAACCCGCCAACTTATAACCGCAATGACGCTCTT
>UQIV01000012.1 GCA_900541205.1 uncultured Collinsella sp. | reverse complement strand
CGCCTTTAGACGCGAGCCCGGGGCCCGTGGGTTATACCCTAAGAGCAAACCACCCTTTTTAAGGGTGGTTCTGATTTACGAAGGACGTTTTGGAGTCCGTTTTGCAACTGATTCGCCCACGTAATAAGGGGCCGTGGGCAAAAAACGTCAAATATGAGTACTGTCACAAGTCCTGTAACATTATTTATTTGCAAAATATGTAGTGTTACGCAACATATGTCCAAGTACTTAGCCGATAAACGTCTGCAATTTTTCCGCCGTAGGACGCCTGACGGCTAAATCGCCTTCTGAAGGCATGAAATCGCTGTAACTAAAATGGTAACAGTACTCATATTTGCCATTTTTTGACCACAGGCCTTGCGATGATGCCGGGATCCGCACCCTGTCGGGTTCGAATCTCGGCATATCGGTAGCAAAAAGCCCGCTACCGAATTGATAACGGGCTTCACATCTAAAATGGTGCCCCCAGCGGGATTCGAACCCGCGATATCCACCTTGAAAGGGTGGCGTCCTTGGCCGCTAGACGATGGGGACAGCGGGAAAGAGTATAGCAGACTTTTTTAGCCGTTCACATATCGTTGGCAAACTGAAAAACCACCACAAAGGTGCCTGTCCCCTTTGTGGTGGTTGGGGTGTTAGGGGAGGAGCTTCATGGCGGCGTCGTGGGCGGCGTGCTCGTAGGTGTCGTCGAGGGGCTTGAGCGGCAGCAGGGCGGCGGCCTGTGCATCGCCACGGCGCTCGAGGGCGTGGGTAATGAGCCAGTCGGCGAGTTCGGGGTTCTTGGGCAGCGCCGGGCCGTGCAGGTACGTGCCGATGACGCCCTTGTAGATCAAACCCTCAAAGCCGTCGTCGCCGTTGTTGCCGGTGCCCACGACGACGGACGTTCCGAGCGGCGTGGCATCGGCGTCCAAAAGCGTGCGGCCGCCATGGTTCTCGAATCCCACAAAGGGCTCGGGTGCCAGGTCGGTCTTGACGGCGACGTTGCCGATCAGGCGATCGGAGCCGCGCACGGTCTCGGCGGCAATGACGCCCAGGCCCTCGATGCGATTCTCGCCCATATAGTACGAACGGCCGAGCAGCTGATAGCTGCCACAGATAGCGAGCAGCGAGCCGCCATCCTCAACATAGGCCGCGACCTTGTCTTTTTGAGCGAACAGCTCGTGTGCCACGGCCAGCTGATCGCGGTCGGAGCCACCGCCCATCATGACGATGTCGGCGTTGGTGAGATCGAGCGACTCGCCCATACGGACCTCGTCCACGCGCACGGGGATGCCACGCCAGGCGCAGCGGCGCTCGAGGGCAATGACGTTGCCGCCGTCGCCATAGAGGTTGAGGGCATCGGGATACAGGTAGACGATGCGTAGCGGGCGCGAAAGCTCGACCGGCGCAATGTCGGTGGGGACAGCGCTGCCATCGGCGCGCGTTACGGCGTGGCAGGCGACCGAGCTCGCATCGGTGCCCTTAAGCTCGTCGAGCTCCTTGACCAGCGGAGGGAAGGCCGTGTAGTTGGCGACGGCGTAGAAGGTGTCATCGGCGGCCTCGTCTGCCACGGCGCCAATTGCCTGCGCGACGTCCGAGATAATCGCGGCATCGATGCCGGCGTACTTGAGGCGCACCTGCATGTCGTGCGCGCGCGTGCCTCCGGCAAAGGCGACAAGACCCGGCGTGTCGGCGATGCGCTCAAAGTCGACGTCGTAGATCCACGATACATCGTGGCCGTCGGCGTCGTTGTCGTTGAGGAAGAAAGCGCAGAGTCTGCCGCCTGCCGTCTTGATGGACTGGATTTGTCGATCGAAGCCTACGGGATTCTTAGCCAGGTTGGCCTCGATGGTGCGGCCGGCGATATCCCAGCGGCCCATGCGTCCGCCGGCGGGGACGTAGGCGTCGAGCGTGGGCTGCAGGTGCGCCGTATCCACGCCTAACTCATGTGCGGCAAAGAATGCAGCGGCAACGTTGTAGACCATGTACAGGCCGTTGTAGCGTGTGGCGATGTGTACGGCAGCCGCGTCGGGCGCAGATCCAAAGACCAGGTCGAAGCCGTAGCCGTCGCAGCCGAGCTTCACGTCCGTCACGCGACGGACAAGCGCAGGGCGGGCCCAGCCGCACGAGGGGCAATGGTAGGCGCCGAGCTGGCCGTATTGCACGTAGTCATACTCCAGCGGCGCGTTGCACTGTGAGCAAAAACGTGAGTCGCTAATGCGGTCGGACTCGGTGTTGGTGGCGCCGTCGATGCCAAAGGCAATACTCGCGTTGGGAACGCGCGCGGCAATCGAGGCACACAACGGGTCGTCGGCGTTGTAGATGAGCGTTGTCGTCGGAGAGAGCTCCAACGCATGGGCGATGACGTCTTGGGTATGGTCGATCTCGCCATAGCGATCCAGCTGGTCGCGGAACAGGTTGAGCAGCACAAAGTACGTCGGCTTGAGCTTGGGCAGAACGCGTACGGTGTAGAGCTCGTCACACTCAAAAACGCCCACGCGCTTGCCGCTGCTGGTGTGCTTAAGGCCACTGCGGGCCTCGAGCAGCGCACCCACCACGCCCGGCTCCATGTTGTTGCCGGCGCGGTTGCATACCACGGTGGCGCCGCTGGCGGCAACGGCGTCGGCGATGAGGTTGGAGGTGGTGGTCTTGCCATTAGTACCCGTAATCACCACGCTGCGGTCGACAAGGCCAGCGAGGTCGCTCAGCAACTCGGGATCGATCTTCATGGCGATGCGGCCGGGGAGTACGCCGCCCTGGCGTTTGAGGACAGAGCGCAGTCCCCAGCGAGCGATATCGCTCGAGGTGCAGGCAAGAGATGAGCGGAGATTCATGAAACCGTTCCTAACGTAAACGACATGGTCGGGTCGAGTGCGTCACTAAAATCCGTAGCGGCGCGCAAATTCCTGGGCAAGCTGCGATACATCTTCGCAGGCGTTGGCCCAGGGGGCAAAGTCGGGGGTGTCCGAGATAATGCCGTCGGCTTCCCAAACCGCCTGGTGCGAGAGGTCCCAGGGGTCGCGCGGCTCGGGTCGGCAGGGAAGGTACGGTGTCTGGTACATGGGATTCAGCAAGAAGAATGCGCCGCCCTCGCAGCGGTTAGCGAACTCACGCAGCGCACGCACCGCCGGACGCATCTTGTTCGTTTTGAACAAGAGGATGGTGCGGGCGAGCAGGTACCAGGGGGAGTTCTCGAGTGCATCAGCCCCGATCTCTTCCTCGAGCTGGTGAGCCAGGGCAAAAAAGCCGTCCTGGTCTTCCAGGCGAGCGAGGGCGAGCAACACGGTGCCTGCGGCTCGGGTGGGGTAGCCTTCCGCCTTAAGGACGCGGCGGGCGTAGTTGGCGGCAGCACGGTAGCGGGCGCTCGCCATGCACAGCTGCGAGATGGCCTCGAGCGTGTGGAGCCACCCGATAAGTGCCGGCTCGTTCACGGTGAGATCTGCCGCCGTCACGCCGTCCGTCAAAACTTTGTTGGCCCAGTAGTGTGGGGCCTCCATATCGAACCCGGGCACACTTTGCTGCAGGTAATCGGTCGTGGTCGCCTCGAGCTTCATCAGGTCGCCCAGGCAGGCGTCAACGGGCGTGTCCGCCAAAATGATGGCGAGCAGCTGGGCATCGACGGCCAGCGCATCGACGCGGACAATCTTGAGCAGCTCATCGCGCATGTCGTCGAACAGACGATTGCGCGTCTGCTCGAACTCCTCGTCGCTGCCCATATCCTCGATGCGATGGAGCTCGTCGAGCAGGTGGCGATGAACACCGGCGTAGGACAGCAGTGCCTGAGCATGCTCGGTCTGCGCATACTTATGAGGGTTGACGCTCACGTCGTTATGGACAAGCTCGCGTGCTGCATCGGTGAGTTCGGGGTGCGACGCCAGATAGGTGCGCTCCAGGTAGGCGGGGATGTAGACGCTCGGATCCATTAGAGGTCTCCTCCCTTAAACGGCAAACCCTGCTCGGCCGCCCGCAGTATGCGCTCATCGATTTGGGAACGCACGATATCGTTGGTAGCGACCCAGGCGGCGAAGCTGGCGTTGTCGGGGGCGCCCAGGCCCTCCTGCAGTACCGGCGTCGCCTCGGACAGCGCAAGGACGAGCTCGTCGGTGGAGCCCACACCCACGTTGACGCGGGCATAGACGCCATCGGGAAACTCGGTTTGGAAGTAGAGCGCCTCGGCCGCGTGCGGGCACGAGCGTGCGAGGATGCGCAAATAGTGCTCGGCGCCCTCGTAGTCCAGCTCGCGCCAGGCAGCGCTCATCAGCGCGATGAGCGTCCATGGGTCCAAGTCGCGCTCCGCGTCCTTGGGACGACGACGCAGCGGCGTGCTGGCGAGATAGGGGACGGAGTGGGCAGAGCGAAATCGCTTGAGCTCCTCGGCGGGGTATTCGAGCTTTGCCATAGCGAGCATCGCGGTGTGGCGGACACCAGCGGGGTCGTTGGGCGCAAAGTCCAAGCTGCGATTCGCGGCTTCGAGCGACATGCGGTAGCGTCCGCTAATGAGCGCGCGCGATGCCAAGGCGGCAAGCCAGCGCAGGTAGGGGCGGCGCATAAGGTCGCCTGCGGCCTCACGCTCGTAGGGGTCCTGCGCCGAGGCGGTCTTGAGCGCCAGATCGTGCTCCACTTCGTCGCACTTGGACACCAGATACTGCACGTATTCCTCGTTGGAGCCGGCGGTGAGGGCGGTCAGCATGCGCTGAGCGTCCCAGTTGGTCGGGTCGAGCGCGGCTGCCTCGCGGAGCATGTTCTCGGCAGCTGCCTCTTCTTGCTCTGCCTGGGTATCGTCAGGGATAAAGGGAATGCGGTAGTCGACAGCCTCGACCACCTTGGCAATGAGGTGCCCGGCGCGGTCGCGGTCGTGCACGATGAGCGGTGCGGGGTTGCGGGTGAATTGTTCCATCAGACGCTCTACGGCGGCACCGTCGGTGAGCGGGATATTGTCGCGGCGCAAGGCCTCAAGAACGAGGCGATGGCAATCCTCTTGAATGGGATCGAATGCCATGGGGCCTCCTTTGCTGCGGTTAGGGTTCAAATGTTTCTATATAAGGTTCTAGTTTACCCGCATGTGGCACACCGGGGGTGCCGCACTTGGACTTGCACCTTTGCACCACGAAGACGGATGTCGCACAAATGTCGGCACCTTGGACGACCGAGTGGTATCACGGTGCCGCAAACGGTCGATTTTTGGCGGCGAACGGTGCATATTTTGGAGGGGCACGGTCCTGCCCGGGATATGTAGTCAACCTTGATAAAACGTTTGCCCAGCTTGGGAGTATGGATGCCGCACAAGGGTCTTCAGGGATAGAAAAAACGTTTCATCATTGGCGGCTTTAGGTGAATAACTGACCAACCAGAACGGTAAAATAGTGTTTGTCTGAGCGTTGAGACGTTTAGACATCGCGCATTGTCATCGCCGGCAACGCGCAAACCGGTCCTAACGGAGCCAATTGGGTGCTCCGTTATATACGCAAGTCTAAGAGGGGCTTGTTTAGGAGGCACAGTATGGGACGTTTTACCAATCCTCGCGATCTGTACTTTGGTGAGGGCGCTCGCCACGAGGTGAAGAACCTCAAGGGTAAGAAGGCCATCATCGTTTCTGGCGGCAGCTCTATGCGCCGCGGCGGGTTCCTGCAGGACGTTGAGGCCGACCTCAAAGAGGCCGGCATGGAGGTCAAGCTGTTCGAGGGCGTCGAGTCCGATCCCTCCATCGAGACCGTCATGAAGGGCGCAGCCGCTATGCGCGACTTCGAGCCCGACTGGATTGTTGCTATCGGCGGCGGTTCGCCCATCGATGCCGCTAAGGCCATGTGGGTCTTCTACGAGTATCCCGAGGAGTCCTTCGACAACATTATCCAGCCGTTCAGCTTCCCCGAGCTGCGTCAGAAGGCTCACTTCTGCGCCATTTCCTCTACCTCCGGCACTGCTACCGAGGTCACCGCATTCTCCGTCATCACGGATTACGAAAAGGGCATCAAGTACCCGCTGGCCGACTTCAACATCACCCCTGATGTCGCCATCGTCGACCCCGAGCTCACCTACACCATGCCCGCCAAGCTGTGCGCTCACACCGGCATGGATGCTCTGACCCACTGCATGGAGGCCTACGTTTCCACCTGCGCCTCTATGTTCACCGACGCCAACGCTCTGCACGGCATCCGCGAGATCGTCGAGTGGCTGCCCAAGTCCTATGCTGGCGACCATGAGGCCCGTCAGCACATGCACGAGGCTCAGTGCATCGCCGGTATCGCCTTCTCCTCGGGCCTGCTCGGCATCGTTCACTCCATGGCTCACAAGACCGGTGCTGCCTTCGAGAACGGCCACATCATCCACGGTGCCGCTAACGCCATGTACCTGGGCAAGGTCATCCAGTGGAACTCCAAGGATCCCCGTGCTGCCGAGCGTTACGCTTACGTGGCCAAGGAGATCCTGCACCTTCCCGGCGAGACCAACGAGGAGCTCATCGCTGCGCTCGTCCAGAAGATCCGCGACCTCAACGACCAGCTCAACATTCCGCAGTCCATCAAGGATTACGCGAATGGTGGCGTGAAGGTCGACGCCGAGAACCCGCAGATGGTTTCCGAGGAGGAGTTCCTCGCCAAGCTGCCCGAGATTGCCGCGAACGCCGAGCAGGACGCCTGCACGCCCGAGAACCCGCGTGAGACCAAGGCTGCCGACTTCGAGAAGATCCTCAAGGCCTGCTACTACGACACCGACATCGATTTCTAATCGACTCTTGTTATCGTAACGAGGGGCTCCGCACGTATCTGTACGGAGCCCCTTTCTTTTTTCTTTTAGAGAATGGGATAGTTATGGCTGCAATTTTCAATAGCCCCAGCAAGTACATCCAGGGTCCGGACGAGCTGGCCAAGCTCGGCTCCTATGTCGAGCCGCTCGGCGCTAAGGCCCTCGTCATCGTGACGCCTTCGGGCAAGAAGCGCGTCGGTGCCAAGATCGAGGGCGGCTTTGCCGAGGCTAAGGCCGAGCTGCTGTTTGAGGATTTTAACGGCGAGTGCTCCAAGGGCGAGGTCGATCGCCTGGTTGCGCTCGCTCGCGACAACGGTTGCGATATCGTCGTCGGCGTCGGTGGCGGCAAGATCCTCGACACCGCGAAGGCCGTCGCCTACTACCTGGAGTCCCCGGTTATCATTTGCCCCACCATTGCTTCGACCGATGCCCCGTGTTCGGCGCTTTCGGTGCTTTATACCGATGACGGCCAGTTCGACAAGTACCTCTTCCTTAAGGCAAACCCCAATATTGTCCTTATGGATACGACGGTTATCGCGGCGAGCCCGGTGCGCCTGACGGTTTCCGGCATGGGCGATGCGCTCGCAACCTATTTCGAGGCCCAGGCAACGCACGATGCCGACGGCGGCACCTGCGCTGGCGGCAAGGGCGGCATGGCCGGTCTGGCGCTTGCCAAGCTCTGCTACGAGACGCTTATGGCCGATGGCGTTAAGGCCAAGGTCGCGCTGGAGAAGGGTGCGCTCACGCCTGCCGTCGAGCATATCATCGAGGCAAACACGCTGCTCTCCGGCATCGGCTTTGAGAGCTCGGGCCTTGCTGCTGCTCATGCCATCCACAATGGCCTGACGATGCTGCCCGAGTGCCACGGCATGTATCACGGCGAGAAGGTCGCCTTTGGCACTATCGTCCAGCTGGTACTCGAGGATGCTCCGACTGAGAAACTCGAGGAAGTCTTGGGCTTCTGCATTGAGCTGGGCCTGCCGGTCACGATGAAGGAACTTGGCGTTGCCGAGCTTACGCGCGAGCAGGCCATGATTGTTGCCGAGGCCGCCTGCGCACCCGATGACACCATGTGCAACATGCCGTTTGAGGTGACGCCCGAGATGGTTGCAAACGCCATTCTGGGTGCCGACGCACTGGGTCACTACTATCTCATGGATGAGTAAATCAAGCTAAGGAAGGGGCAAAGCCAACAGATGGCTTTGCCCCTTTTTGCTATGGTGCAAAGGGGTCAGGTTACTTTGCACCAATCGTTGTTTGATGAAGGGCGGATTCTCGTATGGCGCTTCCTGTGGTTTACGGCGGTCCCGGCCGGTATGTTCAGGGGCCGGGCGAACTGTCGCGTCAAGGCAAGTATTTGTCATGGTTGGGCTGCGCTGCCTATGTCTTGTTTGACCAGGGCACCGAGGATCGGCTGTGCAGACAGATCGTCGATGGATTTCTGGACGACGATCTAAGCGAGCCGTTCTTTAAGATTTATGACGGTCCGTGTACGGAAGAGGCCGTTTTCGAAATGGCTAAGGAAGCCCAGGCCGAGTATTGCGACATGGTAGTGGGTATTGGCGGCGGCAAAATGCTCGATATCGCCAAGGCCGTTGCGTTTTATACCGAGTTGCCGTTGTGCGTATGCCCCACGGCGGCTTCGATGGACGGTCCGTGCAGCGCGATTTCGGTGCTGTATCACGAGGATGGGTCGTTCGACCGCTATCTGATGCTCGAGAAGAATCCAGACCTGGTCGTGGTCGATACCAACGTGGTCGCGTCAGCCCCGCTGCGCATGACGGTCGCTGGTATGGGCGATGCGCTGGCAACGTACTTCGAGGCGCGTTCGTGCGCCGCGGCGCACGGCGCCAACGAGCACGGTGGCGCACCGGGACACTTGGCCTTGGTTGCGGCTCGTGCCTGCTATGACACGCTTATGGAGTGCGGCGTCGCTGCCAAGCGCGATCTCAAAAAGGGCCGTATATCGCCGGCGGTTGAGCGCCTGATCGAGTGCAATATTCTGCTCTCGGGCGTCGGCTTTGAGAGCGGCGGCTTGGCGTTGGCGCATGCTATCGCCAACGGCCTGACGATTCTGCCCGAGTGCAAGGCCATGCATGGTGAGGCCGTGGCATTTGGCCTGGTGGTGCAGCTGCGCCTGGAGCGTGCGCCCGAGCTTGATCAGGTGCTCGAGTTTTGCCAGCGCGTTGGTCTGCCGACGACGCTCGAGGAGCTGGGTCTTGGCGAGATTTCCGATGCCGATCTGCAGGGTGTTGCAAATGCGGTCTTTAGAAACGAGCGCAATATGGCTAACGAACAGGCCAAGGTGACCAAACAAAAACTCGTGCAGCTCATGTGCGAGGCATAGTTTGGCGCTTGATTGACCTTGTGCAATCGAGACGGCGATAGGCCATGGGCTATTTGCTGCAAAGATGCTCCGCGTGTAATTTGCCCGAGGCGTGGGCCGATAGCGTATCATTATCTCTTGCTTGTTTGCACTGCTCAGGGAGGGGCCGCGCATGGCGCAGGAACACGATCTGTTTGATGACATTATCGAGATCAGCAAGGGTTTCGACTTTCTTAAAAACCCGCTTGGCGGTGTGACCGATGCACTCGATCCGTCGGCGCCGCAGTGGAATCCTGCCGACTACAAGGAGCGTCCGCGCGGTAACACCATTCCGTGCCTGACCTGCAAAAACGAAAAGAGCGGCTGCACCGCGTGCATGGACGTGTGCCCGGTCAACGCTATCGAGGTCGAGGAAGACGCCATCGAGATCCTCGACTCCTGTCGCAAGTGCGGCCTGTGCGCCGCTGCCTGTCCGACCGAGGCAATCATCTCGCCGCGCTTGGCGCCCAAAAACGTCTACGACGACATTGTCTCGGCGGCTACGAGCCACGAGACCGCCTACGTCACCTGCACGCGTGCCCTTAAGCGCATGCCGCGCGAGAACGAAGTCGTCGTTGCCTGCGTGGGCGATATTACGGCCGAGACCTGGTTCTCGGTACTGGCAGACTATCCCAACGTGAGTGTGTACCTGCCGTTGGGCGTGTGCGATAAATGCCGCAACACCGGCGGTGAGGACATTCTGGGCGAGGCGATTGCGAAGGCCGAGGAGTGGTCCGGCACGGGTATGGGCTTGGAGGTCGACTCCAAGAGCCTCAAATGCCATAAGCGCCGCGAGTACGAGCGCAAGGAGTACATGGAAAAGATCGCCCGCACCACGGGCCTGACGGTGACCAAGCTCAATCCGGCGACGGCGGCGCTGGCCTCGGTGACGCAAAAGCTCAAGGCCCATCGCCATCAGATTACCCAGCTGGAGCGCACGCTCAACACCATGTGCGGCACCACGACGACCAAGCGTCGCCGTTCGCTCACGCACGGGCGGCAGCTGGTGCTCTCGACGCTGCAAAACCACCCCGAGCTTGCCCAGAACATGCAGGTGAGCACGCCGGAGTGCGATTTTGACAAGTGCACGTCGTGCGGCGAGTGCGTCAATGTATGCCCCACGTTCGCCTGCGATTTGGTGGGAAGCGGTCGCTTTGCACTGGAGTCCACGTATTGCCTAGGTTGCGGAGCTTGCGTCAAGGTGTGTCCCGAGCATGCGCTTAAGTTGGTTGAGCATGATGCATCCAACCTGGTGGTCGTCGATCCCGAGGCCGAGGAAAAGGCCGCCCAGAAGGCGAAGGCTCATGAAGAAGCTGAGAAGGTCAAGGCCGAAGCAAAGGCCAAGCTCGACAAGATGCTCGATCAGGTGGAGAAGCTCGCAGACTAGCTAAAAGAACGTAAATGATGGCCGGTGGGACAGGTACTGCCCCACCGGCCAAAAAAGTTGCGGTGGAATAGTTCCTGTTTTGCCCTTAAGCTGGCCATTCTAGGAACTATTCCACCGCAACTAATAAATGGTTAGTTCATGCTGCTTTGGTGGCCGGTTCGACCGGTACCGTTGCGCGTCACGGTTTCATGGAGCAAAAAGAACCCGGGGACCTGTTTTGTCTCGGTGTATTCCATAAGGATGCCGTCGGCGTTGTAGGTCTGCCCGCGTATAACGGCGAGTGCGTTAAAGTCGTCGAGATCGAGCACGCGCGCATCTTCGGGCGTGGGGTGCTCAATCGTTACATCGCGTTTGCCCGTGGCAATCTTAATGCCAAGGTCTTCTTCGAGGTAACGATAAATCGAATCGTTGACAATCTCGGGTGTCAGTCCCGGTACCTGTGAGCTTAGGTAATAGGAGTCGTCGGAGCACACGGCATGTCCGTCTGCATAACGAATGCGTTTGGCGCGTGTGAGCTCACAGCCTTCGGGAAACCCGGTAATCCCGGAGAGTGCCTTGCTACAGACGAGGAGCTCAAAGACGGTGGTGACAGTCTTGAGCTCAAAGCCTCGGCTGGTCGCGATTTCCTTAAAGGTCTCGAGTCCGCCGCCACCACGACTCTTCTCGTCACTGATGTTGCGAATGACGCGCATGCCTTTGCCTTGCTGGGGGAGCACGTAACCATCTGCCGCAAGCATCGAGATGGCGCGACGGACCGTCATGCGTGAACAGTCAAACAGCTGCGTGAGCTCAGTCTCCGAAGGCAGATAACTCTGATAGGCGTATGTGCCGTCGTCAATCGACTGCTTCACGTTGTCATAAATAGTTTGGAAGATGGCTCGCGCCATGACGGTCTCCTAGAGCTGGGCGCGTGAACGACGGATGAGGGCCGCCCGCGCAGGTGTCAATCGATTTACTTGCTGGGGTCGATTATATATTTGCCCATGGCACGCAGGGCCGGGTCTGACAGGATGGCGCCGAGTTCATCGAGGGAAGCTACCTTTGCGACCATCGAGGATACGTCGAGCCTGCCAGAGTCGATGAGCTCGAGCGCGCGACGCTGCGTATAAGGGTTGATGTAGGACGAGGTGAGCACAAGCTCCTTCTGGAAGACCTCGAAGGGCTTGACGGTGATTGTCTCATCGGGCTTGGTGAGGCCGAACATCATGACCGTAGCCTTGTGGCCGGCGATCTGGATGGCCTGCTCGATGGTGACGGGCTTGCCAACACACTCGATAACGACATCGACGTTGCCGACGCCCTCCTGCTTCAGGCGGGCCGGGACGTCCTCGTGGATGGAGTCGATCGTCAGATCGGCGCCGAGCTTGAGTGCAACCTCGCGTTTGCCCTCGACAGGCTCGAGCAAGACGACTTTGGTGGCGCCGGCGTTTTTGGCAAGCTGCATCATGAGCAGGCCGATCATGCCGCCGCCGATAACGACAACTGTGCTGCCGGGCTTGATGCTGCACATATCGATGCCGTGCAGGCAGCAGGCGACGGGCTCGGTCATAGCACCCTGCTCAAAGCTGGTGTGATCGCCCAACTTGTAGACTTGCTGCATATCGACGGAGCAGTACTCCGCAAAGCCGCCGTTAACGGTGGTGCCGTAGCCGGTCATATGCTCGCAGTAGTGGTTGATTCCGTCACGGCAGGGTTCGCAGCAGCCGCAGGGATGGTTTGGGTCAATGCACACGCGATCGCCCGGTTTAAAGTCGGTGACGTCGCTGCCTACGGCCTCGACAACGCCCGCAAACTCATGACCAAGGATCGTAGGCGGGGTAACGTCGGCTGCACCCTTGTCGCCTTCATAGATATGAACGTCGGTACCGCAGACGCCGCAAGCTTTGACGTTGATCAGAACGTCGCGCCTGCCCACGGCCGGCTTTGCCGATTCCTCGACTCTGAGGTCGTGCTTTCCATAGAAGACCGCGCTTTTCATGGTGACTCCTTAACGTGGCGGTGAATGTTGTAATGAAGTATAGGTATGCAAACATCCCTATACAAGCCTATCTAGACAAGTCGATAAATATTTTGTTTTAGAAGTTTTAGACAAACAGGCAATAACAGGCAAAACCTTTGAAATAAACCGTTCACCGTCAAATATCGACCGCTGACCGAACATGGAAACCGTATTAACTTGTCTAGATAAGTGATATGATAAAAATAGAAGCGCAAGAAGTCAGGGAAGCGGGCCCACCCGTCCTATTGCACGAGGTACACGCAAACGGCGCGTCTGCGGTCTCGAGTGAAGCCAAAACCGCAGCCGCTCCGAATGAAGAGAGGGGGATTCCCCGTCATGATGCAAAAGATACAACGTTTCGGCGGTGCAATGTACACGCCTGCAATTCTTTTCGCATTTTCCGGAATCGTCGTCGGCCTGGGTACGTTGTTTACCACCGAGGCGATCTTTGGCGAGATGGCCACTGCGGGTCATCTTTGGTTTGATTGCTGGAATGTGCTGCTCCAGGGTGGTTGGACGCTCTTTAACCAGATGCCGTTGCTGTTTTGCGTAGCGTTGCCAATCTCGCTCGCGAACAAGCAGAACGCTCGCTGCTGCATGGAGGCTTTGGCCATCTACCTTACCTTCAACTACTTTGTAAGCACAATCTTGGGGCAGTGGGGCCCTGTCTTTGGGGTCGACTACTCTGTCGAGGCGGGCAGCGGTACTGGTCTTGCCACTATCGCAAGCATCAAAACGCTTGATATGGGCAT
The DNA here is from genome assembly GCA_900541205.1 of uncultured Collinsella sp. Taxonomy (GTDB): domain Bacteria; phylum Actinomycetota; class Coriobacteriia; order Coriobacteriales; family Coriobacteriaceae; genus Collinsella. The sequence goes on along the minus strand of UQIV01000012.1, from coordinate 54,933 downwards.
CATGGGCGCGCTTATCATTTCAGGTATCGCCACGATGCTTCACAACAAGTACTTCGACACCGAACTTCCTGAGTGGCTGGGCGTGTTCTCGGGCTCCGTGTTCATCTATATGATCGGTTTCTTCGTTATGGTTCCGGTCGCTCTTATCGCCTGCCTGGTGTGGCCGCATGTTCAGGCTGCTATCTCTGCCTTCCAGGGATTCATCCTTTCCGCCGGTACGTTTGGCGTGGGTGTCTTTGCTTTCTTCGAGCGCGTGCTGATCCCTACAGGCCTGCACCACTTTATCTATACGCCGTTCTATTACGACAACGCGGCGGTCAACGGCGGCATCTTTGCTGCTTGGGCCAACATCCTGCCCCAACTGGCTGCCGATCCGAGCATTGCTCTTAAGGATGCCGCACCCTGGGCTGCCTATACCTGCCCTGGTTGGACTAAGGTCTTCGGCTCGCTTGGCGTCGCCATTGCGTTTTATATGACCGCCAAACCCGAGCGCAAGCAGCGCGTCAAGGCTCTGCTCATTCCCGTCACCCTTACCGCTATGCTTTGCGGTATCACCGAGCCGCTTGACTTCACCTTCCTGTTCATCGCGCCCGGCCTGTTCGTCGTCCACTGCGTGCTCGGAGCGCTTGGCTGCATGGCTCAAAACCTCCTTGGCGTCGTGGGCATCTTCGACGGCGGCATCATCTCGATGCTCTCGTGGGACTGGCTGCCCCTTTGGGCCGCACACGGTCTGCAGTACGCCATCTCCATCCTTGTCGGTCTGTGCTTTACCGCCCTTTGGGTCGTGGTCTTCCGTTTCCTGATCGTCAAGTTCGACTTTAAGACCCCCGGTCGCGAGGATGACGATGTTGAGGTCGAGCTCAAGTCCAAGGCCGACTACAAGCAAAAGCAGGGCGGTGCTGCTGCTGGCAAATCGGTCGCCCAGAGTAAAGATGATGAGCGCTTGGTGCTTGCCGAGAAGATCCTCGATCTGCTCGGTGGCACGGATAACATCATCGATGTAACTAACTGCGCTACCCGTCTGCGCGTTAACGTCAAGGACAAGAGCGTCGTTGCACCCGAGGCTTCCTTCAAGGCGATCGGTACGCATGGCTTGGTGGTCCAAGGTCAGTCAATCCAGGTCATCATCGGCCTTACCGTCCCGCAGGTTCGCGAGAAGTTCGAGAGTCTTCTGAAGTTCGAGAGTCTTCTGTAAACCATCGTCCATCGAAACAATCGGCCTTGCAGAGCCGGTATGCACCGCAAGGCCGATTCTAGAGATAAAAAACTCCACTTCTAGGTAACAATTCCAAACCGCGCAAGGCCGCGTGCGGGGACGGATTGAGCAAGCGGCCAGAATGAGGAGGACATCATGTCCAAGAAGAACTATGCCGTGACCATTGCCGGCGGTGGCTCCACCTTCACCCCGGGCATTGCCCTGATGCTGCTCGAGGAGCGCGACCGCTTCCCGGTCAACAAGGTGACCTTCTATGACAACAACGCCGAGCGCCAGGAGATCGTTGCCAAGGCGTGCGAGATCTACTTCCACGAGAACGCACCCGAGGTTGAGTTCAACTACACCACCGACCCCGAAACCGCTTTTACCGGCACTGACTTCGTCCTTGCTCACATCCGCGTGGGTCTGTACGCCATGCGCGAGCTCGACGAGAAGATCCCCCTCAAGTACGGCTGCGTTGGTCAGGAGACCTGCGGCGCCGGCGGCATCGCCTACGGTATGCGCTCCATCGGCGGTGTCATCGAGATCCTGGACTACATGGAGAAGTACAGCCCCAACGCCTGGATGCTCAACTACTCCAACCCCGCGGCTATCGTCGCAGAGGCTTGCCGCGTGCTGCGTCCCAACAGCCGCATCATCAACATCTGTGACATGCCGATCGACCTCATGGATAAGATGAGCCGTATGTGCGGCATCAAGGATCGTCGCGAGCTGCAGTACAGCTACTACGGCCTCAACCACTTTGGTTGGTGGAGCAAGATCTACGACAAGGAGGGTAACGACCTCATGCCGCAGATCAAGGAGCACATGGCAAAGAACGGCTACTTGGACGGCATTGAGCACGAGGCCGGTAAGGAGCAGCACGTCGAGGAGAGCTGGATTCACACCTTCGGCAAGGCCAAGGATGTCTATGCTGTCGATCCCGAGACGATTCCCAACACCTACCTCAAGTACTACCTGTACCCGGACTATGTCGTCGAGACGTCTGACCCCAACTACACTCGCGCCAATGAGGTTATGGACGGCCGCGAGAAGAAGGTCTTTGGCGCTTGCCGCGACATCATCGCCAAGGGTACTGCCAAGGACGGCGGCTTTGAGCCAGATGTACATGCCAACTACATCGTCGACCTTGCCTGCGCACTGGCCGAGAATACGCTCGAGCGCTTCCTGCTGATCGTCCCCAACGATGGCGCTGTGCCCAACTTCGACCCGACGGCCATGGTCGAGGTGCCTTGCATCGTCGGTTCCAACGGCTTTGAGAAGATCTGCCAGGGCCCGATTCCGCAGTTCCAGAAGGGCCTGATGGAGCAGCAGGTTTCCGTCGAGAAGCTCGTTGTCCAGGCTTGGGTCGAGGGCAGCTACCAGAAGCTCTGGCAGGCACTCACGCTCTCCAAGACCATTCCTTCGGCAAGTGTTGCTAAGCAGATCCTGGACGAGCTCATCGAGGCCAACAAGGATTTCTGGCCCGAGCTTAAGTAAGGACTGCTGTCTCGAACTCTCACGCATCTCTGCTTCATTTGCGCCGCCGCGGTGTCCGGATTCGCCCGGATGCTGCGGCGGCGCTATACTTATACGGTTTGAAGTACCTGTACCAAAAGGAGCTGTCGTGTCCCTTTCCATCGGTATCGTGGGCCTGCCCAACGTGGGCAAGTCGACGCTGTTCACCGCGCTTACCAAAAAGACCGGCCTTGCCGCCAACTACCCGTTCGCCACGATCGACCCCAACGTGGGTATCGTCGATGTGCCCGATAGCCGCCTGCAAAAGCTTGCCGACATCGTCAACCCGGGCCGCATTGTGCCGGCTACGGTCGAGTTCGTCGACATCGCTGGCCTGGTGAAGGGTGCCAACGAGGGCGAGGGTCTGGGCAACCAGTTCTTGGCAAACATCCGCGAGACTGACGCCATCTGCGAGGTCGTGCGCTACTTTAAGGACCCCAACGTCATGCGTGAGGTGGGCCGCACGGGCGAGTTTGTCGATCCCGCCGGCGATGCCGACACCATCATGACCGAGCTCATCTTGGCCGACATGGGCACGCTTGAGAAACAGCTGCCCAAGCTCGAGAAGGAGGCCAAGCGCGACAAGGAGCTCATGCCCAAGTTTGAGGTCGCCAAGCGCCTGCTTGCCTGGCTCAACGAGGGTAAGCGCGCCGCGTCCATGGAGATGACCGACGAGGAGCGCGCCGCTGCAAAGGGCCTGTTCCTGCTCACTATGAAGCCTATCTTGTATGTGGCCAACGTGGACGAGGACATGCTCAACGAGGACCTGGCGCCCATCGACGGTGTCAAGCCGTTGCCCATCTGCGCCAAGATCGAGGCCGAGCTTTCCGAGCTCGATCCCGAGGATGCCGCCGACTACCTGGAGAGCCTTGGCCTGGAGCAGCCCGGCCTGGACGTGCTCGCGCAGGCCGCCTACAAGCTGCTCGGCCTGCAGTCGTTCTTTACGGCTGGCGAGATGGAGGTCAAGGCCTGGACGGTTCGCCAAGGCGCGACTGCCCCGCAGGCTGCCGGCGTCATCCACACCGACTTTGAGCGCGGCTTTATTAAGGCCGAGGTCATTGGCTACGACGACTACATCGAGCTCGGCGGCGAGCAGGGCGCCAAGGCCGCCGGCAAGTTGCGTATTGAGGGCAAGGACTATGTCATGGCCGATGGCGACGTCGTGCACTTCCGCTTTAACGTGTAAGGACGACGCATATGTTCAAATATGGCAAAAAAGCCGGCTACATGGGCATCGCACTGCTGGTGCTTGCGGTGCTTCCGCTGGTGGTCGCAGCGTTTGTAATCCCCAACATTGGCCCCGAGGTGGCAACGAAGTTTAACGCAGCCGGCGAGGTGACGCGATGGGGCAAGAGCTACGAGCTGCTGGCGCTACCGGTGCTCAACCTGCTGCTGAGCGTGGCGACATACTTTACGGCGGGACGTCAAGCCAAAAACAATGATGACTCCGCCGCCATGGCGCGCATCGTGTGCGAACGCTACCTGCGCAACGGTTGCATCACGGGTGTGTTCCTCAACGTGATCAACGTTTACTTTATGTACTCGGCGATTACCGGAACGGGCTTTGGCTTTGGTTTCTAGCTTGTCCTTTTAGGCAACGAGCCTGCAAGCATATTCGATGGCTGCTGCGAGGCCGCCGCTCGATCGTGGTTTAAAGACCATGTCGGCGGCGGTCTCGTTTTCGTATCCGGCGCCGCGAAGGGCGAGTGCGATGCCGGTTTCCAGGAGAAGGGGCAGGCCACGCTGGCTGGTTGCGATTGCGGCAGTCTGATTGAGCGAGCAGCTGTGCGCTTGGCATTGGATGGCAAGTTCGCCTTGCGTCGGGCAGGGGACCAGAACGGCGGCGACGCGACTTGATAGCAATGTAAATGCTGTGCGCTCATCGGACGAAAGGCATTCAGCTTCAACGACGACGAGCTTGGGCGGTGCGCTGTTTGTGCGAAGCGTGGCTCGGTACATGCGGACCGAAGAACCCGACATAGAAAACTCCTGTGTATTCGGGAAAACGTAAACTATAGTTTACGTTTATGTTCGGCTCCATTTCAAACTCGGCTGCATGGACGAACGTGCGAAACAGATTCTTGGCAGGCGGGTCGAAGAGACACGCAGGGACCTTGGTATCTCCAAGGTTGATTTTTGTGTGGCGACAGGAATCAGCCGCCCCTACCTCGACCGAATCGAAGATGGGACGGCAAATTTCACGCTCAAGGTTCTATTTAAGATCGCGCCCGCACTCGGCATGACGGTGTCAGAGCTTCTCGAGGGCATCGAATAGGGCGTTCCCCCGCTGTATTTGACGCTCTTTGGGCGGGTCCCCCTGGTTGCGATGTGCAAAATCGCGAGTATTCAGCACCAGTTCGGCCGTAGATGGTATCCCGAGCGGCTGGCTTTGCCTTTTTGGCAGTAGTTAATCCACATACTAAATAAAAATGAGGAATAAATATTTACTAGCCGGAACCTACGTCCTAAAAGTTCGTCTAACAATCGGCCGATTCTATGCCTCCGGCGGAAAAATTGCAGAATACTCCGATTTTTGCACGGCCCGAGGGGGACCACCTGTCGTTTAAGGTTGCGATAAGTGGAGCTGCCTTAGAGATTACGCCATTGGGATACGGTCGTGGTTGACTTGGCTGTAGAACAGGCGCTGAATCTCGGCCGCATCACGTGACTGGCCGAGTGCCCACATGGTCTTGGCTACGAGCGTCTCGGTGGTCATGTCATCGCCGCGCAAAATACCCGGATGATCGGCGTAGGCACGACCGACCTCATAAACACCCAGGTCAAGGCCCTCCTCGGGGACCTGCGTGGTCATAACGACGGTGCGACCCGAATCGACCCAGCGGAAAATTGCCTCTTGGAATGACTCGCCGGACTCGCCAAACTCGGGAATACCGCCAATGCCAAAGGTCTCAAGAATTACAGCATCGTAGCTATCGGCTAGGGCGTCCAGGATGCCCGGGTTCACGCCGGGCGTGAGCTTAAGGACAAACACGCGCGGGTCAATACTGTCGTAGAAACGCACCGGGTTTTCGCCCTGATGGGTGCCGTGAAGCCCGTTGCGCACAATGCGGTCGTTGCGGATGTAGGCAATGGGCGGATAGTTGACGCTAATGAACGCGTTAAAGCTCATGGTGCGCTGCTTGCGGGCGCGCGTGCCGGCAATGGCGACGCCACCAAACACAATCGACACATCGTGCGAATGCTCGTCGAGCGCATAGAGCAGGCTCTGGTACAGGTTGAGCTTGGCGTCGGTAAAGGGATTGCCCATGGGCTTTTGCGAGCCGGTGAGCACGATGGGCTTGGGGCTGTCCTGAATCAGATAGGAAAGCGCCGCCGCGGTGTAGCTCATGGTGTCGGTGCCGTGTAGAATCACGAATCCGTCGTGGTCGGCATAGCCCTTGACGATGACGTCGCGGATACGCATCCAGTCACTGGGACGCATATTGGTGCTGTCGATGTTCATGGGCTGCACGACGTCGAGCTCGCAGAGGCCCGAGATCTCGGGGACGCTCTGGGCGAGCTCCTCACCGGTCAGGGCGGGGGAGAGGCCGTTGCCGTCCTCGGTCGATGCGATGGTGCCGCCCGTGGCGATGAGAAGGATGCGCTTCATGCTGGTATTCCTATCGTATTTGCCGCCGCAGAGGCGGAGTCGTTCGGCAGTATTGTGGCACAGGGCGTCCAATGTTCAAACGTATTACATCATCTGTAACGTTTGGTAACACTTCAATTGCCGCCAAATAGGAGCCCAGGTCGTGCGTTTGCCGTGCGCTGATGGCTGCGAGGGGCGAGAAACCCCATATAACGTGTACACTATGGAGGTTATTTTCGTTCATTCACGCGGGTGGGCACCGGCTCCCCGCCAACAAGAGGGGGAACCATGGATCAAAAGGCTTCCGCAAAGGTCCTCGTACTCGACTTTGGTGCGCAGTACGGTCAGCTCATTGCCCGTCGCGTCCGCGACCTCAACGTGTATTCCGAGATCGTCCCCTGCGACATCTCGGCCGACGAGATTCGCGAGATGAACGCCTCTGCGCTCATCCTTTCCGGCGGCCCGGCTTCCGTGTATGCCGAGGACGCTCCGTCTATCGATCCCGCCATCTTTGACCTGGGCCTTCCCGTCCTGGGCTTTTGCTACGGCCATCAGATCACGGCCGTGACGCTCGGCGGCAAGGTCGGCCACTCCGAGGTGGGCGAGTACGGCCGCGCCACCATCACGCGCACGGCAGGCGCCAAGCTCTTTAACTCCACGCCCATGGAGCAGACTGTGTGGATGAGCCACCGCGATGCCGTTTCCGAGGTGCCCGAGGGCTTTACCGTTACCGCCAGCACCGACGTGTGCCCAGTTGCCGCCATGGAGTGCCCCGAGCGCAAGATCTTTACCACGCAGTTCCACCCCGAGGTCAAGCACTCCGAGTACGGTCAGCAGCTGCTGAGCAACTTCCTGTTTGAGATCTGCGGCCTGGAGCCCAACTGGAGCATGGACAACTTGGTCGATACCATGACGGCCGAGTTCCGCGAGAAGGTCGGCAACGACCGCGTGATTCTGGCCCTGTCCGGTGGCGTTGACTCCTCCGTCGTGGCTGCACTGGGCGCTCGCGCCGTGGGCAAGCAGATGACCTGTGTGTTCATCAACCACGGCCTGCTGCGCAAGGGCGAGCCCGAGCAGGTGGAGGAGGTCTTCACCAAGCAGTTCGATGTCGACTTTATCCACGTCCACGCCGAGGACCGTTATGCCGAGCTTTTGGCCGGCGTGACCGAGCCCGAGGAGAAGCGCCGCATCATCGGTACGCAGTTCTGGAAAGAGTTCTTCGCCGTGGCGCAGCAGCTCGAGACCGATGGCAAGCCGGTCAAGTACCTGGCTCAGGGCACCATCTACCCCGACATCATCGAGTCCGGCGCTCGCAAGACGGGCGGCAAGACGGCCACCATCAAGAGCCATCACAACCTGATCCCGTTCCCCGAGGGCGTGCACTTCGACCTTATCGAGCCGCTCGACCACTTCTTTAAGGACGAAGTCCGCGCGCTTGGTCTGGCGCTTGGCCTGCCGGGTCACATCGTGTTCCGTCAGCCTTTCCCGGGCCCGGGTCTGGCTATTCGCATCATCGGTGCGGTCGACAAGGAGAAGCTCGAGATCCTCAAGAACGCCGACGCTATCGTGCGCGAGGAACTCGACGCCTACAACCAGCGCCTGTTTGAGCAGACCGGCGAGCGCAACTCCGAGCACAGCTGCTGGCAGTATTTCGCGGTCCTGCCTGACATCAAGTCCGTTGGCGTTATGGGCGACGAGCGCACCTATCAGCGCCCGATCATCCTGCGTGCCGTCGAGTCCAGCGATGCCATGACCGCCGACTGGGCCAAGCTGCCCTACGATGTTCTGGCCCGCATTTCCGGTCGTATCGTTGCCGAGGTTCCCGGTGCCAACCGCGTGTGCTACGACATCACGTCCAAGCCGCCCGCGACCATCGAGTGGGAGTAGGCTGATAGGGTTCTGACCTGCATTTTTGAGTGCCGCACTGTGACGCTGAGTTTTGTTTCGTGCGAGAGTCACGACAAAGCCGCCAGCGACATTGGTGAGTAAATACGGTAACCGAGCCTCCGTTCCCAGGTTGGGACGGAGGCTTTTTCTTTGCCGTTTTACTCCCTTTCACCTGCGATTTCGCGATTTACTCCCCGCGTTTCAAGATGGAAGCGTTTGGTTGCGAGCCACGCCGGTGTGAGGGCCTGAGTCGTCAGGCCCCGCACAGGGGGACCGCGATGGTGGCCACCGCGCCGCCCGAGGGGCTGTTGGCGAGCGAGATGGAGCCCCCGTGGGCGCTTGCGGCCTCGGAGGCGGCGTGGAGGCCGAGCCCGTAGTGGCGGCCTCCGTCGCGCGAGGAGCGGGAGGAGTCGTCTGTGAAGAGGCGCTCGCAGCCGCGTTCGAGGGCGGCGGGAGAGAAGCCCGGTCCGTCGTCGGACACCTCGATGACGAGGTATCCACCAGCGACGTCGCAGGAGACCGCCACGCGCGAGCGTGCGTGCTCGGCGGCGTTGACCACGAGGTTCGCGGCGGCTCGCGCCAGGGCGGTTCGGTCGAGCGGGGCCTCGGGCGCGCCCGCAACAGCGGGGCCCGTGGCCGCGTCGAGCGTCACGCCTCGCGCCCGGGCGATCTGGGCGGCCTCGGCGAGGACCTGCTCGCAGAGCTCGGCCGGCCGCATGGGGGCCCTCTCCGCCCCGCCGGACCCGCGCGAGGCCTCGATGAGCAGGCGCACGTAGCCGTCGAGCCTTTCGACACTGCCGGCTATGTCGCGCGCGGCGGCCGCGAGGTCGGCGTCTTTCTCGTCTTCCAGCTCCTCCGCCACGAAGTCGGCGTTGGCGCGCAGCACGGTGAGCGGCGTCTTGAGGTCGTGGGCGAGCGACGCCACCTGCTCGCGCTGCCCCCGCTCCGCGGCCCAGCGGGCCTCGAGCGACTCGGCGAGGGAGGCCCGCATGGCGTCCATCGCGGCGAGGACGTCGTTCACCTCGCGCACGTTGGTGCTGCCGACCGCGAAGTCGAGCTCCCCCGCGCCGACGCGCCCTGCTGCCTCCGCGAGCGGCGCCATCTTGCGCGAGATCACGCGGCTCGCGCGGCGCGCCACGAGCGCGAGCGCGAGCGCGCTTCCCGCAGCGGCGCCGACGAGCATGAGGTTCTGAGGGTTGGGAAGCAGGCCGGCGAGGTCGCGCGAGACCCACTGCGGCAGGTACTCGCTGACGAGTGCGCAGGCCCCGCCGCCCTTGAGCGGGAACGCGGCGTAGGTGAGGCCCGAGCCCCCGCCCTCGATCTCCACTGTGCCCGGATCCGCGATGAGTGCCGCACGGGCCATTTCCGTCGCGTCCTCGAGCCGCGTGCCCTCGAGGTCTGTCATCAGCACGTATCCGTCCTTATTCAGGATGAGGTAGCGGTACGCCGTCGGCACGTCCTGCTGCCTGCAGACGCCGTCGCGTGCTAGACCCTCCGCGACCTCGCGCGCATTGGCCGGCCCCCAGCTTGCCTCGTAGACGAAGCCCGCGCTGATCGCCGCGGAGAGCGCCATGAACGAGGCGAGCCACGCCATGGCGACCGCCGCGAACGCGTAGGCGAAGTAGCGCGCGATGACGAAGGAGAGCGGCATGCCCCCGCGACCTCGCGCCCCGGTCCTCAGAGTTGCCACTTGTACCCCATCCCCCAGACGGTCGCGATCGGATCGGCGCCGGCCTCGGAGAGTTTTCTCCGGGCGCGGCTGACCTGCATGGATATGGCCGCGTCGTCGGCGTCGCTCTCCCAGCCGAGCACCGCCTCGCGTATCTGCGCGCGGCTCATGACCTGCCCGGGGTGGCGGGCGAGGTACTCGCAGATGGCGTACTCGGTGGGCGTGAGCGGCACGGCCTCGCCGCCCACGGCGAGGCCGCGCGCCCCGAGGTCGATCCGCACCTCCCCGAAGGAGAGGGCGTGCGAGCGCGGCCGGCGCTCACGGCGTAGATGGGCCGCAACCTTGGCGCGCAGCTCCGCGGCCCCGAAGGGCTTGCGGACGTAGTCGTCGGCGCCCAGGCCGTAGCCGGCCACGGCGTCCTGCTCGGCCACGCGCGCGGTCAGGAAGATGATGGGCCCGTCGAAGTCCGGGCGAATCTGCCGCACGAGCTCGAAGCCGTCGAGCCCCGGCATCATGACGTCGCAGAGTACGAGGTCGAAGCGCGAGAGGTCCGTCCCCGGGACCGCCGTCGGGTCCGCTGCCTTGACGACCTCGTGGCCGTCGCGGCCGAGGACGCGCGCGAGCGCGTCGAGGATCGCCCGCTCATCATCCACTGCCAGTATTCTCGCCATGTTCGACCTCCTGAAACTCCCGTCGGCATTGTACTTGCGCCGCGCTCAGCGGTCCAGAGCCCCGTGCGCAGCCGCGGGCGCGGGCGCCCACATGGTGATCTCAGGGTTAGGCAGCACGCGGTCGGCGATCGAGCGCAGCGCCGACCCCCAGCCGGCGTCGAGCAGGGCATTCCCGCCCAGAACGAGCGCTGCGGAGAGGAGGACAAGCACGACGGCGAACGGCTTCCTACGCATCTGCCCTCCCGTCCTCGAAGCGGCAGAACCAGGCGATAAGGACGGCGGCGGCTGCCAGGGCGAGCGCGAGGCCAGCGAGCGCAGTCGTGAGGAGAGGGCCCGCCGCGCGTGCGGCGTCGATGAAGGCCTCCACCCCGAGCGACCCTAGGCGCGCGGGCCAGGCGAGCGGCACCCAGCTCAGGGGCGTCGCCAGGGCACCGGTGAGTTCGCCGGTCATGAGGCCGTGCGCAAGTCCGCCCACTGAGAAGAACGCGAGGAGCATCCCCGCCGCGCCGGCGCCGATGGCGGCGTTGCGGCCGAGGCGCAGGGCCACGCCGAGCCCCAGCGCGTAGAGGGGCAGGCTGCCCAGCACGATGCCCACCCAGGCGGCCGCAAGCGGAGCGGGCCCGAGCGGCAGGCGCCCGGCGACGGCGAGCACGGCCCCGAACACGCCGAGCGCCACGGCCAGCGCGCCCGCGCCGAGCGCCGCAAGGGCGAGTAGCTTCGCCGCGACGGCGCGCCCGCGCGAGGGGACCGCCGTGAGGTTGGCGAGGCGCCCGGCAGCGCGCTCCTCGTCCATGGCGAGCCCGCAGACGATGGCGGACATGAGCGGCATGAGGGCGCCGAGGAACTGGGCGTAGGCGTCAGCGCCCAGCGCCGGGTCCCATCGGGTTACGGAGAAGTACTCGCCGCAGGCAAGACCGGCTGCCAGGCCGCAGACGAGGTGCACCGCCGTGAGCGGGGAGCGCGCCAGGCGCAGGGCCTCGGAGAGCAGGGCCCGCGGGAGAGTCATGCGTGGCGTCGGGTCGGAGAGTCGTGTCATGGCCATCACCTCTCCTCGGAGCGCGCGAACCAGGCCGCGCCCGCCGCCGTGAGCGCGGCGAACGCGAGCGCGCAGACCGCAAGGCCCGCCAGTGTGAGCATGCCGTCCGCCGTGAGCGCCCCGCCGAGCGCCATGTCCGCCGCGAGTGGCTCGCCGCTCGGCAGCACGGGGATGAAGCTCGTGGGGATGACCATGCTCGCCGACGGCGGAAAGAGCTGCGGCAGCGGCATCAGCGACCAGGCGAACCCACCCACGAGCTGCGCGGCGAGCGGGCAGAAGATGCCCGCGAGCATGCCGAGTCGCGCCGTGAGGAAGAGCCCTGCGGGGATCATCCACGCCGCGGTCACCGTGTTGGCGAGCGCGCAGAGGAGCGTCGTGAGCGTGCCCGCGGCCGTGAGGCCCTGCGAGGAGAACGCCGAGCCCGCGAGGTAGATGCCGAAGACCACGAGGTTCGAGAGCGTGCAGAGCGCGAGGCACCAGAGCGCCTTGGCCCACCAGGCGCGCCTAAGCGGGAAGCCCAGGCCCAGAAGCCCCCGCATCCGCGTGCGCGCGTCCGCCCGCGCGACGCACGCCACCACGAGCGAGAGAGACACGGGCAGGAAGAGCGCGTACCAGTAGTTCCACGCGCTGAAGATCTGCACGCCTCGGTAGGGCATCGCGCCGAGCAGCGGCATCGGCAGCGCCATGAGTACGGCCAGGCGAACCGGTGCCGCGTGGCGCGACTTCAGGGCCTCGGCGCGCAGGCCCGCGAGCAGGCCGCCTTTCTCGCCCGTCATGCCGCCACCTCCCCGCGTGCTCGTCGCCCTTCCCGGCAGAAGCTCATGAAGAGTTCCTCGAGGTCCTGCCCGGGCCGAAGCGCATCCTCGTAGGCGAGGCGCCCTCCGCAGATGATGCCGATGGTGTCCGCCATCTGCTGCACCTCGGAGAGGATGTGGCTCGAGACGATCACCGTCGTGCCCGCCGCCGCGAAGCCGCGGATCTGGTCGCGCAGCTCCTCGATGCCGATGGGGTCGAGGCCGTTGGTGGGCTCGTCGAGCACGAGCAGGCGTGGCCGGGCGATCAGCGCCAGCGCGAGCCCCAGGCGCTGCCGCATGCCCATCGAGAAGCGCCCGGCGCGCTTCTTCCCGGTGTCCGCGAGGTCCACGGCGGCGAGCACCTCATCTATGCGGCTCTCGGGAAGGCCCAGCAGCGTGGTGCGCACGCGCAGGTTCTCGCGCGCGGTGAGGTTGGGGTAGAGCGGCGCCTCCTCGATGAGGCTGCCGATTGCGTAGAGGTCCTCGCGGCGCCAGGCGTGCCCGGCAAAGAGGATCTCCCCGGCCGTCGGCCGCAGCATCCCGCAGATCATCTTGAGCGTTGTCGACTTGCCGGCGCCGTTGGGGCCGAGCAGCCCGTACACCTCGCCCTCGCGGATATGAAGGCTCACGTCGGCCACGGCATCCTGCGCCTGGTCGCCGCGGCCGAAGCGCTTGGTGAGCCCGCGCGTCTCGAGCATGTAACCCATGGGTTCGTCCTTTCTCTTCCGGGCGTGCGGGCCGAGTCGCCGTGCCCGCGCGCCTTACCTTTCGGGTTCACCATCCATGGTGGGGCGCGTTTCTAACGAAGCCGTAACGGCCGTTGGGCTCTTTTGGCGCCAGCCCTTCTCGACCCGTACGCCACTCATGGTATGTTTATCGCGATAACAAGGACGGAGGTGCCCGTGGCACGCAATAAGTACCCGGAGGAGACGGTCGAGAAGATTCTCGACGTTGCCGAGCGGCTCCTCGTGGAGCGCGGCTACGAGCACACCACGATGATCTGAAGAGCAATACGCTAAATCGAAAAAGGTAATCGAAGCCGCGCCTGTGGACTTATCGAGGGTCGAGATTCCCGCCCCATCCATCGGCACCCAGCAGAAGGTCGTCGACATCCTCGACCGCTTCGACACCCTAACGAAATCGCTCACCGACGGTATCCCTGCCGAGATCGAGGCGCGCCGGGCGCAGTGCGGGTACTACCGCGACCTTCTGCTCGACTTCCGAAACTAAGCGGGAATAAGTTATCGGTACGATTTTTTATAAAATGTAAAAAAGTACCCCCATAACTGATAAAATTGACACTGAAAAAAGGGGGGGTGCATCTTGCGTATATACCGACGTGAAAAGTATCTGAAGCAAATGCGTGGTTTCTACCACGATGACGGGATGATCAAGGTAATCACCGGTGTTCGCAGGTGTGGTAAATCCTGCCTCATGCAATCAATCGCAGACGAGCTGGTGGAATCCGGTGTAGCGAGCGACCACATCATCTATATCGACCTCGACTCACGGGAGAACAGGAAGGTCAAGACGACCGATGAGCTCGAAAATCTGATTGACATGTCGACCCCAGCAGACACTGAGGGGACGAAGTACCTCTTCATCGATGAGATTCAGAACGTAGAGGAATTCGAGCTGCTTATCAACGGCTACCGGACAGATGGCGGTTGGTCCATCTTCATTACCGGTTCGAATTCATATCTGCTTTCTGGGCAGCTTGTTACAAAGCTGACGGGTCGCTATATCGAGTTCGAGGTGTTCCCACTCGACTTTGCGGAATATATCGATATGAAGCGTTTTCTCGGCAAGCCTGTCAATGACCTTCTCGTGGGAGAGTTTACCGAGTACCTGACCCTTGGAGGATTTCCCAAAGCGTTGGAGTATGAGGGCGAGGATGAAAAGCGCACCTATATCAAGAGTGTTATTCATGAGATCTTTGAAAAGGACGTCAAACATTCGAACAAGATTAAGAATGTCTCGGTTTTCGATGCCGTCCAGACGTATCTCATCAACAACTTTGGTGCGCCGACGAACCTGAAGAACCTCCTTGCGTACTTCAATGATGTCGAGAAGATTCCTATCAAGCGAGAAACGCTCAATCGGTATATCCAGATTCTTGTTGACGCGAAGATCCTTTATCGCTGCTCGAGGTTCGACCTCAAGTCTCGGCGATCGCTTATCCGCGAAGAGAAGTACTACCTGGCTGATCCCGGCTTCTATTTCGCTATGAACACGGATGCGAGGATTAACTACGGGCCGGCGTTGGAGAACGTGCTCTACCTCTATCTTGCATCGCGCGGGTACGAGCTTTCTGTGGGCCGTATTGGGAAGCTCGAGTGTGACTTCATCGCTCGTAGGCGCAATGCTTACGCCTACATCCAGGTCTCTATGTCGATTGCCGACAGAGGCGTCGAGGAGCGCGAGTACAGGCCGTTCGACCACATCCGGGATGGGTATCCGCGCTACTTGTTCACGCTTGATCCTCTATTGCAGGAAAGGGATGGCGTCAGGCACCTTAACATGGCGTCGTTTATGCAAGATGGCGGTGATCTTATTTGAGCGGCGGCCAGATTCTTTTGCTCCCTAGTGCGCAAACAGTGCGGGCATCAAATGAGGACCATTGCCTCACGTAGAATCGATAGATTGAGGACTTGTTTTGATGTTGACAAGCTTTTGGCCAGTGACTCCTATTGCCGAGTGGGAATAGCGGAAATAACAGCCTCCGGACCTTTTGGTTCGGAGGCTTTCTTTTTCGTTCTGTTCGGAAGGAGCTCCTTGCCAGAGTCCCATGGATAGCGAACGGCTTTATCGAGCGTGTGCGTTTTCGTAGGCGCCTTTGATTTCTTCCGGCAAATTGTCGGGAATCAGCGCCTTCACTCTATCCTCGTTGCCATCTTGGATCGTCTGCTCGTAGTACCAGCATTTGAACCTCAACATATCCAGCGCACGGTTCATGTTCGCGATCTCCGACTCCATGTGGGCCTTTCGCTCCTCAAACATGGCCTTGCGCTTGGGATATGTCGATGGGCCCTCCGCGCACCATTCCATGAACAGTCGGATGTCCTTAATCTCCATTCCAGCCTTCTTCAGGCATTCGATGACCCGAAGCGCCTCGAGTTCCGTATCGCCGAATCGGCGAATGCCGGACGTCCGTTCCAATTCCGGGAACAATCCCTGCTTGTCGTAATAGCGCAGCGTGGAAACGGGCAGACCGAACATATCCGCCACCTGTCCGATTGTGTACATGGCCCCTCCGAATAAATCTCGAATTCATTCCTTGACCTAAAGTCAGGTTTAGGTATTACATTCATTTTCGTCAATACAAATCGGGAGCGCAAGGGATTTTCGCCAAAGGCGCACGTTTGCCGGAACGGTATTTGCCGGCGGCGTGAACGGCGTGTGCGAAATCGCCGGGCATTCCGCTCTTGAGCAGGCGCGACGAATGGGCTTAGGAGTCTAGGCGCTGCTTAGCTGCGCGGAAGCAGTTTTGTACTCAAAACCATCGACAGGAGGAATCAAACATGACGATTAAACAGACAGCGGGCAGAGATGCCCTGGGGGACTTTGCCCCCAAATTCGCACAGCTCAATGACGATGTGCTGTTCGGCGAGGTGTGGAGTCGAGAAGACGGGCTTTCCCTTCGAGACCGCAGCGTGGTGACGGTTGTGGCCCTGATGGCGCAGGGACTGACGGACTCCTCGTTCCAATATCATCTGATGTCCGCAAAGAACAACGGGGTGACCAGGGCTGAGATAGCGGAAATCCTTACGCATGCGGCGTTTTATGCGGGATGGCCCAAGGCGTGGGCGGCCTTCCGCATGGCGAAGGAGGTCTGGGCGGACGAGGACGACGGTGCCGACGCAAAGGCCCGACACCAAAACGAGATGGCCTTTCCTATCGGTGCCCCCAACGACGCATTTGCGAAGTACTTTATCGGGCAAAGCTACCTCGCGCCCCTTTCCATCGAGCAGGTCGGCGTCTACAACGTGACGTTCGAGCCCGGTTGCCGCAACAACTGGCACATCCATCACGCCAAAAGCGGCGGCGGACAGATCCTCGTCTGCGTGGCTGGCCGAGGGTTTTACCAGGAATGGGGTAAACCGGCGCAGGAGCTGCGTCCTGGCGACGTGGTCAACATCGCCCCGGGTGTGAAACATTGGCACGGAGCCGCGCCCGAGAGCTGGTTCTCCCATCTCGCGCTGGAGGTTCCGGGCGAGGAGAGCTCTAACGAGTGGTTGGAGCCTGTGGACGACAAGGAATACCTTACAGCGACTGACAAGGAGGATTAAGCATGGAACAGTTGAATCTGACGCAGGAATGGGACAAGGTGTTCCCCAAAAGCGACAAGGTCGAGCACAGCAAGGCGACCTTCCACAACCGATACGGCATAACGCTGGTGGCCGATGTCTACGTGCCAAAGAACGCGGAGGGCAAGCTGCCTGCCATCGCCGTCAGCGGCCCGTTTGGCGCGGTGAAGGAGCAAACGTCCGGCCTTTATGCGCAGAAAATGGCGGAGCTGGGCTTTTTCGCGATTGCCTTCGACCCGTCCTATACCGGCGAGAGCGGCGGTGCGCCCCGCTATGTGGCATCGCCGGACATTAACACCGAGGATTTCTGCGCGGCGGTGGATTTCCTCTCTGTGCAGGAAAGCGTTGACCCGGAGCGCATCGGTATCATCGGCATCTGCGGTTGGGGCGGCATGGCAATCAATGCGGCGGCCATCGACACCCGCATCAAGGCCACCGCGGCTATGACCATGTACGATATGACCCGCGTGACCGCAAACGGCTACTTTGACGCCGAGGATTCCGAGCAGGCACGCTTTGAAAAGCGGAAAGCGCTGAACGCGCAGCGCACCGAGGATTATAAAAACGGCAGTTACGCGCTGGCGGGCGGCGTGGTCGATCCGCTGCCGGAGGACGCGCCGCAGTTTGTGGCGGACTATTACGCCTACTACAAGACTCCGCGAGGCTACCATCCCCGCAGCCTTGGCTCCAATGGCGGCTGGAATGTGACGTCCTCGCTGTCGTTTTTGAATATGCCGATCTTGCAGTACGCCGGCGAAATTCGCTCTGCGGTACTGCTGGTGCATGGCGAGAAGGCGCACTCCCGCTATTTCAACGAAACCGCGTACGGCAAGCTGACGGGGGACAAGAAGGAATTGCTCATTATCCCTGGTGCCAGCCACACCGACCTTTACGATCAGATGGACATCATTCCGTTTGGAAAGCTGAAGGCATTCTTTGAGGAATATCTGAAAAAAGGCGTGCCTTGATTCAATACTAAGCTTCCAGCAACGATTCTTCTAAAGAGTGGGAGTAGCTGAAACGAGGCGATTGATTAACTCCATTCGTTTTGGTTAAAACAAAATAATATGCCGCGCGCCTGCGGCATGAAGAAGGGAGATTCCTATGAATATCGTTGTGTTGAGCGGTAGCCCGCGCAAGGGCGCCAATACCGACACCATGGTCGAGGCGTTTGCTGAGACCGCGCGTGAGGGCGGTAATACGGTCGAGGTCATCCGCGTTGCCAGCAAGAAGATTGCTGGTTGTCTGGGATGTCAGTACTGCTTTACCCATGAGGGCGTCTGCGTGCAGAAGGACGACATGGCCGACGTGATCGAGTCGCTGAAAGACGCCGATATGGTTGTCTTCGCTTCGCCTATCTACTGGTTTGATATCACTGCGCAGGAGAAGGCCGCCATCGATCGCCTATACGCCTTCGGTGCTACGGGCTTCCCGTTCACCAAGACGGCCCTTTTACTCGATAGCCACAGCGAGGGCGTCTATGATGCGGCGATCGCTATGTACAAGTCGACCTGTGCGTACTGCAAGTGGGAGGACCAGGGCATTGTCACCATCAGCGGCATGACCGAGCGCGACAGCATGGCATCGTCGCCCAAGTTGGAAGAGGTGCGCGAGCTCGCTCGCAAGCTCGCCTAAGGACAAGAAGAACGCATGGCAATCGGTGTTGGTGGAAATGCTTGCTATCCTTATCCAAGAGATAGGGGGTATTCCCTCAAGTGCTGTTTAGAACATTTTTTAAACGCAGAAAAATAACTGAAAACAAATTAATCCGCGTTAAAATATTGTCAAACAGAAGTTCATGAGGGAAGGTTGCGTATGCGTCGCAAGGCAGACGAGCTCCTTAGGGAATGGCGAGACAAGGCTGATAGAAAACCTTTGCTGGTCAAAGGCGTGCGCCAGTGTGGCAAGACCTATCTGCTCAGAACGTACGCCCAGGATCTTTTCGAATCGGTTGTCTACGTTAATCTTGAGAACGACCGGGCGGCGCGAGCGGATTTTTCGGGCGATCTTGACCCTCATTCGATCGTACGCGCGATCGAGGCTCGTACGGGACAGCGTATCGTGCCTGGCAAAACCTTACTGTTCATTGATGAGATCCAGGCATGCGAGGAAGCGCTCACTTCCCTTAAATACTTTTGCGAAGATGCTCCCGAGTATTACGTTGCGGCTGCTGGGTCGCTTCTTGGGGTTGCCATTAACCACCAGTCGTATTCGTTCCCCGTTGGAAAGACCGACTTGATTGAGATGACTCCACTCGATTTCGAGGAGTTTCTCTGGGCGATGGGGCACGATCAACTGGTCGACGAGATACGCTCGTCATTCGAGCTAATGGGCCCTCTTGCGCCAAGCCTTCATGAAAAGGCGCTTGGGCTCTATCGACAGTATCTTGTTGTTGGCGGAATGCCCGAGGCGGTCCAAACGTACATCGATGATCAGTCAATCATTGATGTGGCCGAAAAGCATCGGATTATTCTCGACGGATATTCCGCCGACACCAATAAATATGCTGATGAACGCTTGAGCGCAAAGACGCGTGCGTGCTTCGATTCCATTCCACAGCAGCTTGCCAAAGAGAATCGTAAATTTCAATACAAGGTAGTGCGAGCAGGGGGCAATGCGTCTCTCTTTGGAGATGCTCTCGACTGGCTTGTATTGTCGGGTACGGTGGCGCGCTGCAGCCTAGTCGGGCAGATCGAAAGCCCGTTAGAGGCCTTCGTTAACCCTTCTGCTTTTAAAATCTATCAGGCGGATACGGGGCTGCTCGTCTCCAAGGCCGGTGCTCAACGCGCCGATATTCTTGCCGGTATCGGTGGCACATTTATGGGCGCACTTACCGAAAACTACGTTGCCCAACAGCTTTCAGCCATGGGCTATCCGCTGCATTATTGGGCGCGAGATAATCGTGCGGAAATCGACTTTGTAGTAGAAAAGCAGGGATGCTTGTCTGCGATTGAAGTCAAGGCGGGGGAGAACACAAGATCTCGAAGCCTGTCCTCACTTAAAAAGACCCATCCGGGCGTGCGCCTTATCAGGCTATCGACTAAGCCCTTTGGAATGAATGACGGGCTTATGTCTGTTCCACTTTATGCGACATTTTGTCTATAGGGATGATGCTGCTGTAATGCATGGGGCCCGGAGCGCGATATTGCTGCGCTCCGGGCCCCGTTGGTTTGTGGCTTGGACCAGTTCGACTGCCGTTGTTTTAGTCAAACAGACTCGGCATGTCGTTTTCCTTCATGAGGGCACCGGCTGAGGGGAGGCTCTGCGCGGTGAACTTCTCGGCCGAGACGCCGGCGCCAAGAATCTCCTCGGTCGTGCCGACGGTGGTGACCGAGCGGCCCTTCTTGGCCGTAAAGGCCTGGACGCCCTGCGTGTTGGTGGTCGTCTTGGTCTTGAGCAGCGACGTGTTGAAGTTCATCAGGCGGTAGTCGCTCGAGACCAGCGCAAGGTCGCGATCCTCCTTGAGCACCTGTGCATACAGCAGCTTGCTGCCGCCGTAGATGGCGTTCTTAAGGCGCTTGCGGTTGGTCTTGGTGACGTATCCGGCAAGTGCGACACGTACCACGCGGCCGTTCTCAAAGACGAACAGCACGTCGGCCTTGTAGTCCTCGGGGTCGATGACCCAGATGACACTCTCGTCGGGTTCCATCTCAAGATCGGTCGGCAGGTACGAGCCCAGCTGGGCCGACTTGGTGTCCTCAAACGTCGCAACCTTGCACTTGTACACCTGGCTCTTGTTGGTAAAGACCAGCAGCTCGTGGGTGTTGGAGGACGGGAACTCAATGAAGGGCTTGTCGCCGTCTTTGTACTTGAGCGTGGTGGCCTTCTTGAGCACGCGGTCCGTCATCTTCTTAAGGTAGCCATCGCGCGAGAGCATGATGGTGACTGGGTACTCCTCGACCTCGGGCTCCAGGCTCACCTCAATGACCTCGTGCGGCTCAATCCTGCCCGTGCGGCGCGGCATTACGTACTTCTTGTTGACGGCGGCCAGCTCGTCGCTGATGACCTTCTTGATGTTGTCCTCGCTGGAGAGGATCTCCTCAAGCTCGGCAATTTCGCCCTCAAGTTTGGCAATGTCCTTGGTGCGGTTGAGGATGTACTCCTCGTTGATGTTGCGGAGCTTAAGCTCAGCGACAAACTCTGCTTGGGTCTCGTCGATGTCGAAACCCTTCATAAGGTTGGGCACGACCTCGGCTTCGAGCTTGGTGCCACGGATGATGGCGATCGCCTTGTCGATGTCAAGCAGAATCGCCTCGAGGCCGTGCAGCAGGTGCAGGCGCTCGGACTTTTTGCCTAGGTCAAAGTTAATGCGGCGACGCGTGGACTCAATACGCCACTTGACCCACTCGTGCAGAATCTGGCGCACGCCCATAACACGGGGATAGCCGTCGACCAGCACGTTGAAGTTGCACGAGAATGAATCCTGCAGCGTGGTCGAGCGATAGAGCTTGGCCATGAGCTTGTCGGGATCGACACCGCGCTTAAGGTCGATGGCGATGCGCAGGCCCGAGAGGTCGGTCTCGTCGCGGATGTCAGCGATCTCCTTGACCTTGCCCTCCTTGGAGAGCTTGACGATGCGCTCGATGATGACATCGGTCTTGGTGGTGTAGGGGATCTCGTAGACCTCGATGATGCGTTCTTCGGGAATCCAGCGCCAGCGGGAACGGATCTGGAAGCTGCCAAGGCCGGTCTCGATGATCTTCTCCATCTCCTCGCGGCGGTAGATGATCTCGCCGCCAGTCGAGAAGTCGGGCATGGGCATGTACTCGAGCAGGTCGCAGTCGGGATCCTGCAGGTAGTGCATGGTGGCGGTGCAGACCTCGTTAAGGTTGAAACCGCAGATGTCGGACGCCATGGCGACGCCGATGCCCTTGTTGGCCGAGACGAGGATGTTGGGGAATGTGGTGGGCAGCAGGCGCGGCTCCTTCATGGCGCCGTCGTAGCTGTCAACGAAGTCGACCGGGTCCTTGTCGATGTCCTTGAAGATCTCGGCGCTGATGGGGGAGAGCTTGGCCTCGGTATAACGCGAGGCGGCGTAGCTCAGGTCGCCCGAATAGTACTTGCCAAAGTTGCCCTTCGACTCCACGAAGGGGGCGAGCAGTGCCTCGTTGCCGGTGGCCAGACGCACCATCGTCTCGTAGATCGCGGCGTCGCCGTGCGGATTGAGCTTCATGGTCTGGCCCACGATGTTGGCGCTCTTCTGGCGCTCGCCCTTGAGCAGACCCATCTTGTACATGGTGTAGAGCAGCTTGCGGTGCGAGGGCTTAAAGCCGTCGATCTCGGGGAACGCACGCGAGACGTTGACGCTCATGGCGTAGGGCATGTAGTTGACCTCGAGCGTCTGCGTAATCGGCTGGTCGGTGACCTCGGAGTGCAGGCCGATGACGTTCTCGGCGTTGACCTGCTTTTTCTTTGGCTGGTTCTTCGTCTTCTTCTTTGCCACGATATCCTCTTGAACTTCTTAAGGGCCGTCGTTATCGATTTGGGCGCTACTGCAGGTCCAGCTGGTCCAGGTATTCCTTGCCGTGCTCGGAGATATGGCGCTTGCGGCCCGTCTCGTCGTTGCCCAGCAACAGATTGAACATGGTCTCCATCTTGGTGACGTCCTCGGGCTCCACCTTGATCAGGCGACGCGTCTCGGGGTTCATGGTGGTGAGCCACATCATGTCCGGGTCGTTCTCACCAAGACCCTTGGAGCGGTTGATGGAGCACTTTTGGTCGCCAATCTCCTTGAGGATGCCGTTCTTCTCGAGCTCGGTGTAGGCGAAGTAGGTTTTCTCTTTGCAGTTGATCTCGTAGAGCGGCGATTCGGCGATATACACGTAGCCCTCGTCGATAAGCGTGGGCACCAGGCGGTAGAGCATGGTGAGCACAAGCGTGCGGATGTGATAACCGTCGACGTCGGCGTCCGTACAGATGATGACCTTGTTCCAGTTGAGGTTGTCCAGGTCAAAGGCGCCGAGGTTCTTGATGCGCTTGTCCTTGATCTCCACGCCACAGCCCAGCACGCGCATGAGGTCCATGATGATGTCG
This sequence comes from uncultured Collinsella sp., assembly GCA_900541205.1. GTDB lineage: Bacteria > Actinomycetota > Coriobacteriia > Coriobacteriales > Coriobacteriaceae > Collinsella. The sequence goes on along the minus strand of UQIV01000012.1, from coordinate 32,234 downwards.
GACTTAAAGATGCGCGGGTAGTCCTCCTTCAGGCAGTTGAGGATCTTGCCTCGGACGGGCATGACGCCCTGGAACTCGGCATCGCGCGAGGTGCGAATGGCGCCTGCTGCCGAGTCGCCCTCTACGATGTAGATCTCGCGACGGTTCTTGTCCTTGGAGCGGCAGTCGATGAACTTCTGCACGCGGTTGGCCATGTCGGTCTTCTGCTGCAGGTTGGTCTTGATGCTCTGGCGGGTCTTCTCGGCGTTCTCGCGCGAGCGCTTGTTGATGAGCACCTGCTCCATGATCTTATTGGCAGCGTCCTTGTTCTCGATCAAGTAGGTCGAGAGGCGCTCCTTAAAGAAGGCGGTCATGGCCTGCTGGATAAAGCGGTTGTTGATGGCCTTCTTAGTCTGGTTTTCATAGGACGTCTGGGTGGAGAAGCAGTTGGTCACCAGCACCAGGCAGTCCTGGACGTCCTGCCATTTGATGCCGCTCTCGTTTTTGTTGTACTTGCCCTGTTGCTTAATGTAAGCATCGACGGCACTGGTCAGAGCGCTGCGGGCGGCCTTCTCGGGCGAGCCGCCGTTCTCGAGCCACGATGAGTTGTGGTAGTACTCCTGCATCATGAAGGTGCGCGAGAAGCACATGCACGCGGTAATCTTGACGTTGTAGTCGGGCAGGTCCTCGCGGTCCCGACCGCGACGGTCGGCCTCGATAAAGAAGGGCTCGGTGAGGTAGTCGGTACCGACCTTCTCGAGCACATAGTCCTCGATGCCCTTGGGGTAGCAAAAATCCTCTTCGGTAAATTCGCCATCGTCGCCCTCAATACGCAGGCGGAAGGTCACGTTAGCGTTGACCACGGCCTGGCGGCGCATGGTCTCGCGATACCACTCGTGGGGGATACTGATGGAGGTAAAGACCTCAAGATCGGGGCGCCATTTGATGGTGGTGCCGGTGCGGCTCTCGTCGCTGGGCTCAATCTCGAGTGCCTTCTTTTTGGCACCGACGACCTTGCCCTTCTTAAAGTGCAGGGAGTACTTGTTGCCGTCGCGCCAAACCGTGACGTCCATGTACTCGGAGGCGTACTGGGTTGCGCATGAGCCCAGGCCGTTGGTGCCGAGCGAGAAGTCGTAGTCGCCGCCCTGGTTATTGTTGTATTTGCCGCCGGCGTAGAGCTCGCAAAAGACGAGTTCCCAGTTAAAGCGCTTCTCGGAGGGGTTCCAGTCGAGCGGGCAGCCGCGGCCGTTGTCCTCTACCTGAATGGAACCATCGCGAAAGGCGGTAAGGGTGATGAGCTTGCCGTAGCCCTGGCGCGCCTCGTCAACGGCGTTGGACAGGATCTCGAAGGCGGCATGCGCGCAGCCGTCGAGTCCGTCCGAGCCAAAGATGACGGCGGGGCGCAGGCGTACGCGCTCCTCGTCCTTGAGCTGGCGGATACTGTCGTTACCATAGTTTGCGGTGTTTTTTGCCATACTCGCTCTCTCGGTGCTCCTTTGCTGCGTTTAAGTCATATAGATAGTCAAGGTAGCATAGCCCAGCCCATAGGCGATTCCAACTAACACGAAATCCATCGAACGCGCGTTCGTTATCGGTATGGAAACTGACGGCTTATCAAATGATAGAATTGCCGCCACAAATGTTTTTATTAAGGGGCTCACAGTGACCGAGAAAGAGAAGATGGAGCGCGGGGAGTGGCATGATGCCAACTTTGACGAGGAACTCCTGGCAAAACGGGCGAGGGCAGAGGCGCTCTGCTATGACTTCAATATGGGAAAACCCGGAAGCGACGCGCAGCTTGACGCCCTAAAAACCTTGCTCGATACCGATCTTCCGGCGGGGCTGACGGTCCTTTCGCCTGCCTACTTTGACTACGGGGACAAGACAACCTTTGGCGACGGCTGCTTTGTGAACCATGGCTGCTACTTTATGGACGGTGGTTCTATTACCTTTGGTGACAACGTGTTTATTGGGCCGTTTTGCGGCTTCTACACCGCTTCGCATCCCCTTGGAGCAAAAGAGCGCAACTTGGGTCTCGAGAGGGCTCTGCCCATTGTTGTTGGCGATAACTGCTGGTTTGGCGCGAACGTGTCCGTACTCCAGGGGGTTACCATCGGCAGCGGCTGCGTTATCGCTGCGGGAAGTGTTGTGACGGAAGACCTTCCGGACAACGTGATGGCGGCAGGCGTTCCCGCGGTCGTCAAGAAGATTATCGAACAATAACGGAGCTATTAAACGATGGGGCACGCATGGTTCCGGCAAATCCGGTTATTGGCGTGCGCGTTGGCCATGCCGTGGGCATCGCTTATGAGTAGCCATGTGCGAGGGCCCCGAAAGCCTCGTTGGCGTTGGTCATCTTTGAGATCTCGGCGCTGAGATAGGACGGCACTTCGCTTTCTGGGCGGGCGTTTGAGTATCTTCTTGATGCGGGCGAGTTCACGCTCCCTGCCGAAGTCCCACTTACTCGGTTCCTTCCGACTCGGTTCTGCCCGAGTAAGGTTGAATAGCGAATCGAAATTGTTATGTCCGCATGGCAATGACGAACATGGTTTCCATAATGACAGATATAGTTGACATCTTCTGAAGGATGCAATATATTTCTGTCATGTTGCAACGGATATCTGTCCACATTTACGAAAGGAACTCCATGCCGGGCAAAAAGAACCTACGCATGAAGGCGGCACGCGCGGCGGCTGGCCTTTCGCAAGCCGATTTAGCCCAAGCCGTGGGCGTTACGCGCCAAACCATCGGCCTTATCGAGGCGGGCGGCTACAACCCCACGCTCAATCTGTGCGTGGCAATCTGTAAGGCGCTGCACGTTACGTTGAACGACTTGTTTTGGGAAGACGAAACCGACGCCGACCCTAATGCTCTTTAGGAGTTCACTATGAAATATGAAGATCTGAAAATCGTGCAAAAGTGGCGTGAATATGCCGGCCCAAAGGATGAACGCCTGGAGGCTGAGAACGCGAAGGTCTACAAGATTGGTTTCATGCTGCTTTCGTTTGGCATGTTGATGATCTTTTTCTACCAGTTTATAGCTCGACAGGTTGCGTGGGTTCACAGCGACGCCAGTGAAATGCCGCATGGCTTTGCAACGCCGTTTGAGGCAGCCATGTATTTGTGGCTCGTTCTCGTGATGTTGATTTGCGCAGGACTGCAAACGCGGAAGGGCTATGTCGATACCAATCGTTTTGGGCAAACCGAGCATCTTCCTGTTGGATATTTCCTGCTTGTCAGCGGTCTTAGCGGCGCCGCGTTCGCGCTTGTTATTGCCGCAATGCGCTGTATCGCTGAGGCGCAGATCGTACCGCTCGAAAGCGTCTTTTGGTTGGCGAACCTGGCCACGGGCGTGTTCTGCGGTGCGACGATTTTCGCGGCCACGTTTGCTGCCCTGTGCGCAACGTTTTTCACGGCGAAAAGACGCCGTGCCAAGCTCGAGGCAGAACTCGACTCTCCTGGTGATATCTAATACGTAATGGGCTGGCTCTGGGTATCCAGAACCAGCCCATTTTGGTGTTCGATGAGCCGAGTCGGCGTCTCTCGTAAAAGCAACTAGGAGCTAGCGAGGCTTATCCGAATTGACCTCATTGGCGGTGTCGGTTTCGAGCGCCGTGCGGCGGGCGCTGTAGGAGATGAGGCCGGCGCCCGCCGCGGCGAGTGCTGCAACGGCTGCCGTAAGGGGAGCGTTGACGTCGCCCGTGCCCGCGAGCGCGCCCGCTTTTCCGGAGCGCTTGTTATTGCCGTAATCCTTGCCGCTGCCAGAGCCGCTGCCGCCACCGGAGCTGCTTCCACCGGAACCGCCGCCGCTCGAGCCACCATCGCCGTCGACCGTCATTGGGGCATCGTGAAGCCCTGCGGCGTCCGCGTTGTCGCAGACGCCAACCTGCACTTCAGAGCGTTCGCATACTGCGTCGGGCGCGTGGAGCTCGTGCAGTACGGCACCCAGCGCCGAGTTTGCGCCCGGTCGAATTTCCTCGAGCGTTACGGGATCGAGCGCCACCAGATTACGCGCCTTCGCATATAGCGTTACGCGTTTGCCCACCTCGTCGCCCCAACTCTCTGGGATGGCAAAGCTCATGCGGAACTGTGCCGTGCAGCCTGGTGCCAGCACGGCGTTGCCATTGTCAGCAACCAGCGGGTGCGTCGCAAAACGTGCGCCCAGCGTCTCGAGCGCGTACTTCACGTGTGCCATGTCGTTGGCCGAAGCATCCTCGGCGAGCTCCGGATCGTAGATCGATGCCATGCGTGCGTTCACTCCGAACCCGATGGATGCGCTGGAGAACGGCTGGCTGGAGCCCTCTCGGTACAGATCGATCGTGCCGGCGGTCAGCAAGGTGTTGCCGTCGTTTCGCACCGTGACCATAAAGGATTCACCTGCTGCTCCGGGCACCACCGCGCCCGAGGTAGCGACCGCGCCCGTCGGAGTGGCACACGCCACCAAGGGCACTTCGATGCCGTGCAGCTCTGCCTCGCTCTTCTCTGCGCTCACAATGTGCGTGGCGAGCGCGGAGAGCATGCCTCCCGACGTCAAAAATGTCGTTATCTGATCGACGGGATGGTCCAGCTCGCACATCACGAACGGCTCCGTAAACAGATCGCCTGCCAAGGTGCTGGCGAAGATGCGGAAGTGCTTGCCCATCACTGCTGCCGGGTTGCCTTCTTCGTCGTAGGTTTGTCCCACCTTGCCATCGGTGTTCTCTACATAGAGCACGCACCTGCCGTTGTTGCTTACGCTAAACGATGCCGGGCCACAGCCTGCGGCGCCCACGGGCTGCGTTGCAAATGCCGATGCGCCTCGCGTCCAAGTAATATGCTGCAGTTGCTCGTTGACGGTTGCCAAAAAGCCCGTGTGCTGCGGCCACGGCACCGCGTGGGGTACTGTGGCATCTTGCGACATAACGCCCCAACCCGCGATGGACTGGCCGATCACGGCGTACGATGCACAGCCACAACCGCCTGCAGTCTCGTATGCAACGGGCACCACCATTTTGCCGTTGATATTCTCGGGCGTGCCGAGCTCGATGCTCGACGGTGCCTGCGGAAAGCGGAGGACCTGACGGAACGTGAGACTGTCGCCCAAATCATCCGACCACAGGGTAAAGCATTCCAGTGCAACCTCGGCCTCGCTGCCGAGCGCCTTCTCTGCGGTGGTTCCGCGGCGGTGGAGGTAAGCGCCCGACAGGCGCCCGTCGACCAGCGTCTTGCCCACCGTGATGCGTGGGCACTGCAGGCAATGGTAGCCATCCTCCTGAAGGCGGCCGCGCGAGATGCTGCGCCACGACGTGTGCGATATCACGCGGGCCCCGTCGTTGCTTATGCGCAGGCGCACAACGGACAGTATGCCGGATGTGCTCGCCGTATCGAAATGGGTGTTGTCGCCGGCGGGGCGCTCGCCCGAGACCAGCAGCACGTAGGCGTCCTGGTTTCCTCTTCCGTCCGTATATTCCACCACGTCGAAGTCGTAATCGTATACGCTGTCGCGCTCCACGTCGTTCTCGCCAAACCCAAGGGGAAAGTCCACGGGCGTGGGAGCGGACCACGTGCCGTTTGCCTTTGTGTGCACCACCAGGCGCGAGCGACCATTGTCGCCGTAGCGCACCGAGGCGATACGGAACAGGCATTCTACGCCGGCAATCATTGCCAGCTTCATGTGGGCTTCGCTGAGCACGCCAGCAAACAGCACGTTGTCGCTCGAGGGCTTGATGCCGCCACGCTCGTCCTCCGACACGCCGGCAGAATTGGCGTTCGGGTCGGCAACGGTGTTCGTTGCCTGACCGATGTAGGTGTACTCATACATCGGCGCGGCGTTTTCGTCGTTCTCTATCAGTGCATGGACGAAATGCTCGATCTGTCCCGTGTCGTCGCTTTCTGCATCCGCCTCGAGCTCAATGCGCGTGACCGCTTGATCCCAATCGCGCACGACAGGCGCGGCGTTTACGGCAGTGGCCTTAACCTCGGCGCGTGCGAGCAGTTCGGCGTTGGTGACGATGGTGGCCGATGCGATAAATTGCGGCACGCCGCCCGCCTCAATGTTGCCGGCCGAGCCGAAGCAGGCATCCGGCGTATAAGGCGTATCTCCACCCAATGCGAGCTCAGAGCGCTGGAGCACATACTGGTCGCCATTGTTCACCGACATATTCCACGAATCGATGAGTGTGGGCCACGACCCCGACCAAGCCTTGGTGGTCCACTTGAACATCACGAACTGGAGTATCACATCGACATCGACGTCTGCACCTACGCGCAGTCGCGGAAGCTGGTGTCCATCTGCCTTCTCGTACCCAATGAACAGCGTGAGGGATGCGGCGCCGCGCACGGCAGACGAAGCGACGCCTGCAACGCCGGCGCCAAAGGTGACGGCAAGCCCGATCTGGATGGTGAACGAGCCCGACGTGTTTGAATAGTCGAGCGAAATGTTTTTAAAAAACGCCGCGCCGCTGCCGTGCGTGTGGGCACCCACGGCGAGCGCCAGCTTCGCCAGCACCCAGGGGTTGACGTTTAGGAAAAATGGCACCGGTCCTAGGGTAAACTGCTCGGTCCAATTGAGGTCGGTTCTTACCTGGAAGAGGGCCTTAATATTGCCGTATGCGGGGTCGTTGTTGTTACCCCAGGTTTTGCCCACCCAATCGTAGGCGAGCGAGCCGTACAGCTGTGTGGCGATATCCATCGTGAACAGCGGCGTGCAATGGTGGCGAAGGAGCTTGGTGTTTCTTGGATCGGTGCCCGAACCGGCACTCATCCTCTTGTACTGATTCCACTTCCCCTCCATCTCGTCGAGGTAGCGGTTTGCCTGTTTGGCGCCCGACTCACGCGGTGACTTCTTCCAGTACTCCGGATCCGGATTGCCCGAATCGTTCATGTAGCCGACCGGTTTGTATCCTCCGCCAAACAGTACGTACCCGGCAAACGAGAAATCGAACAAAATGGGGAACGAGGGCATCCAGCACGTGAACTTATTGCCGCCGATGCCGGGAAACGCCGCCGGAAAATCAAACGGAGTAATCTCTTGGTCCATGGTAGTGGGGACGATAGTGGTCGAGCCCGATTCTGCCTTTGCGGCCGGCGCGGTGACAACGGCCATGGGGGAGGAGAGCGTATAGGTTTTGCCCTGATAGTCGAGGACAAAGCGCAACTTGCATCCTTCTTCCAGAAGGCTCGACGCTGCATCGAGGAACTTGTCTTCGAGCGTGAACGTCGCCAGATGATCCGCGCCCGATGCGCTGGCCTTGACTTGGCCAACCTGCGTGACGGTTTCGGGCGAGCTGCCCGTGGCGGGCATTACCTTGTTGATGCGCAGCGTTGCCCGCCCGCCCTGCGGCAGATGGGCCTGCACGGTAAAAGCGTGCGTGTTGGGCTGGTCGTTTGCTGCTTCGTCCGCTGGCATTGCCATAAACGTGGCGTCGGCGTACTGGATGTCCCATTCGTCGAATGTGAGCTGGCGAAAGTACGGCTCGCCGTCGGAAAGCGGACGCGTTGGCGCGGTAATGGCGGTGCCACCCTGGATACGCGCGAGGGGAATCTCGACATCGCGGTAGCCTGCCATGCTAATGGAGATGCCGCCGTTAAAGTCGTACGCGTCGAGAAGCGTTGTCTCGTCCACGTAGCCTTCCGAAAGCGGCGCGACCTCAAAGATGGCCGTGCCTTCGTCATCGGTCGTGGCGGTGAGCTGCTTGCCTGCGGCATAGCGCGATGTGAGCGTGACCTGGGCACCCGTGATGGGCGTATTCTTGTTGGCGACGTCGACTACGACCACACCAAACATGGTGCGCGAGAGCACCAAGACCTTGAAGGGATCATCTTCATCGGCGTATGCCTCGGTGGGGGCGAACGGCAGTATGAAGGCGTTTGCGCTTCCCGGCACGCGTGGCAACATAATGCTCGCCAGCGAGGACGCTCCGGCAACAAGTAACGAACGGCGATCAAGCATCTTTGGCTCCCATCCCGCAGGTATCGGTGGAAATAATCCAATTTTGCGAGAAGGCGCCACGTGGCGGTAGTGCCATTCAAGGGTCAAAATGTCCAAATTAATCGAGCGAAGCGCCGGGTTCCGGAACACGTTCGATGCGCTTGGCAGCCCGGTCGCTAACGCAACATATGCGCGACCAGCTCGGCGCGGGTTCCGATACCAAGCTTGGCATACACTCCTGATAGGCGGTTTTTAACAGTGCCCGGCGATACGTCCATGTGGCGTGCGATTTCGGCGTTGGTCCATCCGCGGCAGGCGAGCATGGCCATGGTGAACTCTGTGGTCGTTAAATCGTCGGCCACGTCCTCGCCCGAATCGGGGTTGTGGATGCGCCGCCAGCCGTAGCTGAATCGATACGTAATCTCGATGATGCGTGCGAAATCGTCAGGGTATTGCGATTTTAGGCATGCCTCGATGAGTCCCTGCAAAAGGCCGTGGTGCTCGCCAATGAGCTCGATAAGGCCGTCGGGGCGCGCAATGTTCCAAGCGGCTCCGAAGTGCGTTTTTGCGGCGTCGATGTCCTTGAGGCTCATGCATGCCATGGAAGCTGCCAGGTGCAGGAACAGTTCCGAGATCGGATAGCTTCCCTGTTTCATGATCAGGGCGTTTTCCGCCATGCCCAGACTGCGGCCATATTCGCCGCGCAGGTACAGGGCATGCGCCATCACGTAGCTGGCGAACAGGCGCAGGCCTTCGGGCAGATGCGCCGCAAGCGGATAAAACTCTTCGGCGGAATACGGGGAAGGCAAGTGCAGCAGGACGCTCGCGGCGGAGGCGAACAGGATATGCGTAGCGTGGATGGCGGGCGATTCCTCGTCGGCCGGCGTAACGAGGATGCCAGTAAGGCACCGGCGGGCGTCGGCGATACGGTTGAGCGACAGGCTGGCATATCCGCAGATAAAGCATGCGGAATAGCGCAGTGCGGGGTCGGTGGCGTCAAGATAGGGGCGCGCCGTTTTGGCAGCGAGGGCGGCCTGTCCGCGAAAGTACAGCGCTTCTGCCGTGGCGATGGTGCGTGAATCGGGGTCGGAAATGCCTGCAACTGCAGCGTCAATCTGCCCTGGCACAAAGGCAGTGCACATCAACGGCATGGGAACGCATGGGTAGCCATCGCAGTCCATCTTCCATCTCCCAACAGCTGGCAACAATAGCAGCAATTGTACTCCTGTTGCTCGGGACTGGAATTTGTGGGTATCGCCGACGATTATGCCGAACGTATAAAGGAAGAGTCTATTGGCGATGCTCCCAAGGTGGCTACCGAAGCTTAGCTGACCTCGACATTAGAAAAAATTGCCGCCCCTGAAAAAAGTTCTGTCGCAGCGATGGGAAACACATCTTCTGGGCATTCCGTCGTCTCCAGCCAGCGCTGGACTGCTGCTGTCGCCTGCGCGTTGGCGAGCGGGGCGTGGGGACCGTCCGGCGACCAGCGGCGACGGGCGAGCCCTGCCGCGTGCGTGGGCCTCCATCGGTGTAGGCCCATGACCCCTATGGCATCGGAGAAGTCCACCATGGCGTCTAGGACCTTACCGTCCGGCACGTCCAGCCTAGCGGCTCTCTTGAACCCGAGGTCGAAGGGGGCGTTGTGCAAGGCATATGGGGCCGAGTGGAAGTGGATCAAAAGAGCGTTACTTGACGTTTCATGCATAATGCCAACCGCCCCGTGACATCACGTTCGCAGCGCGCAGGGGCCGGAGAATCTTCGCGATGAGAGTTGACGTCTAATACCTTGCATCGTATAGTGTGTATAACATAGTATATGACGAGAGGAGGTGTGCGGATGGAGGCACAGATGAAGCGCGGTTTCCTGGAGGCCTGCGTGCTCGCGGCCGTCTCCGGCGAGGAGTCCTACGGCTACCAGATCGTGAAGGACGTACCGGCGAGCATGGGGCTCACGGAGTCGACGCTCTACCCGCTGCTCAAGCGCCTGGAGAAGGCCGGGTGCATCACGGCGCGCTCCGCCGAGCACAACGGGCGGCTGCGCCGGTACTACCGCATCACGGACGACGGGCGAGCGCGCATCGAGGAGTTCCTGGCCGAGTGGCCGTCCGTACGGGAGATTTACGCATACGTTGAGGGGGCGCACCATGACGCGTGATGAGTTTCTGGGCCGGTTGGGCGAGCTGCTCGCCTGCCTGCCGGCCGAGCAGGTGGAGGAGACCAAGGCGTTCTATGCGGAGGCCATCGCCGATCGCATGGAGGACGGTATGAGCGAGGAGGAGGCCGTGGCCGCCATGGGCACGCCCGGCGAGGTGGCGGAGGCCACGCTCGACGACCTGCCCGCCGTGCCGCGCGCGATCGCGAGGACGCGCCAGCGCAGCACCACGCTGCTGTGGGTGCTGACCATCGTGGGCTCCCCGGTGTGGGTGCCGCTGCTCGCCGCCTTCGCCGCCGTGGCCGTCACGGTCTATATCTGCATCTGGGTGCTGGCGCTCTGCGTGTGGATCGTCGCGGCGGCACTCGGGAGCGTGGGCGTAGTTGAGCTCCTGCTTGCCGTAAGCGGCGTCACCATCGGCCACTTCCCGTACGCCCTCGCCTCGGCGGGCGTGGGGCTCGGCCTCGTCGGCGTGGCGCTCTTCGTTGGTGCTGGCGCTTGGGCCGCCTCAAAACAAATTGCGCGCCTCTCGGCGCTCTGGGCGAGGAAGGCCGCCTCGCCCTTCTGGAAGGGTAAGGGCGAGAAGGGCGGCGCTGCCGCGTATCTCGCGGCGTAGAAAGGAGTGAGTACCATGACCAGCGCGAAGAAAATCTACCTCGCCGTGGCGGGCGGGCTCGTTGCCGCGGGCGTTGTCCTCGCGGGCATTGGCTTTATCGCTTCGGGTTTCGACCCGGCCGTGTTCACAACCCAAATCGACACGCGCGACAGCACCATCGTACTCGGCGGCGTCGAGGTGGACGAATACGAGAGTATCCCGTTCATCAGCCAGCTCGCCAATCTGGGCGAGATCGACACCTCCGACGTCGCGGATCCCGCCGCGTCCTAGGCGCAGCGAGCCCGGGCGCTCTGCCCGCCAAGCTGCGTAAGCCGGCGAAACCCGAACCTCAACCTCTGCGCAACTGGCCCCAAGCCTGCGCCGATTCGCTCTCGGCGCCGCGCGGGGGGGGCGTGACGCATGCCCAAAATAGTACGAGGAGAAAGGAACGCGCCGCCCGCAGCCACGCCCTTCCGCCTTCGCGGGGCCACGCAGGACCGGAAGCGACTGGGCCGTGCGGTGGGGCTGTGCTTGGATTGGCTACACTGATATGGACAGATCCGTGAGGGGCGCGAGAGACGGGACTCCGGGGAGATCTTCGAGGAGGAGTACCTCGACTGGAAGCGCGGGTTCAGTGGAGCATGAACCTAATCTCTGTCTCTCTTGCTTTTTTGATTTGTTGAGAAGCCGGCATTTGGGGGCATTTTGGATAGCGAACAGTTCAAACAAGAAGCTGAGAAAATAGAACAAAGCCTGAGTGCCTTGAGAGTCGCCGAGCGCAATACAGTGATTCCCTTTATGAACGGCGACTTTACCCAATGGGATCTATATCTGGCATCCTCCTCTGAGTATGCGATGAGACTGATAGACGGATTCATCTCCATGCTCGAGTCGAGGAGTCTTGTTTGCGTCGCCCAGCTTCTCTGCGCATCCTGAATCCCCGCCAGGACTTCGTCCTCGGCATAGATGCGAACTGTCTCCCATTTCTCATGTCCAAGTTCTGGGACGCGTTTCACAATGTCGAGTGGGACTCCTGGACAGTCGGATCACGTGGTGGCCCCCTTTGAGAGGGTCACGAGCATCACGGTCCCGTTCTCGGAACTTTCTTCGACCTCTACCGTGCCACCGTGAAGCGCTGCAATCTCCCAAACGAGCGCTAGTCCGAGCCCTGCGCCGCCATATGCCCTGCTGCGGGATTTGTCTAGACGAAAGAACGGCTGGAAGATGCTCTCTCGGTACTGCTTGGGTATTCCCGGGCCCTTATCTTTGACTCGCAGGATCACGTGGCTGTCGTTGTCGCAGATGGAGACGTTGACAGTCGAGCCGGAGCGGCTGTAACGGATGGCGTTTTCGACCAGATTAAACACCAGCCGGTAGAGGAGCGTATCACTTCCGATTACTAAAGCGTCTCCAGCACAATTGAGGGCTATGCCCTTATTTTCGGCAAGTGGCGCAAGGTCGGTGAGGACCTCTTCGGACAAGGGACCAAGTTCAACATCGTCCTCGCAAGGAACGCTGCGGAGCTCACTCATCTCGAGCAATACCTTGGTCATTCGAGACATGCGCTCGGTTTGTTCTTGTAGCAGGCCGAGCAGCTCGGCTGTTTCGGGTTGCAGACCGGAGTGCTCGGAGATGAATAGTTCAATCTGTGCTTGCATAAGGGCGAGCGGGGTGCGCAGCTCGTGTGCGGCGTTGCCGGTAAACTGACGCTGTGCAGAGAACCCTTCGCCAAGACGGGCGATCATGTCGTTGAAAGAGGCGCTACATTGTTGTAGCTCGGTGGGCACATCTTCACTGAGTCTGATTTCGCTTAGGTTGTCAGGTTGCACACGCTCAACCTGGGCTGCAAAATCCCGTAGCGGTTTGAGCGCACGGCCGCTCGCAAAGTATGCCAGCGCGCCACCAAGGAGTGTGACTCCAGCCGTGATGTACCAGGTTGTCGTGCCAAAAGACTCCTGTGCGTCGTTTACGACGATCGTGACCTTGTCATCGGGGGTCGCTTTCGCTGGGTCGAACGCCTGGGGCGAATCTTCGCCGGTTGCGTTAAATGCCGAGATGTTACTGCCGATGGCATCCATGTAGCGCATGCCCGTATAACCGACCAGGCAGTTCGTCAGCACGCATGCCGCACACGTGAGCAGTGCCGTCATAATCGTTATGCGCCATTGCAGCGAAAGCCTTTTCATTCGCTATCCTCCATAACGTAGCCCTCTCCAATCCGATTGCGAATCGGGTCGTATCCCAAAGCGCTGCGTAGCTTTTTGCGGAGTGACGAGATGTGAACGCGGGTTGCGTTGCTAAAGCTGTTCACGCTGCTATCCCAAACGTGCTCGATAAGCTCCTCTTGACTTACCGGACGCCCCTGATTAAGCATCAGATATTCCAAGATTCCCGTTTCCTTGCGCGTAAGAGATAAAGCCTCGCTGTTCACGGAAGCGATGCGCGCCTTGGTGTCAAAGCGGAGCTTTCCGCAGGTTAAAACTATGTCGCTTTGTGTAAAGCGTCTGAGGGTAAGGCTGCGAATCCTTGCCGCAAGCTCGTCCAGATGAAACGGCTTGGTGAGGTAATCGTTGGCGCCGGCATCGAGTCCGGCGACTTTGTCGGATACTTCGCCACGTGCGGACAGAATCAGTACCTTAGTCTCGCAGTCGGTTTTCCTAAGTTCCCTGAGTACGGTCATGCCGTCGATGCGGGGAAGGTTGAGGTCGAGTACCACGAGGTCGAAGGCCTCAACGTCCAGTAGGTCGAGCGCCTCCTGTCCGTCGTGACAGCAGTCGACGCTGTACGCCAAGTTTCGCAAGCTGCGCGCGATTGCGTCACACAGCGCCCGCTCGTCCTCGACGATTAAAATACGCATAACAGTCTCCTTGCACATTCCAAATCGCGCTTAACACGGATTTTATAGTCGATATGGTCCAATAGGTCGTGTGACGAAAGGAGTGGTCAGGTTGTTCAAAGCGATAAAACCTGTAATGCAGGTTGCGTTGCTGATCGTCGGTGTGGCTATGGTGTGCTTTGGCGTTATGCGTGGCGAGGCGGATGCCGTGCTGGCCAAGGCGATTAGGCTGTGCTTGGAGTGTATCGGAATTGGATAAAAGAGAAAACACTGTGTCGCATGTTTTGGCCAGATTTCGCGGATTCATTCAGGCGGCGGCAACGCTTATTACCAACATTCACCTGCCAAACTTTGCTAAAGGCGGCATCTATCAGGGCGCGGGAAAAACAGTCTGCGTACCTGGACTTAATTGCTATTCGTGCCCCGCGGCATCGGGTGCGTGCCCCATCGGGTCGTTCCAGTCGGTGGTAGGTTCATCCAAGTTCAACTTTTCTTACTATGTCACCGGTACGCTCATTTTGCTCGGCGTGCTGCTGGGACGCTTTGTATGCGGGTTTTTGTGCCCGTTTGGCTGGCTGCAGGAGCTGCTTCACAAGATTCCCAGCAAAAAGCTTTCGACAAAAAGGCTCAAGCCGCTCACGTACATCAAGTACGTCGTGCTGCTGTTTGCCGTGGTGCTGCTGCCCGTCTTGGTGGTTAACGACGTGGGGATGGGAGATCCGTTCTTTTGCAAATACGTCTGTCCGCAGGGCGTGCTCGAGGGCGCCATTCCGCTGGCCATTGCCAACGCCGGCATTCGATCTGCGCTGGGGCAGCTCTTTACCTGGAAACTTGCCGTTCTCATTGCCGTGGTAGTGCTGAGCGTTTTGTTCTATCGCCCCTTCTGCAAATGGATTTGCCCGCTCGGCGCATTCTATGCGCTCATGAATAAGGTATCCCTACTGGGGATTCGGGTCGATGCATGCAAATGCGTCTCGTGCGGTAAGTGTTCAAGGGTTTGTCAGATGGACGTCGATGTGGTCCGCGCACCCAATCATGCCGAATGCATCCGGTGCGGAAAGTGCATTGGGGCCTGTCCCGTCGATGCCATCAGCTATCGCTACGGCCTGGATGTGTCGGCAGAAAAGCTCCCTCTGACCGCCGATAAAAAGTAAACAAGCTTCGACAAAACGGAGGAATGACTATGAAGCTTTCTAAGATTGCGGCCCTGTTTATGGTGCCGGTATTGGCCTTGTGCCTTGTGGCATGTTCGGCGCCCGGTGGCAATGCGAGCGAATCTGCGAGCTCCGATCCTAAGATCGCAGAACTCACTGCGCAGAAGCCGACCAATGCCGATGAGGCCGCCGAGCTGTATGCGAAGCTCATGAAAAAGGAGAACGATATCCTTTCGAGTGATAACGCGCTGTGGGAAAAGGTATTCAATGCGGCAAATAAAGACTCGGTAATGATTGAGGACGGCAGCAATTACGGCGATTTCCTGCTCAAGACCATCGACGGCGCCAAGGATGAGTTCACGGCGGATGAGCTCAAGACGCTCAAAGCCGGTGCGCAGCAGATCAAGGAGATCGAGGACAAGCTCGAGAGCTTGGAGAAGGAGTTCCCCGGCTGTGGAAGCACGCCGAGCGAAGGCGAGAGCGTCGACGCTTCGGCCGCTGGCATGACGGCTGGTGCCAATGCTTCGAGCGAGGCGACGAAGTTCCCCAGCTTTACGGGCAAGGACCTGGATGGCAACGACGTGAGTAGCGACGAGCTGTTCTCTAAGAACAAGGTCACCGTCATGAACTTCTGGTTCACTACTTGCAAGCCGTGCGTGGGCGAGCTGGGCGATCTTGAGAAACTGAATCAGGAGCTTGCCAAGAAGGGCGGCCAGGTCGTGGGCGTCAATTCCTTTACGCTCGATGGCAACAAGGGCGAGATTGCAGATGCCAAGGACGTGCTGAGCAAGAAGGGCGTGACGTATAAGAACATCTGGTTCAAGTCGGATAGCGAGGCCGGTAAGTTTACGTCAAATTTGTTCTCGTTCCCGACAACGTATGTCATCGATCAGAATGGCAACATCGTAGGGGATCCAATCGTGGGAGCCATCAGCTCCGCCGAGCAGCGCGCAGCACTCAACAAACTTATCGACCAGGCGATTGCGAATAGCGAGCAGTAAAAAACGCGTAAAGCATAGCGAGGATCGTGTATCGCTGTGCGAAGTAGTCCGCTACCTTTCAAGATAATCTCCACCATATAGAGGCCCCACTTGGGGCCTCTTTTTTTTGGGCGCCGTCCCGTTCGTTTTTTGGCGCGGTTCCCTACATTCCTCACTGGTGTCGGTGAAAAATGGGGATAGAGTAGGACAAACGCGTCGAATACGAACGGCGGGGGAGAGCGGGCGAATGTGCCCGCGTGGGAGAGGTTGCCGTCCATGTTGGAGCTCAAAGGTATTTGCAAAAGGTACGTTACCCAGTCGTTTACGCAGGTGGCGCTCGACAGCGTAAGCCTGGCTTTTCGCGATAACGAGTTCGTGGCCATTCTGGGCCCCTCGGGCTCGGGTAAAACTACGATGCTCAACGTTATTGGTGGACTTGATCACTTTGATTCTGGCGACCTGCTCATCGATGGCATTTCGACCAAGGACTTCCGTGATCGCGACTGGGATGCTTATCGCAACAACCGCATCGGCTTTGTGTTCCAGAGCTATAACCTTATCCCACATCAGACCATCTTGGAAAACGTTGAGCTGGCGCTCACGCTCACGGGCGTGGGGCATGCCGAGCGCCGCCAACGTGCGCGCGAGGCGTTGGAGAAAGTCGGCCTGGGCGAGCACGTTAACAAACGCCCGAGCCAGCTTTCGGGCGGACAGATGCAGCGCGTGGCTATCGCCCGCGCCCTGATCAACGATCCCGAGATTGTGCTGGCCGACGAGCCGACCGGCGCTTTGGATTCGACGACATCCGTACAGGTTATGGATTTGCTTAAGGACGTTGCGCGCGACCGTCTGGTTGTCATGGTCACGCACAATCCCGAGCTGGCGTACCAGTACGCCACGCGCATCGTCAACCTGGCAGACGGCAAAATCACCGACGATTCCGACCCTTTCGATGTCGCCGACGCCACGCGCCGCGAGGCCAAGCCTACGCGCAAAACCTCGATGAGCTTTGTGACGGCGCTGGGGCTTTCTGCCCGAAACCTTATGACCAAGAAGGGCCGTACGGCCATGACGGCCTTTGCGGGCTCGATTGGCATTATCGGTATCGCGGCGATTCTGGCGCTGTCCAACGGCGTAAACGGCTACATCAAAAAGGTCGAGGAGGACACGCTCTCGAGCTACCCACTTACCATTTCCAAGCAGGATTACGACCTGTCGTCCATGATGGGCGGGCAGGGGGCCACGGACGACGATACGTCCAAAAACGAGGGCTCGTCCGACGACGGCACCGACGGCAAGGCTCAGGGAACCGATAAGATTCCCGTGGTCACGGCCGTAAAGGATATGTTTGCGAGTGTTAAGTCCAACGACATGACGAGCTTTAAGGCATGGCTCGATGCCGGTGGCGACGGCATCGATAAAGAAGTCAACGCCATCCAGTACGGCTATGGCGTGACGCCGGTTGTCTATCGTGCCGGCAAGGGCGATGAGAAGCCTGTCCGGCTGGTGCCCAACGCCATGACCGAGGCCATGAGCGGAGGCGCGAGCTCGGCGGCAACGGTGAGCATGGAATCCATGGGAACCTCGGTCTTTAACGAGATGATCGACGACCAGAGCCTGCTCGACAGCCAGTACGATGTCGTCGCCGGTCATTGGCCCACGTCTGCTAACGAAGCCGTAATGGTGCTTTCGAGCCGTGGAACGGTGGGCGACTACACGCTCTACAGCATCGGCGCGCTGGATATCAACGAGCTCAACGACCTGGTTAACAGCGCCATGACGGCTGACGGTAAGATCGAGACGCCCGAGACCGGCTCCGACTTTACCTACGACGATGCGCTGTCCACGACGTTTAAGGTGTTGTCGCCGGCCGATGCCTATCGCAAAAACGAAGAGACCGGCATGTGGACTGACATGTCTGGCGACACCGACTTTATGGCCGCCAAGGTTGCCGACGGTATCGACGTGCACATTGTGGGCGTGGTGCGACCTAACGAGACGGCCAACGCCAGCGCGTTGTCTCCGGGTATTGCCTATACACACGCGCTGACTCGTCAGCTTATGGAGCGCGCGACCGATTCGCAGATTGTGCAGGAGCAGCTAGCTCATCCCGAGACGGATGTCTTTACCGGCAAAACTTTCGACGAACTGCAAGACGAGGCCAAGCAAGGCGTGGATCTGGGCAGTATGTTCAGCGTGGACGAGGCGGCACTGAAGAGCGCGTTCTCGTTCGATGCATCTGCGCTCTCGGGTGTTGCCGACAGCATGGACCTGTCGGGTCTTGACCTGTCCGGGCTGGACATTGACCTTTCGGGCGTTGGGAAGGACATCGACTTCAGCGACATCATGGCCAAGGCGCCGACCCCAGATTTCTCGGGCATCTTTGACGGTCTGGAGCTCACACCCGAGCAAATGCAGCAGGTGGGAACGCTTGCCAACCAACTGTTTGAGGGCTTTTTGCAGTCTGATCACTTTAAGGCCCTGACGCCCGAGGACCTTAAGGACGCGTCGAAGCTCGCTGCCGCATTCTCGGCGTATCTTGAGAATGATGCGGCAGCCCAGCAAATCCAGGCCCAGCTCAAAGCCCTCGGCGGCGATGCCCTGGCCGAGCGCCTGCAGCAGGCGATGACCGACTATGTGCAAAAGCAGCTGGCTCCGTATTTGCAGCAGGCTATGGATCAGGTGATGAAGTCGATCAGCGATCAGATTGCGGCGACGGTGTCGGCTCAGCTTAAGGCGGGCGCGGCAGGGCTCATGGGCCAGATGGCGACGCAGGTGTCTTCGAGTTTTGCCAACCTGGCGAGCGCCATGCACGTGGATGCGAGTGCCTTTGCTCGTGCCATCCATTTCAACATGGACGCCGAGGACCTAAGTTCGCTCATGATGAGCTATGCCAAGGCGTCGAAGCTCACCTACGACAACAATCTGACCACGTTGGGCTATGCGGACGAGGCAGACCCCATCTCGGTTAAGATTTTCCCGCGCGACTTTGAGGCCAAGGAGCGCGTGCTCGATCACATCGATGCGTACAACAAGCAGGTCAAAGCCGCTGGCCATGATGATCGGGCAATTTCGTACACCGACTACATGGGCATCATCATGGGTTCGGTGACCGACATCGTGAACACCATCAGCTTGGTGCTCATCGCATTCGTGAGTATCAGCCTGGTGGTGAGCTCCATCATGATCGGCATCATCACCTACATCAGCGTGCTGGAGCGCAAGAAGGAGATTGGCATCCTGCGCGCGATTGGCGCGTCAAAGCGCAACGTGGCCAACGTGTTCAACGCCGAGACTTTTATCGAGGGCCTCATCGCCGGCGTCTTTGCCGTTGTCGTTGTGGTGGCCGTGAGCTTTCCGGTTAATACCTGGGCGCTTGCTGCCAAACAGGTTCCCAACCTGATGAGCCTGCCCGTGCAGGATGCGCTGGTGCTCATTGCAATTTCGGTGCTGCTGACGGTCGTTGCCGGTCTGCTGCCGGCCCGAAGCGCATCCAAAAAAGACCCCGTGGAAGCTCTACGCTCCGAATAATGTGACAAGGGGACAGCCCCTTTGTCACATTGAGTGGCTTGCAAAATCGAAGTCTAATACTTTTCCCGAGAAGTGAACGAGTAAAAACGGACCCCCGAAGCATCGACACTTTCGAGATGCAATTTCCTGCGGTTTTGTCAGCCAAATCCTGCGGTTTTGACGTCTGAAAATGTCGATGCTTCGGAGGTCCAAATATAGCCGTTCACTTCTCGGAAAAGTATTAGACCTCGCTATATTGGCGGCGTTCGCGAGCGGCAACCAGAGTGCAGCCTCCTAGCTCTTCTTTGCAGAGAGCATGAGGCTAATTTCCGGATGGGTGTATTCGTCGAACTCTTCCTTGGGCTCGGTGTCAAAGGTGTAGTACGACTTGATAGATTCGTCCTCCGTCTTGATGCTGATTTCTTCATATAGGGATCCGGCTAAAAATGCCTGTTTAAATTCATCCGACAGGCTGCATGGCGTGAGGATGCCCGGTGTGGCAACGGAAATGTCCAGCCCGTTGAGCGGGGCGCAGAGTGTCGCGATGTCCTGCTCGGCGCGAGCGAGGTTGTCTGCAAGGCTTGCCTCGGGGTCGATCTGACTGGTGTAATCGACGTCCGTGAGCATGCCATCAGCATCGAAAGAAAGGTAGGCATAGGCGGCTTGAGCGCCGAGGTCATTATCGCGCAGATAGCCGATAATGCGGTAACCGTAGTCGTGATACGACTCGTACGGGTCGTCTGCCGCGATGCGTTCGCACACGGGCTCCAAAGCATCTTGCGCTATGGCGAGCTGCTCGGCGGCCGCAGCCTTTCTTGCCTGAAGCTCGTTATTTCCCTGGACGAACTGCGGGATGTAGACGCCAAGCAGCACAATGGCGGGCACCACCGCGAGGGCGACGATCTGCTTCTTGAGGTTTGGAATCGTCACGCCGTATGCGTTTGCCATGGCCTCGGCATTGCTCGAGGTCTCGGCCAGCACGTCTGCCGCCGTGGCGACTGCCCCTACGGCGCTGGCAACCTCGGCGGCACCGCCCAGGTTGCGCGCGAGATCGTTATCGCTGTTCTTGAGCAGGCGGCCGGCAGCTTGCGTGGCAAGCACGCCGGCGACCTCCGCGGAATGGTCCTTGTTGGTCTGGGCCACCGCAAGCCTGCTCTGCAGTTCCTTCCACTGTTTGCCCTGCATTCTAAAGCGCGGCGCAAGAGCGCAATAGCAAAAGATGGCGAGTTCGATTACGGTGAGTGCGATGGCGGTATATATGCCCGCGGGTTGGAATTCCTTTTGGTGGAACGCGATATCGTTGACCATTTGGAGCGGCAGCATGAGCAGACATGCTACGAACGACATGACGAGTGCGGTCGCTGCGATCTTGGGGTATGTACAGTACCGCTGGATGCGTTTCTTTTCTTGTTCGGTGAGCTGCTGCATGGGGCCTCGACTCTCATCGTTTTCGGGCGATACTCACACGCTCTTGAGTATAGATGAGTGGAGGGTTCCTGTTATTCAAACATGGTGTCAACGGCGTGGTGTTGGTGGTCGCTTGATCGTGGGCGCCATCTTTTAGAGCATGAAGCCGCTATCATGGGGCGAATGACGCGCAAGGGGGGCTTTCGTGGGACAGCCTCTCGCTGTTTGTGTGCGCCAGCAAATCGAAGGTGAATGGTTTTCCGAGAAGTGAACGACCTATTCTGGACCCCTGAAGCATTCGCACTTTTGGATGCAAAAACCGCAGGATTTGAGCGACAAAACCGCAGGAAATGGCTCTCCAAAAGTGTCGATGTTTCGGGGGCTCGATTTCACTCGTTCACTTCGCGGAAAAGCATTCACCTTCGTTGCGTGAGGCGACGGATGGAAGGGTGATTATCGTCAAGTAGCTACCTCTGCCTTGTGAATCATCTGAAGCACAAGGCATAATGCATGTGACAAAGGGGCGGTTCCTTTGTCACATTCGTTGATATGAGAGAAGAGTAGATGATCCTTTCGCTGGCCCCTATGGAGGGGATTACCGGGCATGTGTTCCGTCGCGTGCATGCGGAGTGCTTCGGCGCGCTCGATTGCTATTACACGCCGTTTTTGCCGCCGCCGCGGGTGGGAAACCGTTTTGGCGGCAAGGCGTTTAAAGAGGTCGATCCTGCCAATAACCAGGGGCTCAATGTAGTGCCTCAACTGATGTCCAAGAATGCGGATGAATTCGTGTGGGCGGCACAGGTGCTCGCCGACATGGGCTATCGAGAGGTCAATCTCAACTTGGGTTGCCCCTCGGGGACGGTTGTCGCCAAGGGCAAGGGCTCGGGCTTTTTGCGCCACTTGGACGAGCTCGAAGTGTTCTTGAGCGATGTGTGCGAACGTTCGCCGTTGCCGGTGTCGGTAAAAACCAGGCTGGGGCTGGAGAGCGACGACGAATACGAGCGCGTGCTCGATCTGTATTGCCGCATGCCGCTGGCAGAGCTGATCGTGCATCCGCGCGTACAGAAGGACCGCTATACGGGCTCGCCGCGCAAGGAGTTTTACGGTGAGACGCTGGAACGTGCGCCGTTTCCGGTTGCCTATAACGGTGACATTTTTGATTTAGAGGATATGGACGCGCTGGTGGAGGCCTATCCCGGCACGCGCCATGTGATGTTGGGGCGTGGCCTGCTCGCGAATCCCGCGCTCGCTCGCATGGTCAAGGGCGGCCCTTCTGCAACGGCTGCTGAGCTGCAGCGCTTCCACGACACACTGTTTGCGGCCTATGCAGAAGAGATTGGCGGCAATGCGGTCTTTCGCATGAAGGAGTGGTGGTTCTACGCCAAGTGCGCTTTCGCCGACCCCGCTACCGTTCACAAGCTCGTACGTAAGACCAAAAAGGTCGACGAATACCGCGCCGCCGTCGAGCGCGTCTTTCGCGAGCAGCCACTTGCGCCCATGGCCCGCTTCCACGGCTAGTTAGTCATTGGGGACGTTCTTTAACGACTAGTCATTTATGAACGTCCCCAATGACTATGTTGCACTAGAGCAGGTTCTCCTGTGCCCACGCGATGATGTCGCTCGATTCGTAGAGTGGCTTGCCGTCGATGAACAGGCAGGGAACCTGGCGTTTTCCGCCGACGGCGATGAGTGTCTGCTCGGCTTCGGTATCGGTCGAGATATTGCGTTCGGGAATGGTCACGCCGTTATCGGCCAAAAAGCGCTTGACCTTTATGCAATACGGGCAGCCGGTCATAACGTAGAGCACGAGCTCATGATTAGTAGCCATAGGTCTCCAATCGGTTGCGGTTTTGATTGAAATACCCAAAGCCGCCGCAATCTATGCGCGGGCCAGCGACGACTCGATGGCCTGTACCAAAAACGCCGTGGCTCCGGTGCCGCAGGGCTTGTCGTAGTAGTCGATAAAGCGCTGGTCGGCCAGATAGCCGTGGGCGAGGCCCAGGTATGCTTCGTCTTGGGGCTCGTGTCCCCAGTTAAGGCCAATCCATCGACGGTGCATTGCGACAAGCTTGCGAGCCTCGTTGCTCTCTGGGTCGCCAATGCCCATGGCAATTGAGAGCTGGCCCAGAATAGCGCGTTCAAGTTCCTTCATGTCGTTCCATGTCTGAGGATCTATGTCCAGTAACGTTTCGTTTGCCGCATCGATAGCCTCATCGCCATAGCGCGCCCGCGCCTCGGCGCCGTAGCGCTCCTCGTTTTCCTGCACGGTGCGCCAGCGCTCCAGTTGCGGCAACACGGCGCCCATGAGCGAGACGGCATCGTCGAGCGACATACCGGTGTTTTGCGCCAGGCGCGGGGCGCAGTCCTCGATCATCGCCTCCATGGTGGTGTCGTAGGTGTACTTGCCGTGGTCGTAGCACCACTTGCAGTAATGGTCGGTCGTGGCGCCCGTGGCATCGGTGCCGCAGTCGTCGGGCGTTAGTATCATGCCGCAGCTCTGGCAATAGTGCTCGGGCATTTCAAGCAGATGAGACAGAGGCTCGCCGGTCACGGCGGCGACGAGCTTCATCATGTCGATGCCCGGTGTGACCTCGCCGCGCTCCCAACGGCTGACGGCTTGGCGTGTAACGAAGAGCTTGGCGGCGAGCTGCTCTTGGGTAAGGCGATGGGCGCGACGGACAGCGATGAGCTTTTCTGCAAAGGCCATAGCGGCTCCTTTCTGCTGGTTGATGGCTTAAGCATACGCGGCGGCAGGCGCCCTTCCAAGCAACCGTTGGTTGCACGACGGGGGACCGCGGCGAAGAATTGCGCGCAACGCCTCACACCTCCATGCCGTACAATGACCGGCATGGAACCTATTGCACACATACATACCGATCTGCCGCAGAAGTTCGGCATTCCGCGCAACAGCTTTTTGGCGCCTCATCTGCAGGGGCGCATCGTTTTTGAGCCGGAATTTGCCTCCAACGCAGCGGTTGAGGGTCTGGACTCCTTCTCTCACCTATGGCTGCTGTGGCGCTTCGAAAACGGAACGCCCGGTGGCACGGCTAAGGACATAGCTGCCGATGCCAAAACGCAGGACAGGTCCGGCACCAACGCAAAATGGTCGAAAACCGTGCGCCCGCCGCGTCTGGGTGGAGCCGAGCGTTTGGGCGTGTTTGCCACACGCAGCCCGTTTCGCCCTAATCCCATCGGGCTCACCTGCGTCAAGCTCGATCGCGTCGAGCTCACCGACGATGGGCCCATCATCCATGTGCTGGGGGCCGACCTGCGCGACGGTACGCCCATCTACGACATTAAGCCCTACATTCCGTTTGCGGATTGCCACCCGGATGCGACCGGAGGCTGGATCGAGGACGCTCCGTGGCAAGAGCTCGACATCGAGTTCCCTCAGACGCTGCAGGATATGGTCCTCCCCGCAAAGCTCCCCGGCTTGGTCGAGGTCCTTCGCCAAGATCCACGCCGCGCGGGCAGCAAGCACGAGCCAAACCGCGTCTATCATCTGGCCTTCGCCGGGCTCGACATATCGTTTACGGTCGACGAAACCCAGCTAACCGTAGTCGCCGTCAACGACGCACAAGACTAACCAGCCATTCGTCCGCGCCCGTCAAATTAAGCGCCAAACCCCGCGCCAAAGCCGCCCACGCTGGTGGACAATAACGTCTACCAAAACAATCAACTTTGCACGGGAGCTCAGCATGAAATACGACTTTAGCTCGCTTATCGACCGCCACGGCATGGACTCCATCGCCGTTGACTCCTGGGGCGAGATCCCCGACATGGCTCCAAACGCACCCGACGAGTGCTTCGATCGCATTCCCATGTGGGTGGCGGACATGAACTTCGCCACGGTGCCCACGGTCCAGGAACATATCATTCAGCGTGCCCAGCATCCCATGTTTGGCTACTTTAACCCGCGTCCCGAGTACTTCGACCGCATCATCGAATGGCAGAGCCGCCGCAATGGCGTCGAGGGCCTGGCACCTGAGCATATCGGCTACGAAAACGGCGTGCTGGGCGGTGTCGTGTCGACGCTGCGCGCGTATGTCCAGCCGGGCGATGCGGTACTGGTCCACAGCCCCACCTACATCGGCTTTACCAAGTCCATTGAGGCCGCGGGCTATCGCATTGTCCACAGCCCGCTTAAGCTCGACGACCGGGGCGTGTGGCGTATGGACTTTGAGGACATGGAGCGCAAGCTCGCCCAAAACCGCATCCATGCCGCCGTGTTCTGCTCGCCGCACAATCCCTGCGGCCGTGTATGGGAGCGTGACGAGATCGAGCGCGCCATGGACATCTATCGTCAGCACGATTGCGTGGTGATCTCGGACGAGATTTGGTCCGATATCATCCTGCCGGGGCACAAGCACATCCCGACGCAGTCGGTGAGCGAGGATGCCCGCATGCGCACGGTTGCCCTCTACGCACCCAGCAAGACGTTCAACCTGGCGGGTCTGGTCGGCAGCTACCACATCATCTATAACGAGACGCTGCGCGACCGCATGTGCGCTGTGTCCGACAAGACCCACTACAACGAGATGAATGTCCTCTCCATGCATGCGCTTATCGGTGCCTACCAGCCGCAGGGCTACGAGTGGGTGGACGAGCTCAACCAGGTGCTTGCCGGCAATATCGAGTACTTCTGCGATTATGTGGACGAGCATTTTGAGGGCGTGTCCTATTCACGTCCGCAGGGCACGTACATGGTGTTTCTGGACTGCTCCGAGTGGTGTCGCGAGCATGGCCGCGATATTCAGTGGCTGCTCGATGAGGGGGCGCGCGTGGGCGTGGGGTATCAGGACGGCCGTCCGTTCCACGGGCCCTGCCACATTCGCGTGAATCTGGCGCTGCCACTTTCGCGCGTGAGGGAAGCGTGCGACCGCCTGGACCGCTACGTTTTTAATGCACGGTAAGTGTGCGCTGCATGCGGGGCCTTCTGCCAAGTCGGCTGGAAGGCCCCGCATGGTAAATAAACGTCTGTAACCATTGGGCACTCGTGTGGTTTCGTTTGCTATTATTTTTTAACCATTTCAGTCTGTAAGCAGGATTGTCTGGAGCTCGATGAAAAGACCTCGCCGCTCGGTTGCCATATCGTTGTTTGTTGCGCTTGCGGTAGCGTGTGCCTTTGTCGTAGCGATAGCCGGCTGTTCCGGGTCGAATGACGGAGCGTCGACGTCTGCATTAGAAGAACTGGACGCCTCGCAAGTCAAAGGCGACGACCTTAAGACGCTCAACGTCGGAAGCGACCTCTATCCACCGTTTGTGTATACCGACGAGTACGGCGATATCGTTGGCCTGGATGTCGAGATATTGACCGAGGCTTTGGCCCGCATTGGTTACAAGCCAAAGTACCAGCTGATCGATTGGGAAAAGAAGAACGAGCTACTGGCGAGCGGCGAGCTCGATTGCGTCATGGGCAGCTTTAGCATGACGGGTCGCGAAGACGAGTATCGTTGGGCCGGCCCGTACCTTGCGAGCCGCCAGGTAGTCGCGGTCGATCCCGAGAGCGATATCTACACGCTTGCCGATCTTGAGGACAAGGTCGTGGCGGTTCAGTCTACCACCAAGCCTGAGGGCATTTTGCTCAATCGTACAAATGAAAACGTTCCGCAGATCAAAGAGCTCTACTGCTTTTCGGACCGCTCATACCTGAACCCGGCGCTCGTCGAGGGTCTGGTCGATGCCATCGCTGCGCATGAGTCCTCGCTGCTCACCTACGAAAAAGACTATGGTGTGACGTATCGCATTTTGGATGAGCCGCTGCTAGAGGTCGGTTTGGGTACCGCTTTCGATCTAAACGATACGCGCGGCATCGACGCTAAGCTTACCCATGCCTACCAAGAAATGCTTGCCGATGGCACCATGGAACGTCTGGTGTCAAAGTATTTTGATGACCCTTCGCCATTTTTGAATATGGAGGGCCTGTCATGATCGATGCGCCCGACCACGCCGTAGAGGAGCGGGGCAATCGTTCGACAGGGGCATGGCTCCTTGCCGCCCTGTTGGGGATAGCGCTCTCGGTTGTTACCGGCATGATGAGCTACGGTTACACGACAGCCCAAGCCGAGCAGCGCTTTGGCGACGTTGTCGATTACGTGGCGACCCAGAGCCTTTCCTACGATGCGTTCAATAGCGCCTATACGACCAAAAACCTGATTCGCGTTATGGAGATCGCCGGAGAGGTGGCGCGCGATATGGAGCGCGACGGCTCGGTGGATA
Organism: uncultured Collinsella sp.; assembly: GCA_900541205.1. GTDB lineage: Bacteria > Actinomycetota > Coriobacteriia > Coriobacteriales > Coriobacteriaceae > Collinsella. The sequence goes on along the minus strand of UQIV01000012.1, from coordinate 5,493 downwards.
ACGCCACGCTGGAGCAATATGCTGACCAGTTCAACGTGAGCGCGCTGATCGTGACGGACGCATCGGGCAACCTGGTGTCCGAGTCCTCGACGGATAGCGTGGGCTACGAGTCGCTTGCTGCATATCTCAAAAAAGCGCCCGCGCTGGAGGTGGCAACCCATCCGCTTAAGTCCTATACCACTCGTATTACGCTTGCGGATGATTCGGTTGCAGACATTGGCTGCGTTACTCGGCAAGATGGCGAGGGTATCGTTATCGCGGTAAGGCATCAGAGCGCGAAGGCGGTTGCGAGCAATACGCTCAAACTGCAGAGTCTGCTCGAAGGCTATGAGACCATCGATAGCGGCAATATCGTGATCGAAAACGATGGCAAGGTCGTTGCGACCAACGCCGTTGAACCCACCATCTTGGGCGTGTTCGACCTGCCTGCGACGGACGCCATCATTGTCGACGAAATTAAGGATCGATGCCTGCCCGGCAAAGTCCGACTGGTCAACGTCAACGGCGAGTGGTATTTGGGCACATACGGCAAAGCGCAAAAATTCTACGTGTACACCTATGCCTCGGCGCGGCGCTACTTTGAGGTCGTCGCCGCTGTTGCTGCCGGCGTGCTGGTGCTCTACAGCGGTGTTATAGCCGTTGTTGTGATGGCGCGTCGCCGCGCTGATCGTCGACGTTTGACGGACTTGCTGCAGCAGGAGCGCGACTATGGCGACAGGCTAGCAAAGGCGGCACGTGAGGCCTCGTCTGCCAACTCGGCAAAGACGGAATTTTTGCGTCGCATGAGCCACGATCTGCGCACGCCCATCAACGGCATTCGCGGTATGGTTGAGGTCGGCGATGCCAATGCGGATGATCTGCAAAAGCAGACCGAGTGCCGCTCAAAGATCTGGACGGCATCGGGACTGCTGCTCGATCTTGCCAACGAGGCCCTGGATATGAGTCGTCTGGAGAGCGGGCAGATCGAACTGGAGCTTGTTCCCACAAACTTGGTGACCCTCAACCACGAGGTGCGCGATATTCTGGAGCGCCAGGCCGAGGAGCGTCTGGTGACAATTATCTGCGACCAGCAGACTCTTAATCATCCCTATGCGCGGGTGAGCGTGACGCACCTCAAGCGCTTGTTGCTCAATATTGCCGGTAATGCCGTCAAGTACAACCGCCGGGGCGGCTATGTTCGCCTGACATGCCGCGAGGTGGAGCCAGTGGATGGCGCCCCCGTCTATGAATACACGATCGCCGACAACGGTATTGGCATGAGCGAGGAGTTTCAACAGCACCTCTACGAGCCGTTTTGTCGCGAGGAGCAACAGGTGGAAGGCGCTTCATCGGGAACTGGCCTGGGTGCGCCTATTGCCAAACAGTTGGTCGAGCTTATGGGCGGAACCATGAGCTTTACGAGTATCTTGGGGCAGGGGACGACGTTTACCATCCGTCTGCCGTTTGAGAAGTGCAAGCGCTCCGAGATTCCTCAGGCTGTGCGCGTGGACGCGGGTGACGGCGATGCGCTCCAGGGCTTGCGCGTTTTGCTCGTAGAGGATAACGACCTGAATGCCGAGATTGCACAGTTTACGCTCGCCCGCGCCGGCGCCGTCGTGACGCATGCTAAGGATGGTGAGTCTGCCGTCGAGATGTTTGCCGCGAGCGCGCCGCACGAGTACGACGTGGTGTTGATGGACATCATGATGCCCGGTATCGATGGCCTTGAGGCCACGCGTCGGATTCGAGCGCTCGATCGCGAGGATGCCGCGCTCACGCCGATTATCGCCGTGAGCGCCAACGCCTTTGCCGACGACCGTAGGCTTTCGCGCGAGGCGGGCATGAACGCGCACCTGAGCAAGCCTGTGAGCTCGCAGGAGCTCGTTGAGGCGCTTGCACACATAGCCGCCGACGCTTCATAAGCATATGGCTCGGTTCCAAGGTGGGTTGGAACCGAGCCATATTGCTATTGATGAGGCCTGATGAGGGGCTTACTTTTCTTGAATCTGCTTGCCGCAGAGATGCTCAATCGTAATCTCGTAGAGTTGGACGCCCTTAATGTCCTTGGCGATTTCCTCTTCGACTTCTTCGGCAGAAGGGTAGTACTTAAGTGCGAGCTGGCGGACTTTATCCTCGATAAACGCGGGAGTGTCATTTGCCAGGCGACAGCGGCCAAAGACTACGGTACTCATAACGTAGGGAGCCCAGTCGCCGTCCTGGTGCCATTCGTTGCCGTAAACGGTAAAGCAGACCTTGTCATCGCGCTTAAGTGCGTCGACCTTGTGGCCAGCCTTGGCGCCATGGAAATAAATCTTGTCGTGCTCGGCGTCAAAGAAGCAGTTGACGGGAATGGCGTACGGGTAGCCATCGTCGCCGTTGACGGCAAAGACGCCGCGCTTGCAGGTGGCGAGCAGTTTGCGCGCTTCCTCGTCGGTGATGGCGCGTTTCTTTCGACGTAAGGGCCTAAACATCGTTGGCTTCCTTTCTGGTCGTGCGTGGTTGCTGCAAAAACTATAGCGAAACGGATCCGTTTTTCTTGATGCGGGCGAGTATGTTTTTGAGCTTGTTAAAGTCGATCGGTTTGGACAGATGAGCGTTCATGCCGGCAGCGTGTGCCGTCTGGGCGTCTTCGGCAAAGGCGTTGGCGGTGAGCGCGATGATGGGGATATCGGCCGCATCGACCTTCTCGCTCAGACGAATCGCGCGGGTTGCCTCGTAGCCGTCCATGCCCGGCATCATAATGTCCATCAGGATCGCATCGAAGCTGCCGGCGGGATGCGACAGGTACAGATCGACGACTTCGTTGCCGTTGGCGGCGCGGGTGACCACGACGCCTTCGGATTCTAGCAACGCCTGGGCAATCTCGGCATTCAATTCGTTGTCTTCGGCGAGCAGCACGTTCATGTTGGCGAGCGAGCAGTCGAGCGCTCTCTCGACCGTATTCGCCCGCGCCTGGGGGTTCTTGTCGATATCGAGCGGAATCTGGACGTTGAACGTACTCCCCACGCCAACCTCACTCGAAATCTCAATCGTACCGCCCATCAGTTCAATAAGCGACTTGACGATTGGCATACCCATGCCGGTTCCTTGGAACTTGCTGCGCGCATCGTCACCTTCTTGGGCAAACGGCTCATAGATATGCTTTAAAAACTCGGGAGCCATGCCAATGCCGGTGTCCGAAACGCTAAAGCAAAAGAGCACACGCCCGTTATCGAGTGGCTTGGTCTTTGAGCTAAAGGTGACGGAGCCGCCGCGTTTGTTGTACTTAATGCTATTGTCTAACAGGTTGATCATGATCTGTCGGATATGGGTGGGACTGCCGATCATGTATGGTCCCGTGGCGTACGGCAGACTATTGTCCTGCATTGTGATGCAGTTATCGGATGCGCGGAGCTTGCACAGCACCAGCGTATCGTCACAGAGCTCTTTGAGGTTAAAAGGCACATGTTCCAGTGTTAGCTTGCGGTCTTCGATTTTGCCCATCTCGAGGATATCGTTGATCAGTGAGAGCAGGTGATTGGCGGCAACGCGCGCCTTGGCACGGCTCTCGCGGGCGACCTGGATATCGCCTTCCTTCAATTCCTCGATCTCGATAAGGCCCAGGATGCCGTTGAGCGGCGTACGGATGTCGTGGCTCATGCGCGTGAGGAATGCCGTCTTAGCGGCGTTGGCGGCGTCGGCTTTCCGCTGTTCTTTCTGCGCACGTTGAAGCGACCAGGCAAGGATGACGATGCTGGTGAGCAAAATGCAGATGATAACAGTCACAATGGCGGCGCGGTTGCGGTAGAGAAACTGGAACGTGTCCGATTCCTGTGCCGTGTACGACGTTGAGGAGTAGCTGCTGGCGGAGAGCGATTCGCCGGCATTGATGATGCCTTTATTAATGATTCCCAGCAGTTCGGGCTTGCCACGAGAAATCCAGCACGAGAGCTCACAGGTGTCAGGGAGCTCGACCGTCTCGCAGTCCTCGAGATCATAACGGTCGCCGATGGTTTTTACGCGTGAACTGGGAGCGACGATGCAGTGCACCGTTCCCTTCCTGAGGGCGTCGAACGCTTCATCGTCGGATTGGTATTCGGTTACGGTCGCTGTGGGGAACAGACTTTCAAGTGCATTTTGGTTGATAAGCGATGATTTGGTACAGGCGATGCTCTGAAGGTCTTTGTTCAGGTTGCTGCCGGTGTGGATGGCGGTGAGGGACATGGTCCCCAACGATACCGACTGCACAACGCCTGTTTGCTCGGCAAACCAGTAATCTCGGTATACCGGCAGCGCAACGTCTATGCTTCCCTTTGACAGGGCCTTTGACATCATCTTGTAGCTATCAAAGGCGACGGTTTTGACCGTAATGCCAAATTAATCGTGCAGCGTCGTCGCAAGCGATGCGAGCGAACCTTCCATTTCGCCGTCTTCGTCTTCGTTGCAGTAGGGGAGTTTGCCCGTAATGTAGCCGAGCGTGATGGTGTTGTCATTTGCTTTGAGCCAGGAACATTCGGGGCCGTTGAGCGATGATGAGCCGCTGTTTTGGGTCGAGTAGCTAGATTTGACTTCGTCGTTATAGCGTGGGTTGACGCGGGCGATTGCCGTCATGGCAGCATTGATGTCGTTCATCAGGTCGGGGCGGCTTTTGGGAACGGCAAAGTAGTAGTCGCTCGAACCAATGTAGAACATGGGGGAGGCACTGGGCGACGAGATCGTGTCATTCATGATGACGGCATCGACCTCGTTGTTTGCGAGCGCGTCAAAGAGAACGGAGTCTCCGTCATACTCCCTGTATGTGCAGGCGATTCCTTCGTTGGTGAGCCACTGCTGGCCAACGAAGGTTTGCATAACGCCGGGGTTGTAGCCGATGGTAAGGCCCTGGAGCGCTTGGGGGTCACCCTTGGCCAGATCGTCGCGATCGGGCCTGGCGTAGATGTAGTAGCGTTCGGTGCCCTCGGGGTTTGAGGAAAAGAGCAACTTTTGGGCGCGTTCCTCGGAGTAGGAGATGTTGGGCATGAGGTCGATCTCGCCCGCCTCGAGCATGTCCATAAGCTCGGTGAAGGTGCCGGTGACGTATTCGTACCGCCAGCCGGGCATGTAGTACGACAGGGTCTGGAGGTACTCGTAGCCCCATCCCGAGAGACGCTCGCCGGGAGTGCCGTCCTGGAAGCCCTCGTTGTTGACGAGCCAGCCGACGCGGACCGTCTTGACTTGCTGATCGGAGTCGGCGGCAAAGGCGGGGGCGGGCGCGACGGCGCTCAGTACGGTGAGCGCGGTAAGCGCAACGACCAGAGCGCGACATATAACTGAACGAAGGACAGTGGCAGCTCTCACATGCAATCCTAACGAATCGAGACATTACCGCATAAGAATACCAGCTCCGCCTGCCCAGTCGGCAGCAGCACCGCTAGACGGTTCCGCACGGCAGTTGGGGTCAGTCCCTTTCTGCCGGCACAGACGATATGAGCAGGACATAAAAACATTGAGAGCCCCTGCTGCATGAAAGACCGCGGATTAGGCCGACAATGGTGA
>UQIV01000011.1 GCA_900541205.1 uncultured Collinsella sp. | reverse complement strand
GGAGCTAGTTCCGCGTTGCGCTAGCTGCGGAAACGCGGGGTCCGTTCAGGCTGTTGCGTTGAGATTGAAAATCAACCCTCGCTGGTTCAGCGACGATGCGTTTTTACCCTTGCGTTCCCACTCGCCGCGTCGGCGGTCGGAAGGGTCTCCGTCTCGCAATCAGCGACCTTGTAACCGTATCTGATGGCTGTAGGTTAAACCAACCTACAGCTATGAGCACGTTAACGTAGTACTATACTAATTACTTAACATGCTCATATATTTCTAACTGCGACTTAGAATTACTTAATATAGTCACATGTTAATGTGCTAATATATGACTATGCTATTTCAGAAAGGGGAGGACATGACGACGAACATCCTGCTAGTCAATCAGAAGGGCGGCGTCGGCAAGACGACGTTCGCCGACGAGATCGCCTGGGGTCTCGAGCGCCGCGGCCACAAAGTCGGATTTGGCAATCTCGACCCTCAGGGCGGCGCGAACCACGAGAAGAACCTGCTCGACGACGAGGACGCCGTGAATGTCATCGACACGCCGGGTTTCCTGAGCGACGACACCGCCGAGTATGCCAAGAATGCGGATATCGCAATCATCCCGGTGCAGCCCGGCACGCTGGGCCTGAAGCCCATGAAACGCACGATCAAGGTCATCACCGAGGCCAATCCTGACTTGTCGTTCGCAATCATCGTCAACAACTTCGCGGCGAACCAGACCGTTGACAGACAATTCCTCGAGCTTCTTGAGGCCGATGACCTTCCCGTGCTGGGCACTGTTCCGACCGCGGCGGCATTCAAACAGGGCGCGGCCCTGGGCAAGCCCGTATACGAGATCGCGAAAAACGGCAAGGCCGCCCAGGCGATTGAAAACATCCTGAACGAGCTGGAAGAGGTGCTGTAAATGGCAAAGTTCAAAAAGGCGACCTCATACTTCGACGTCGCAGCGGAGAAGGCCGAGGAGAGGCAGCAGAAAATCGTTGAAAGCGCATCTGAGCCCCAGAAACCGGCTCCTCAGGTGCGGAAAGCCGGGCGCCCCAAAAAGGGCGCTGAAGGGGCATCTGAGAGGCTTGTTCAGCTGTCCGTGTACGTTCCGGAGAGTTACCGAAAACGTTTGAAGCAAGTGGCGCTCGAGGAGGACAAGTCCGTATCGGATATCGCTCGGGAGCTTTTCGATCGCTATCTGGCCGAAAAAGAGTTCTAGTTGAGTTAACGGGCACCGAAAGGTGCCCGTTTTTCTTTTACTTTGGCCACTGAGAGCCGATTTAAGACCCCGTTTTATCTATCAGTGAGAAAACGGTCGAACCTCACCGATAGGACGTCTTATTTCCGATTCTGTAGCTCCCTGCCGGTAATTGAAGTGAGGTTGTTCAAATGTTGGTATCCAGATCAACCGGAAAACGGATTCGGCGTCATTGCCGAATTGTAGGGCTTGCAACTAAGTGGGATTAGTTCGCCCGGGGAGCCGAAGGCGACGCCGGCGCTGAGGGCTGACAGCGACGTAGTCGGGGAGCTGGGGCGTTAGCCCCCACACTTTTGGCCGAAGGCCATGCCAAGGAGCCGAAGGCGACGCGGAGTGAGGCATAGCCGAACGGAGGGCAAGGAGGCGCAGCCGACGCGCAGGGAGCCGTAGGCGACCGGAGGGCGAGCGTAGCGAGCGCCAAGGAGCGGTAGTGACGCGGAGCGAACGCAGTGAGCGGAGGGCAAGGACGATGGCTTTTCTTGTTTGTATATCGTTCGATTATTAAATGCTTTCTGGTGGATTTCTTTGTTTCCCTCTTGAGCTCAGACTAAGTGAATCTAATTCACTCTAGTCAGACTTGGTGGGTTGTATGAACCCATAGTTGTGGTTATTTCAACCCATAGTTATGGTTATTTCAACCCATAGTGCATGGGTTAACTGAACCCATAGTTGGCATGGGTTATTTCAACCCATAGCCTCGTGAGACAACCCATAGTTGATAAGTTGGCCCAGGTTAACACAGGCTCAAACTATGGGTTGAAATAACTATTTCGGTACTTTTTGGCGTTTTCCGATCGCTTTCTATGGGTTGAATTAACCCATAGCCGGAAAAGTGGCTTAAATTTTCTATGGGTTCTTTCAACCCATAGCTCTACCGTCACAGAAAAGCATCCGCGATCCCTGTGAGCAAGTCTATGGGTTGTCCTAACCGATAGACTTGCTGAAGAACCGTTATTTAACCCCCTATCAATAAAATTATTTTTCGTCTAACTATGGGTTAAACCAACCCATAGTTAGACTGTAGGTTGGTTTAACCCATAGTTTGTAAGGAAAAGAAATAGGGCTATGGGTTCATACAACCCATAGCCCTTCAAACTAGGCAGAATGCTTTGCGTCCCACTGAGCTTTGCGTTTCGCCGAATTCTCAGCACGTTGCTTTTTCTTGCCCTCCTCGACTTCGAGTCTGCGCTTAGCGATCGCCGTCATATCGAGCCGGTACTCAACCGATTTGTTATTCCCGCGCGGCGACTTAATCAAAAGACCGAGTTCGACAAGCTTGTCGATTCTCTTTTTAACATTCGAGCGATCCGACTTGACGTCAGCCGCCATGGTGGCAAGGCTGATGTAGCAGGTTGATTTGTAAACGTCCTTGCGCTGGAACGACCAAATCCGCCCCATAATATCGGTGTCGAGCCTAGGCAGACCGAGCTCGAGCATCCATGGCGGCTTGATGATCGCGACCTTCTCGCTGACCATATCCTGCACCATGTGGGCGACACGGGACGATTCATCCGATGCCCGGCGAAGTACCTCGCGGTGACTCTCACTATTGGCCATGGCGGCATCTGTGACGGCCTGATTCGCGAAATCGGACGCCGTCCCCATTCCAGACGGGTTTGCGGGACCGGACGGGTGGCTATCCGTGTCCCACGGATAGCCACCGCCCACATCCGGTTTTAAATTTTTGGTATCCATAAACTAGCCTCTCGTTGAGGCTATCTAGCCATCAGCCGAAGTGATGCCATAGTATTTTGGTAGTACTTCAACATAGGGGCCCAAATCGAAGCATACGTGTGCTAGGATTGCAGGTAACAGGCCAGAAAGCCACATTTGAACATGAAAGAAGCCCTTCTTACTTGGCGGTTAGGGGGCTTTTTTCATATCTATTTTTGCTCTTTAACACGCTCCAAAAACTCGGCGATAGCGATCGCCGCCATAGACGACTTAGCTACACCGCGACTCTTCGCGTAGTCATCGAGATCACGCCAAATTTCGAGAGGCAGAGTAACCTGGATTCTTTTCTTCTCCTCGGCCACTGCCATAGACAATTACCTCCTTCGTTGAACAAGCGAAATCGTACCACTACTGATTGAAACAAAGCGTATCACAAATACTGTCTAAAATACAAACTAACACAAAGTGGTACACCTAAATTCGCTAAATCTTTCCCATCGGTCAGATAGGCGCTCGAGTTTCCAAAAAGGACACAGGAAATTGCCAAAAGGGGCACAGTGAAACGTCCCTAGAATCAACTGTTACGATAAAAACAGGGGGTAACTCCGCGGACACGGCCTAGCGCGCTGCCATCCAGTGCCGATTCTGCCATACTCGCAATTCGGCAAGGATGAGGAGTATGAATTAATCGGGGCTTATAGGACAACACCAAAACCGGCATCGACGGCTCCATGGACGATTCGGATTCCAAATAGGCCCTGTTAGTCGAGCTACCTCTTTGCCGGTGTCGTATACGAAACCGCTATACCCGCGGCAATTGCCATGAGACAGCTCGCGATGAATCCGAACTCATACTTCAAAACGTTTGTTGCGGTCAGGGCGATAATCAGCACTGTCATAATTTGCAGAATTATTGTTATTGCGAAGAGATTGATTCCTTGTTTGGCCGAAGTCGCTGAATGAGTTTGGCTTCGTTGATTCAGGTTGAAGCAGACAACAAAAGCGACCAGTTCGCTTGATAAGGGGCCGACTACATAGAAAAAGATTGCGTCAATGAAGCCTATGGTGTTGTAAGTGTTGTAAGTTGTTTCGCCGGAAAAAACAGCGTATAAAGCGTATCCAAATCTTGGCTGATTCATGTATGAGTAGGAGAAGACCAAGAGCGTCAATATTGCTACTACCAGAAGTGCATTCAGGATAAATCGTTTGCTTTTCATCGATCGCTCCTTCTGGGTGACTCTTATATGTAATTCTACAACAGCCATTATTTTCAAAGAATATGACTGTCCTAAATAACGTGCACTTTCGCTGGAGGGTCGCTGTTTGGCGGCCCTCTTTTTTGCACAGGCGCGGTGGGATGGTAATATCGGGCGGGAGTCAGCCGCTCTGATAGAATCGTCCTTGCTGTCGGCAGCCCTCGTGCCGGGCAGAGCCCTCCATTTGATGGGAGGTGATGCCCATGACCGATTTCACCGAGCTCGTGAAGCTCCTGACCGCTACGGTCTCGCTCCTCACGGCCCTTGTCGGCCTTTCCAAGGCACTCAAGCAGGGCTCGAAGCCCAAAAAGAAAGGCCACCGTCGCTAAGACGATGACCCAACTTCATTAAGCAACGGCTCTGCCCAGCTCTCTACAACTTGGGCTGCCGTCGGCACCATTTTACCCTCCTGACGAGGAATTCGTCCATATTTCAAAAATCAAATCCTGTTCGCGCGTGGGCGTAAACTTTTAGTTGGGCAAATCCGGCAGATTGGAGCTTGAAACATGAGGGATATGCACCTCATGTCGCTCATAAAACGTCTCCTGACCTCGAGGGAGAACGTTTTTTAGCGACAGAAGGAGACATAAATATGATCTGGTTTACCAGCGACACCCACTTCGGGCATGAGAACGTGCTGAAGTTCACCGACCGCCCGTGGGAGACGATTTGGCAGATGAACGACGCCATCGTCGACAGCATCAACGGCAGGGTCGCCGCGGACGACGAACTCTACATCCTGGGGGATTTCTCATTCAAGATGACCGCCCAGGACGCCTATGGGCTTCGCAAGCGGATCGCCTGCAGGCGCATCCACCTAGTCCCGGGAAACCACGACAAGGACTGGACCCAGCCGGCGGTCGCGGGCGCCTTCACCGTGGAGCCGCCGATCTGCGTGCTCAAGATCGACGGGCAGAAGATCGTCCTGAGCCATTACCCCATGGCCGACTGGCAGGGCATGAACCATGGATCGTGGCACCTCCACGGGCACATCCACAGCAGCGGCGGCGCGTACAACGAGTTCAACCGCAAGCAGGGCCTTCTGCGCTACGACGTCGGTTGCGATGCCAACGGGCACTCCCCGGTGAGCCTCGACGAGCTGAGGGAATGGTTCGCCGGAGTCGACGAGCCGTGCGGCCGTGTGAAATGGCCCTGGTGGGTCAACGAGACCGGCGACAGGCAGGTCGAGCGCGAGCTGGCGGCGTACAAGAGGGAAGAGGTGATTCGATGACGGTTTATGTGACGGGCGACATCCATAGTGGGCTCGACATGCAAAAGCTCCGCGACTGGGAGCTTGGCGATAGTCTTGCCAGCGACGACTATCTCATCGTTGCCGGTGACTTTGGCTTTCCATGGGATTTCTCTGCCGAGGAATGCGCCGATATCGCCTGGCTGGAGTCGCGGCCCTACACGGTGCTGTTCGTTGACGGCAACCACGAGCGCTTCGACCACTGGGGGGAGCGTCCCATGGAGCCGTGGCACGGCGGGCTGACGCAACGCCTGTCGGATACCTCATCCATCCGCCGACTCATGCGCGGGGAGGTCTTCGAGCTCGACGGCTCGACGGTCTTCACCATGGGCGGTGCCACGAGCGTGGACAGAGAATACCGCGTGCCGTATTCCAGCTGGTGGCCTCAGGAGCTCCCGGACGAGCGCGATTTCGATACCGCGCGGACAAAGCTCGACGAGGTCGGCTGGAAGGTCGACTGTGTCATCACCCATACCTGCTCGACGCGCATGCTCTCGCCGACGCTCTACCCGGACCCAGGCTGGGAACGCCCTGATGTGGACCGGCTGACCGGATTCCTCGACGAGCTCGAGGACTGCCTGGACTATAAACACTGGTATTACGGCCATTTTCACCGAGACGGCAATCCGGACGAACGACACACGGTGCTGTATGACCGGATCGTGGGGCTCGGGGACAAACTCCTGCCGTGGGGTGCGTACTGATGGCGGTCTATGTGACGGGCGACGTGCACGGCAGGGCCGAGTACGGGTCCAGCCGGTTTGCCTTCAAGAATTGGCCGCTGGGCCGGACCCTGACGCGCGATGACGCGGTGATCGTGGCCGGCGACTTCGGCTTTGTCTGGGATGGATCCAACGCCGAGAAATACTGGCTCGACTGGTTCGAGTCGAAGCCGTGGACCACGTGTTTCGTAGACGGCAACCATGAGAACCACCACGCCCTGGCTGGGCTGCCGGTGCGGGAGTGGAACGGCGGGCTCGTCCATGAGGCGCGACCGCGCGTGCTGCACCTGATGCGCGGTAAGGTGTTCGACATCGACGGGCTCACGGTCCTTGCCATGGGCGGTGCCGCGAGCAACGACAGGCAGTATCGCAGGGAGGGGAGGAGCTGGTGGCCCGAGGAGATGCCGAGCGAGGAAGAGATGGGGCGCTGCCGCGCCTCGCTCGACCGCGTGGGCTGGAGGGTCGATTGCGTTGTGACCCACGAGGCTCCTGCCGCCCTGGCAGAGGAGCTGTGCCGCGAGCGCGGACGCGAGTATCGGGGCGACCGGCTTCAGCGATTCCTTGGCGAGCTCGACGGGCGGCTCGGCTACCGCGCCTGGTTCTTCGGGCATTACCACGGCGACGAATGGCGCGACGCCAAGCATCGCCTGATCTACCGTGACATCGTGCCGATCGAAAGTGCTGCGCCCGGTTTTCAGTTCTAGAAACCCCCTAGAAATGCTCTGGAGGGTTTCTAGAAAATTAGATGCTATGCGGCCTGCTCGCCCCTCATCTGGGTCATGACCTCGACCTTGGCCTCGGCCACGGCCGCCCGCTGCTCGGAGGCGACGAGGCGGTCCTTGAGGGCGGCGACCTCGGCCATCAGGTCGCGCTGGGCCAGGAGTGCGTCGCTCAGCTCGGCCTGGGCTTTCAGTGCGGCGTCACGCTCGCCGCGCAGCCGCTCGATCTCATCGACCATGGCCACGGCCTCGGCATGGAGTTGGACGACCTGCCTGTCGAGTTCCCGAGCATCGGCGAGATATCTGACGCTCGCGGCATGGAGCTCGTTGTTCTCGAGTTCGAGGCTCGCGGTATCGAGCTCGAACTTCTCCTCGATGAAAGCGACCCGCTCATTGCAGTCTGCCTCAAGTCTTTCGTTCCGATCCGTCACCTCGCCGAGCTTGCGGTCGAATTCATCCACCTGGGCCATGAGCAGCGCGTTCTCGGTCCTGAGGTCGGCAGTCTCGCGCAGCAGCTTCTCCCGCCATGTCGCCTCGATCCGCTCGGCAGCCTCATCGAGGACGGCCTTCACGCCGGATGTCTCGCTGATTTTCTTCTCGCTCGGATTGTCTGCCATGGTGCGGCACTCCAATCAACAACGGCATGGCTCCGCCATGCCATATGGCTGGGAACAATGCACGGCCGCTGTTGATTTGTAGTCATCCTGCGATCGGTGAGTTCTAAAAGGCGTCTCAAGTCATACGTTATGCGTTCACGCAGGGGGTTTCAGTTGGAGAAATACCGCACTCTTATATAGTAGCGCACTCGGATTTATCTTCTGACGCCCACCAATCCGCGTTCACGGAGGATGCGGTACAAAGTCGATTTCGATATACCGGTGGCGGCGCAGATGTCGGGGATGGGCGTTTCCCGCGCAAGGTAGAGTTTCACGGCAGCATCGGCCTTGACGTCCGCGATGCGCGGGCGGCCCCCGACGTTGCCACCATGGTTCCGTTTTACGGCGATGCCCTCGGCCTGGCGCTGCTTGATCAGGTCGCGCTCGAGCTCGGCGGTGCAGGCGTGAGTGCCGAGGACGAATCGACCGAAGGCGGTATCGAGGTCGACCGGCTGTTTCAAGGAAGTTAGCTTCACGCCGAGATTTCGGAACATAAGGTCGTAGTTCAGCAATTGCCTGGTCGATCTGGTTAGGCGCTCCCAGGACTCGACTACCACTTCATCGCCGGCCTTCATCTTCTTGAACAGACGCTTCTGCTGAGTTCGGTCGCCGTCCTTGGCACCCGTGACCTTGTCTTTGTAGATATGGCCATAGGGCACGCCGGCGTTGACCAACGCCTCGATTTGCCTATCTAGCTTCTGATCCTTCGTGCTCACGCGAGCGTATCCGTATCTGGTCATTTTCAGCCTCCTGCCTTGTCTTTTGATTTTCTCATGGGAATGCAAGTGGAGGTTTTGACACTGGGTTTTGGCACTCGCTGTTCACGGCATCGAGGGTTCGGTTTTCGAGTGCCGCGCGGCATACCTTTTGAGACTGTTTAATTTGAACAATAACAGAGGTGTACCAGTTAACCGGGGTAGTCGCAGATTCGGTTAGAATTGATGTCACGGCGCATTCCGTGCGCGGGCGGCCGACGATTTGATCGGAGGTCACCATATGCTGAAATTCCTTAACGCGCTGGCCGCTCTTGCAACGGTCGGCACGTTCATCATCGCGTTTTTAAACTCGTATGAGGTTCGGATTAAGGTCCGTAGGCGTACGCGCGGTGCGGACAGTGGACGGCATTTGCGCCACAAGCGCAAATAAGAATGCCCGGGGGTCGGAGCCCGGGCATTTAACAAAGACTGAAAACTAGGCCGCCCGCGCTCCATGTTGCTTACACGGGATGCGTCGTTTTCTGTTGTCATTCTACCCTCTTTGGGCAGATAAAACCACCGTACGCTTGGGTTCTCATGCGAGTTCATCCATCATCCATGCGGCGTGATCGCAACAGTGGGAGCCGTCCAGGACAGCTCATCTTACAATCGAATGAATTGCAGCTGCCGAATTGATCTCCATAAACATGACGCGGCTGTAGAATGAAGCAGGGTCGAAACGAAGCAGTTCCCGGACAATTGGCGTCCGGCCAAACACTTCGGTTCGGCCCTTTCTCATGCGCATTTCTAGAAACGCCTAGTACGGATACAGGTCTGGACTAGGTCCACTCATCGCCAGCGACATGTATTCCGAAATGATTGCGAATCGCTTTTGATGCGGTGCCTGACGGCACCTATGATCCGCTCGCGAAGCTCGCTGACTTATATATCTCTTATTTACATCGCCCGGGGAGCGAAGCGACGACGGCGCTGAGGGCTGACGGTTGGCACGCCTCGCGCTGATGACTTGCTGATTGTAATAACTGGTCGCGAGGTCTAATTAGCTTGGTGGTTGAATTGTTAGGCGGTGGAGCATCCACAGAGTCCGGGCACAATCGTGGACCCTCCCTAAATCTTCGAAACCAGCATTGCAGCTGGGAAAGCCTCACCCGCCCCTTGGCCTTTTGCTCGACGATCTCGCGGGACTCCGCATGGCTACGCCCATGCATCCGGACCGTTCGTTTTAACGCGCCGGCCGTCCTCACCGGCACCCCCGTACATGGCGGAACCCGGGGTTGGGCTCAGAATCCGTCACGGCTGCATGCTCATCGTGATCCTCTTTGCTTGACGTTGCGGCTTATCACCGCGACACGTGTGTTGCCACACGGCTATCCAACCAACTCCTGATCTTCGGCTGTTCGCCTACTTTCCTGCAGTTTTCCAGCAGGACAATCGCTCTGAATCCGGCACGCCGTCTCCGCCCAGAAGGGCCGAGGCGGCGCAGGGGTCACATGGAGGGCACTACCCCCGTCGAAGTCTCCGTAGAGACGGGACAATGAACCTGTACAGCTCAGTCTCCGATTATTCGAGCCCTTGGCTACCTTTTTGAACGGGTCTTAAACCCGTGCCGACCGGGAACGGCATATGTCCGCTCCCATAAAAAACGGGAGCCGTGCGAGCCGGCTCCCATTTGCGTTTTCTAACTGTCATCCATAGCGTGACCTGCGGGTCCCTGCTATCATTGGATGTGCCAGGAGTGCTGTTTGCGTTTTTAGCACAACTGGCAAGTAGAAACGCGAGTTGGTAGCTCGCCTCTACACCGTGCGGAGGTGTTGGTAGCACCCGAGCACAATCTTGATGGTATCACGCCCGCCCGTCTTTTCGGCGGGCGGGTTGCCATTTTTTATGCCTCTACCTGCGGAAACTATAGTATACCTCAGTAACTCATGCCTCACCGCTCTACCGGGGCATGAGCGCTTTACTCCGCCCCGACAGGCAGTTCGAGGCTAGCGAGGCGTGTCGCCGCGAGCGTAATCGCCGCGATCGACGACGCGATCGTCCATCTGTCGCAACACGGCGCTACCGCTGTGCGCCTGGCCGGCGGCGCGAACGCGGTCGTCGCCGGCATCGACAACGCCGCCGGCGTAACGGTTGCGAATCTCCCTTGCGTAACCGCGCCGGGCAAGAAGCTCATCACGTACGGCGGGATCTTCGAGCAGATCTTCATCGCACTTCGGTGCAATGAATTTAGGAAACGAATTGTAGGAGACGCCCTTGCTCGCTTTCGCCTGCTCGACCCACGCCGAGTATGCTTTCTTGAGACGCTTGATGTAAATCTCACAACGTTTCTCGTATGGAAGGGCTCGCTCGGCTTCCAACACGTTATTTCCGAAAGCCGTCTGCAACGACTTCAACGCGAACCGCCCGTCGAGACGGGTCAAGTTGAAGGTACATTTTGGATTACCGGCCTCTTTGATATCGAGATCTGTCGCATAGACTCGATTGTTCTTGATGAAAATGTCTACGCCCCACGAGGCAAGTAATTTTTTGAACTGCTCCATATTCTTCGGGTGGTAGTCGTCGATTGCAATATGGATCAGCTCGCGCAGATTGTTTTTATAACTGTACTCTCCCCGATCGACAATCTCCTTTTCAATATCGCGCGGCTGACGATCTCGAATCTTTGAATTTCTCTTACCTTTTTCAAGTTGAGTAAGATTCCAGGCCTTGTCCATTTCACGAACCCATGAAGCGCGTTCGAATTTTCCGCGACGCCCACCAGTCTCGCAACGTTTGCCGGTCAGCAAATCGGTACGGTTGATCGCCATATGGACCGCGTAGCGTTTTCCCGCCTTATCGCTTTCCTCATGCAACGCGAGAATCACTTGTTGATGCGGATAGTGCTTCGCAAGCCATTGCTCCGCGTAGGCCAAACATGCATCGGGGGTCATCTTGCCTCCGTTGCAGCTGCACTCCTCGGGCAGAAACGCGAGAATCTGATGAAGCATGATTACGTTTTTGACTCCGGCTCTCGACGGTTTGTCGTGATGGAAAACCTTTCTGGTTCTATCCATTTTCGAAAACCAGTGGTCGCTCCATTCGATGTTCCAGCCACCACGCACAATCGCATCTTTTCCGTTGATGTATTTACGAACATTCTTTGCATAGCGCTCACTCGACACTCTTTTCTGTTTGATAACAGTCACTTCACATCACCACCGACGAAATAGCGCTTTTCAAGCTCGTCGATGAAACGGTCTAGCTTACGCCCAACTTGATAAACCTTCTCAAGTGTTCGAAAAACAGCTTTCTCGTTGTACGCGGGAAGCCCTTGGGCGTTCAAAAAGTACATGAGCTGATTGAGATTCGTTCCTTCCTTCAAAAGCTCGTGATAGATTTTGTCGATCGACGCCCGATCGACATCGATTTTCTCGACTCTCCCGACAAGAGCAGTGCGACGCATGAAGGCCGACATCGACACGCCGAGTTCAGAAGCGCGATTCTCAATGGATTTTTTCTCACTTGGCGAAACCCGGATGCGAATCATCTCAGTTCGCTCTTCGTCTTCAGTCAGATCGACCCCGCGAGTCACCGCGTCATCGGGACGCAGGAAATACCTAATCAGTTCGGCCTCAGACATTTGGGCCTTTTTGGAAAACGCAACAAGCGTTTTCTTTTCTTCTTCACTCAGCGTTGCCTTGACTGTGAACGGACGTTTCGTACTCACGGACAGCTCCTCGAAAATGAACCGCACACCGGAGAGGCCTCCGGTGCAAAACCAGCTATTCGATTCGCTTTCCTTTTCGAGTGCTTAAAAATCGCCGACGCGATTTGAAAACGTCTCGCGAAAACTTTACCGCCGTGAGAGGTGGTAAAGCAAGATGTGTGGGAAAACAAATGGCCCGTATGGGCCCATTTGTTGCCACCCACACCCATCTTGCAATCTCCGGAACGGGGATTGGGCGAAACGCAGTGTAGACGTGGAATGAGAGGCCTCATTCCAAGCGAGAGGCCTCGCGGCGTTGTAACTGCGTGAAGACCGTGAGCGGAAGCGAATTTTTAACGCGAAGGATGCTGAGTGTTAGAGATTCGCTGTAGCGAGAGCGAAGCGGTGATGCGAATGCGAGGGATGCCGAGTATTTGCATCACCGCGCAGCGGGTTTGCGGCGCCCGCGACGCAAACCTTCGACTTTGTCGAATGTTTTTCGTAACGCCAGCGAAAAAGTTGAGGCAGCTTTCGACATTTCAATGACGCGGAGAGTCTTTGGTGAGACTCGTAGCGTTGTTGGATTGTCGAAAGGTAACGCGATTTGAATTACGGTTCGGATTAACGATTCGATTTTCATGCGGCGGCCAAGCCGCCTATGATTGCTCCCTCCGGTCGCTATCGATTTTCAAAACTCCCGTTTTGTTTTGAATCAATTTGAAATCCGAAATGAAAAACGAAACGCCCGCGCGAGTCGCTTTGACTTTTGCGCGGGCGCGATTCGGATCGGCCGAAAATCAAGCTGATGATATTTTGAGTTTCGCGTTTTAGATCTCAGAAACCAGATCTAAAAACTGCGGCGTTAATTTCACTTCGCCCACAGCATTACGGCGCAAGCACATCCAACGGAACAACTTGGACGCCGCGGTCGGTAACATAGGCTTGTGAACCAAATCCAATGATTGCAACTTTCGAAACCGGTGGGTTGTTTCCGGCGGCAACCATACGTTCCTCGACAGCAACAAGATTGTCAGATGCCTCTTCGATTTGAGCGGAGCTGAGCTTAACTTCAACTGGGATCCAGGTCCCGCCAGGAGCCGCAATGACTGCATCGACCTCTAAATCACGAGAATCATGATAGTGGTAGAGGCTCATTCCGTTTGCTCGCGCATAGACCCACAAATCATGGAGTGCCAACGATTCAAAAAGTAGTCCAAGCGTCTTGAAATCTAGCAGCAAGGTCTCCGGAGTCGCCCCGAGCGCAGCGGCCGCCAGTGACGGGTCAGCAAGATGATGCTTCTTTGATTCTCTTAAGTGCACAGGAGATCTCATTGCTGGATTCCATGCGGGAATATCGCGAACGAAGCTGACCCGAGCGAGAAGAGATATATACGATGCCGCCGTTTGTCTCGATACCTCTCCACCAAGATCAGCTACGAGCGTCTTGAGTGTCGCCAAAGTGGATTCATTGCGCGCAAGCGATTCGATAACAGCTTTGACCTTTTCGGGATCGCGTCGAGAGCCATCAACACGAGACAAATCTTCTTCGGCAACTATGCCGATATAACGTTTTGCCATCGCCGACGCAGCCAGCACATCGCGCCCGACCGCCGCGGGCCATCCGCCGCGAACAACGCACTCGGCAATCGAGGCAGAATCCAACGACCCGAAAGCGCCATTGAACTTTTCGCCAGAAATAATGCTCGACAGCTTAACCGCACCGCTAGATTTCCCAAGTTCGAAAAGCGTCATGGTATCCATGCGCAATTTAGCGAACCTTCCAGCACCACTGTGCATCGGCCGCTCATTGTCTCGCGGTGTCGCCGACCCCGTAAATATGAACTGGCCAGGCTCGCCGCCGCGGTTGTCGCACTCAAACCGTGCCGCGTCCCAAAGTTTCGGAACCTCCTGCCATTCGTCGATCAGCCGCGGCACCTCGCCGGAAACGGCAAGCGCCGGGTCCGTCTCGGCACGCAAACGATTCTCGAAGTTGCGCGACGGATCCATGAGAAGGAGCCTGGACGCCGCACGGGTCCCGGCTGTGGTTGTCTTTCCACACCATTTCGGTCCTTCGATGAGAACGGCACCGAATATCCCTAGCATCTGGTCGAGCTCATTTTCGATAATTCGAGTGTAGTACTTTTTTGGCATATTCTTCACCATTGATTACCAGCGCGTTTAACTAAATTTACCGTTTTCATTTAACCAGATTTTGCTTTTTCGATTAACCAGATTTACGCATTTCAGTTAACGAAACAGATTGAACATGCCGAGTCAAGCCACGACAGGCTCGCGTCGTACTGCGGCCTGGCGCCGCACAACCGCCAGTCGGAGACCTCGATCTCCTCGGTGACGGCATCGCGCCAAGGCAACAAAAGGCTGAAGAACCTGCTCATATTCTCGTGCAACTGCCTTGCCCGGACAGAGGGAAGATGAGGCGACCACTACGCCAGGTGCCGAGAACGAGGCATACCGCACGGCAAGGCACTCAAAGCGCTGACGCGAAAGAGGTTGAAGGTCACCTACGCGATCATACGGGACAGGGTGCCCTAAGCCACCTAGTCGAAGCACAGCACTCCGAACAGGCTGGAGTCCGCCGGTCGAAAGGCCTGGCGTCAGCATTTCGCGATTCGATCTCGCGAACGACATTCCCCGGTTGACAAAACTATAGGAACACCCGTGCTGTTACCCCTGCCATGCGTGTGATTGAGTATCTGCTAGCTTAAGCACTGCTGAATATCGCGTAACAGCACCGCCGTTATCGTGTGCGGGCATCTGGCAGACGCTGGTCCCTGTGCCCTTTTATTGCTAGCGCTCCATCTGCAGCGCTGCCGCATGATGGTCTCTCCCATGTCGGCCCAGATCGCGTCTATGTTGAACCTCCTCGTTCAGTCGACCACATGGCGGCACGAGTGTAACGGGGTGCCTGGAGATGCATTTAATAGCGGTGCCTGACGGCAATATTCAGTCGGGAAGGCAGCGGTGCTGATTCGCAATACAGGTGGTGTCGAAAGGGCCTAGGACTCATGTGATTGCATAAGCCGCAACAGTGCTGAAAAGGCTAACTGCTTTTGTTCGTGCATTGGCATCATATTCATAAAAACAACCGGTCCCGACGTTGAATCTAAAATCATCGTTTAGCATTGATCCTGGCTGTTTCCAGAAAGCCACTAGTTTTTTAACTCATACATGAAAAGGAGGTGACGAAAATGGAGAAAGAGGAAATCGAGCTGGCCAGCGATAAATCGGCTTCCGACATCGAGATCACTGTTGAAGAACTTCTGGACTTCGGCATTGATGTTGATCAGGTTATACAGCGCCGCTGCTAAGGTCTGATAACACAATCGCCTCCGTTTAATGTGACGGAGGCGATTCCTATTCGCCCGAAAGAAAGGAGCTCAAGTTGAAGGTTGATTTCACTCTGATCAATCCGGTGAATCACTACAGGAAGACCCTTGTTGATAATCTGGCCATCTTGAATCTAAGGGCCGTTTCTGAAGCAGCGGGATTTTCAACTCACGTTATTGACTTTCAGCGTAAGTTCCTCGAAGAAGAAAAGACTTTTTCAAAAGAAATCTATCGGTGGTTCTCCGACGAAATAAAAGCAATCGACTCCCATGTTTTTGGTGTTTCGATCATGAACGCCTCTTATATCTGGGGCATCATGATAGCGAGGATTATTAAACGGGCGCATCCCGAATCGGTTATCATATTTGGTGGTCCCCAGATCACTTCACTTCGAGAAATGGTTTTTCAGGATTGTCCCGAGGTTGACTTTCTATCGATCTTTGATGGGGAAGAAACCCTCCCGCTTCTACTCGAATATATTGCTTGCGGCGCTCAGGGCGATTTACCTAAAAATTCGATTTCTAAAACCGGGGATTCTGGATTATGCGAGTTGATTGAATACGACATTAACAACCTTCCGGAACTCGACTACTCCAATTCATACGGCATGAACGTGGTCAACATTGAGGCAGGTAGAGGTTGCCCGTTTAATTGCTACTATTGCTCATCCAGAGTGCTTCTCGGTCAGAAAGCGCGATTTCTTAATGTCGACAAACTGCTCGAAACCTCGCAGCGTGTCTACGATTGCATGGCAAAAACCGGCGCTCTTTCTTCAATTAACTATAATCATGATAACTTCTTAGCATCGCACAAGTACTTCTTTGAATTTGCAGTCAAAAAATATGCAATGAATTATGATTTCAAATACAACTGTGAGGGACGAATCGATACGATAACTCCCGAGATTATTGGCCTACTTAAGGCAACCGGATGTATCTCTGTATTTGTTGGCTTGGAAACTGGCTCGCAAAGAATACAGCGAATCTGCCGGAAAAACTTGAATCTTAAAAAAGTAATTCCTACCGTAAAATCCATCATTTCCTCTGGCATGAGATTCGAAACCAATTTTATCATCGGTTTTCCAGAAGAAACATATTCCGAAGTACTCGACACCCTTGCCCTTGCTCAAGAAGTCGCGTCGACCAGTTTTATGTCAAACGTTGACTTTTCCTATATGAGCCCAGAGCCTCTTACTGATGTTGCTCAAGGGGTGAATAAAGAGGATTATATCATCGTAAAAGAATCTCAGTATTACTTAGATTTACTTGCTGCCGGAATTGACCCAAACAGCCTGTCACCTCTTCATTTCAATCATCTGTACACAGTCAGAAATGAAAATTACGACATTCTTGACGTGCTCGCGCGTGCCGATACGTATTTTGATTTGATAAACCATTTTAAATTCGCAACCTACCTTATGATTCATCGAGATGGTAGAAGCATTGAAGATATTTTTGAAATGTGTCGCGATCGTGATGCATTTGCCGTTGCAGAAAGCTATACGGCAACTCTAGATCAAGCTGGTGTGTATTATGCGGTTTCTTGTTTCGAAATCGACCGGCTGGCAATAGTTCGTCGAGAAGAAAGAGCGCAGGATGTCCTATTCTATCGATACCCTGTTCAAAAGCTTTATCAGCTCTTCATTGAGACTATGAACATTTCAGGCTTCGAATCAGTGGCGAGCACCCCGACAAAAATAGTCGTTAGGAGTGCCAAATGAATAAGAATGCCACTGCGCAGCTGCACATCTATTCCGCCTTTTTCGTTCTCGCGGGATTTGTTTTAAATCGGGGAGTGTTTCTACTTTTCCTTGCGGAGAAAGGAATGTCTGTCACGGAAATCGCGCTTTATCAAGCCCTGTTTAACATTGCAACGGTCGTCCTCGAGCTGCCAACAGGGCTGATAGGCGATTTCTTTGGAAAGAAGTTCTCGATTCAAGTGGGCGTGCTGCTGCTTTTCTTCCATACGGCTGGCATGCTGTTGCTCTCAGGCCCCTTTCTCGTCGCGCTTTCCCTTGTTGAGGCACTCGCCTACTCCCTTCAATCGGGATCCGAACAAGCACTTTTATATGAAATTGCCCGAAATGCCGGTCAAGGAGAGCGCTTCCTCACCATCAACGCTCGGCTGCTTGCCGCGCAATCAATCGCGACGGGAGTGGCAATCGTACTTGGATCATTCATTGCCCAAGTATCTTGGAGTGCCCTCTACGTATGCGTTTCCGTTTTCTATCTCCTGCAGCTTTTCCTTCTGTATCCCATTGAGAGAATGGAAACGACCCATTCCAAAAACTCTGGGGAGGAAAGGTTTGACGTAGCCAAGGTCTTCAGACGCGAAACCTGGTGCATTGGAGAATCCGCTTTTGCGGTGTTGCTTCTTCTAATCGGCACAAGCATGCTCGATGGATTCTATGGGAGTTATTACAACTTGAATCAGTTGGTATTCGACGCATTTGATGCTCCCGTCTCCATAATAGGAATCTTTTTCGGTGCATCCTATGCAGTAAATGCGACGGCCTACATTGCAGCAGATTTCTTCTCATCGCGTTTCGGGAAAAGAAATACCATGCTCGGCTCGATGCTAATCGAGGCCGGTCTTTTCATGATTCTTCCGTGGTTCGCTTCAAATCCGCTGTGTTTGTTTGGCCTTAGCATGGTGCTTTGTTTTCTCCCAGAAGTGGTGTACATCACTTCGGAAAACTTAATCCAAGACGCGATAGCGGACGATCTCCGCGCGACGATCCTTTCCGTCGCGTCTCTGGTAAGGGCTCTCTTTTCTGCAATGTTTTTCTCCATATTTGGATATGTGTTGGGGTTATATCCCATTCAGATAGCGCTCGGTGTTATTGGCGCAATCGCGATAGCAATTACCGCCGTTGTTTCTTTAAAAATGGTAGGAATACATGTCTCCAAGAATTGATATATCGATTGACGAGCTGCCCGAAGCGTCGAGCCTTCTTGATGGACATGACTATTCGTCACAAATCATTCAGCGTATCGCCGGGGTTCCAGTAATACTCGATGCATCGGGATGCCCTCATTCCCCTTTTTTCGAAGTTGAATATGATGACAGGACGATTAGGTTTACAAGCCGACATGATAATGAGCATATTGTCGAGTTGGGGAGGAAGCTTGACTACGTCCATCACAATTGCAGCGGCTTTCTAAAGACTTTCTTTTTGAGAATAGATGTAATTGATGGTCACTGCTATTCGCTAAGCAATCATGCAAAGTCGCTGTCCATTGCATTCCGGACCGGAGGAAGGGTGGGACCATTTTTACATCTCCTCTCTTCTCACTATTTTTGTGTCAATGATTTTTCTGTTACGCGAATCGGAAGGCAGGAAGTCAAACTGAGCAGCGCTGCGTGCACTCAGACTATGACGATAAAGCGCATCGAGAATAGATGGATTGACGTCTTGTGTTTTCTTCTCGGAAGAACCATGGCAAGCTGTAATACAAACATGCCCTTATTAATTGAGCGCTATTGCAAGAGCGCGCGGCTGCACCATGGATTATCTGGCATAGAGGCTTTTATCGTTTTTTCAAACAAGCACTCTCCCTATTTCGCTGACGAAGAAGGACGTAGGAACATCCTCTCTCTCGTTGACACAGAGGCAATCAGAAGACTTCTGTCGCCGAAACTGAAAGACCCCTCCTTCGATTACGGCGTGAATAAATCCGATGAACAAAGAGAGATAACTGCGAAATTATCAATTTCATGCGACAAATACTACCCCAATAAAAAGATTGTAAAACTTATAGCGCTTCAATTATCATCGTCAGGCAGGTATTATCCAAAGCTCATGTCGAGTGATTATTTCTCTCCTCAATCGGATCAGGCGGATGTGCACCTGCTTTTAATTCCGAATACTTTCAATGACCCTATTTTTATCTACTATCAACTCGCACTACTGACGGGCTTGGGCAACCGAATGCGTCTCCAAAAGTATTTATCGGTTTTGAGCAGGTATTTTTCTGGCATGATTTCGCGCCAGGAGTTTAACGAGAGAGCCGTCGAACTGTTTGGCGAGGCTGCGTGTTTTCTGCCGATCGGACGACTCTCCAGCGCCTTCTTCATGCGAAACACTTTTCCAGAAGAAGGCTTGAGGGAAAGGATATTAAATGTTCTATTGGAACGATAGTGCTTATATCAGGAGAGATTCCAACGAACTTATATTGCAAGGATTAAAATCGCGAGTGAGGGTCAAAATCTCTGATTTGAGTACGAATCTTTTTGAACAGCTCGCCAAACAAAATATGATAGATGAGACGAGCCTTGAATCTCGCGAGCAACGATTCTTGCTAAGGCTCAACGAACTTGGTTTTCTAGAAACTGAAGAATACGAGCTGGAATCACCCCGCTCGAGGACAGCTCGCTTTTTGTCTTATTATTCCGACGCTCCGCTGACGTTACTTAAGCAAATCGGTGCCGTTCATCTTGCCATCGTTGGTATGGGCGGCATAGGGCAGGTGGTGGTGGAGCATTTGGCTGCTGCTGGAGTTCGGCATTTTACATTAATCGACGGGGATCGAGTTGAGAGGTCAAACGTAAATCGTCAGTTTCTTGTTGGTCCCGACGAAATAGGAGAAGCAAAAGTAGAGGCAGTTTCCAAAACACTCGTCAATCGCTATCCGGATCTTTCGCTTAATCCAGTTGCGTCTTACGTCCGCTCTGCCGAAGATCTCATGCGTTGCGTTCCTTCGAGGACTTCAATGCTTGTTTGCGCTGCAGACTGTGGGGAAGGGGTCAATCCCAGGTCAATAGTTCTTGAAGCATGTATAGAAAAGGACATTCCCTGTGCATTTTGTGCTGTTGGAATAGCTGATGGGGAAATTGGGCCTATTCTCGAAAAGAAGAACGATATGAAATCCTATCTCTCTTTCCTCCAACAAGCTGAAGAAAACATAGTCCACATGCCCGTGCCAAAGGGATCAATTTGTTTTACGAACAGTCTCGTGGGAACTGCGCTTGCAATGGAGATATACCGATATCTTTGTATAGGATCGAGTCCTATACATCAACATACATGCTTCTGCTCCTTCATGAACTTTAAGGGTTTGATGTACAAGAGGGTTGGCAGCGAGAATGATACGAATTCTGTAAAAATCCCTGTGAAGCATTGGCTTGACAATGTCTGACGGCACTGTCGGACATCTACGCGTGGGACAAGCGAGTAACGCGAGCGATTGTAGGCAACTAGCAGCCCCAGCTGCGTCTTTGACGCAGGTTCAACGTCTGACATCTTGAATGTCTGACGTTGAACGAAGCTGGCGTGCAAAATGGCCTCACAAGGCCATTTTGCACCGTCTCAGGGGCGCGATTCATGGTTTGCCGCTGCGTCCGTTATCGTAATAATCTCCCGTAGGCACCACCGCGCACGCCGCCGTATCTGTGTCTTTTATCGTAATAATTTGAGAACTGGCTCCTTTTCCCCCTTGTCCGTTATCGTAATAACAAGGCGCGCGAGTATCCTTCCCCGGTCCAAGGGCGGAGCCCTGGCAAGCGCCGAACCGCCCGGGTCGGCGGCAGATTTGTACACACATTTACGATGGGGGTACAAGTATGCGTCTCTTGCGGGATTTCTCGTTTATCGGCAGAAAATCGAGGTCAGAAGATGGATGAGTTCTTGAGTATTGAAGATCTGCGGTGGGAGTTCGGCGCGTCGCGAGCATGGATGTACAAGTATCTGGCGCCGCATATCAAGTCAATCACCGTGAAGTGCTCGACCGACGACGGCGAGCGCCTGTGCAAGCGTTATAGCCTCGATGATGCGCGGCGCGTGGTCGCCGAAAAGGCTCGAGCCGAGGTCTATTCCGTGCCCGTTAAAGCGGACCCCGGGAAAAGCAGCTATGCTCCATACCGCCGCCCGCGGCGCGTACGAATCAAGACGAGCGCGTACATCGCCGAATATATCGTCGGCTTCGGTCATCTCTGGCAGATCGACGAGATTGCAGAGGAATGCTGCGGTAAGCGCTCAAGAGAGGCGGCATATCAATTCATCTACCGTAACGCCTGGATCGCAATCGTGTTCGGTAACAAAACTTTCTATATCCCGAGGCGCACCACACCGCAATTCGTGGCGGCAGCAGTCGAGGTGTTCGGAGACGCTGCCCACACCGTCGAATACGCACGCGGTGGGCATAAAAGTGACGCCACGGAATAGCGGCACTATGTAACAAATGAATAAGTGAACGGCGTAAAAAGTGAAAAACCGAACTACGCAATATCGACAATGCGACATAACGCAATAACGACAAAGCGGAATAGCCGCACTATGCAACCATGTAATAACAGAACTATTGAACATCGGACTATTCGGCCCTGAAATCTGTCCGCAAGAGTCGTACGCTGCCGTACAAAATGCCCGGCAGCGTACTGCCGCAAGCGGCGCACGCTAGAGCTCTGCCCTAGTACCCGGCACTCGCGGCGTTAGCTCATTGTTCTGCAATTCAACAGTTACGTTTTTCAGTTTTGTCGTTATCACGTAGTTCAGTAATTACACAGTTACGTAGTGTCGCAATTGCTTTGTTCGGCTGTGTCGCAGTTCAGATATGAACAACCGCCGCAGGCGCCGGGTACTAGGGCAGAGCCTTGGCAGTACGCGGACGGCCGAAACGCAGTTTTGTACGGCAGCGTACGACACTTGCGGACGAGCTCCGGCTATGCCATTGCTGAATTACGACAAAACGCAACAACAGAGCTGTGTAACCGCAGCATAACTGACTTACAGACGATATGAAGAACGTAATGAATGAACTAGTGAACTGCGACATAACCGAAAAAGCGAACAGTTATAAACCCAAAAAACGCATTGAAACAGGCGAGATGTTTTAAATCTCAGCCACAAATCGAGAACAGTGGCGTCCCGACGAGCCGTAGCAAAATAGTCGCAGTAGTCATAGGCATCATCGGGACTGCGCATCACGGCAACAAGCTCTCCGTTGTGCGCATCAACAACTGCATGTCGAAGTCCCATCGTCTGACGCATCATCCGGTTGCGCTGCCGCTCGATCTCGATCGCATCCAGCAGGAGGTGGCCATCTGTATGGCCATGAAGGGCGAGTGGCCGTTTGCGGGGCCAAGCTGACCGCTCGCGTTGAGCAGCAGCAGCACCCGTTGGAGCGATAGTTCCGCAATTTGTTTCACGAATTACCGTCGAAATGTTTCGCGCGCTGGTAGATGCAAACACTGCTTAAGGGCACACCCAAAGCACCACAAAGTGCCGCCACGCAGGTCAAGGCCGAAAAAACGACCTCACCAGATGCGTTTTACGACACAGAAAATGGGTGTCGCGAACATCCCACCACCCTAGGTTCAATCGCCCCGTAAATCGAATCCTGTTGAGTCGTCTACCTGCGACTTTGTGATATTTGCTACCGCCGTGTCGTGAGCGAGAATCGTGTCCGCACAGGGCGATATATTAGGTAAAACACCCGAGGGAAAGGAATAGCATGAGCAACACACAGGAAATCGTTCAACGACTCGAACGCGAGATAGCAGACCGATCTGCCGCAGTTGAGGAGGTTGATGCTTTTAAGAACCAGCTCGCACGGGCCATCAAGGCCTTTATGGCCGCCGACGAGGCAGTTCGCGGCCTCAACGACCATGACAGCGAGATCGACACCAAAATTGCAGCTGCTATTGACGAGCATCTTCGAGCAATCGACAGACTGTGCCGCTTCGGCATCGACGGTGGATTCGGCGAGGAGCATCCCGTAAAGGAGTACTAGACCGCTGCATGGCCATGGAAGCCTCATTTATTTGCGAAGAACATCGGCTAGCCGCAGGATTGAAATCATCGACCGATAAGTGAGTTCCACCTTTTCGCCCGCAAGCAGTCGTTCCGAGCCAATCTCATCTAGCCCCACAAGGCGAGAAAACAGCAAGCTACTCATCGTGCCCTCGTCAATTGATTCCTTTATGGTCTTCAAAACGTCCGTATCATGAAGCGACGCCGAGCTGTAGGGGGCAACACGAGCGGAACTCTCAATTAACGACGAGACAAAAGGATGGAGATGCTTTGGACATAGTCCATCAAACACCACATCCCCATTGTCATCCGAGCCGACCAGGCGCCAAGTATAATGATCGACCCAGTCATCTCCGTCATATATGGCGTCCATGAGCAACTTCCCGTCTAGAGAGAGAAACCTATTTGGACATCGGGGCGCAAGACCGCAAGCCATATCGGGCCTGCAGCAGCTCCAACCCAACGCACCACATAGGTTCCCTTTCGTACATGTGTATCAATCTGCCCCGAAATGCCGGTGAATGCAATTCCAGACCCGTTTGTCGGATAGCAATCGACGTATTTTTGTTTTCCGCTCACAACCTTGTATAGATATATCGTTCCAGCAAAAGAGAAGGGATCGTTCGCAATTTTGTCCGGAAGAACTTGCCACCTCAAAATCCCGCTACCAATATGGTCAAGCTTGACCGTTCCGCCGTCCCCCTCAAAAGTGGCAAGGGGATTTACCCCAGACTGAGAGTCGGCATCGCCCTCCTTAGCAGTTATCAGCAGGCTGCCCGTATAAGACTGCTGAGGCTCACCTTCAGGACAGGCAGCCTCGGCCCAAGAAGGGCCACCCAGGCAGAACAGTCCGAGCAGCATCATTACCAACAAAAGAAAACCCTTAGTTATTTTCATCTATATCCCCAACGTCTCTCGACATTTGTATATCGTGACTATTTTAGATCCATATGGCCAATTCGGGCCCTCACCAGGGCAATTGTTGCAGCTGGGTTTCTTTCCATTGAAATTTCACTTTGGTAAATCCCCGCCCCTAAGCATTAAGCCCGAAGTCCACCGAGTGGGCAAAAGTAAAAGAGGGTCGAATCCGAAGCAGTTCCCAGACAATTGGCGTTCGGCCAGACACTTCGGTTCGGCCCTTTCTTTCCAGGACTCTATAACAGCAAAGCACCTGCTAGATGGGCTTTTTGTGGGTGGGTAATTGTAACAGCTGATTGAACTGCAACGCGCTGGGGCCAATAGGGCGAGGCAAACTAGCGAGGCGTGCCGTCGCGAGTGTAATCGCCACGGTCGACGACGCGGTCGTCCAGCTGCCGCGGCACGGCGCCACCGCCGTGCTCCTGGCCCGCGGCGCGACAGAAGGAGACACTGCTGGGGCCGATGGGCTAAGACCGTTGCCGACCAAGTGCCATTAGCGTCCATTAGCACATGTCAAACCCGTCTGATTCTGTGGGTATAGGGCGGCATTTCGCTGAGGTCGGAAACTCCCGCAACCATTGATTGATTTCGACATGTTCGAAATTCATATTACGCATATGGGTAATCATCATATATAGGATCTCTCAAGTAACCTAAGCAACCGAACCGGGGCAGAAAGGCGTACAAACAAGCCGCGACGAACAGCTTCTTCCGCATTTCTTTAGGCAAGCGAAAAGAGGGATGGCATGACAGCCAAGAGCTACGTAAAGATCGTTATTGTTGGCTTTGCACTTTGTCTTGCAATGGTGCTATGTGCATCATTTGCGAAGTATAGGTCCGAGCAATCGTTTATTGATGACGCTGAAAACGGTTTTGGCATAGACGGGATGTATGTCAACGATGGCGCGACCAGGACGTCTATGGCGATTCTTGCAGGCGAAGACATGGAATGGCAAATCTGTAATGACGATGGCTCTTGTCTGAGTGGTCGTTTGGCCGCAACGAGCGATCCGAATTCGTTCGATCTTCTCGACAATGATGGAGCGGATTGCGGTTCTGTTCACCTTTCATATGCATCGCGAGATGGGATGGACGGCATCCTCTACGTCTCCCACGAAACTGACGATTTCAAGATGCGCAGAACTAACCGAGCGCCGGCTTTTATCGAGGAGTGAGAGTTCCCGTCGGCCTGCCGATCAGGCCGCCGGGGTATCGAACCCCGCATTCATCCGTACACACACGGACGAATGCGGAAAGCAACCGTGGTATTCCTACAGGAATCGAATCCGTGAGGTCGTTGTCCTGGATACCTGGGATCCAGAGAGCGGTAGATACCTGTTCGACGGTCTGACCCAATCGACCTATCGAAACTCGATACATCGGATTGCACGACCCTGGAGGGCATGTTCAGGGGATGCTCAAGCGTCACGGAGCTTTTTGATCTCGACCGTCTTGACGCCTCGAACGTCGAGAACACGTCCTACATGTTCCTCAACTGCCTGACGCTCAAGGCCGTCAGCATCTTGGGATGGGAGGCGTCCGGAATCACAGACGTCGACCAGATGCTCAGTGGCTGCTCTACCTACATCCTCGCAACCGAGGAGCAGCGCGAGTTCCTGAACAAAATCACCGGCTCCACGCAGCACGGAATTTGGACCCGCAACCTTTCTTAGCCCAGATCAAAATACCGGTTGTTTCCAGAAATCCTCCAGGCACCTTCTAGAGGATTTCTGGAAATGCAAATAGCTTTAGATTCCGAGCGTATCGACCGGAGCAACAACGATGCCTTCGCTAGTTACGTAAGCCGGCATACCAAACCCGATGACGATGAGTTTCGCCGCAGGCGGCCTCTCCCCGCGATCGACCAGCTTTCGCTCGAGTCGAAGCAGATTTCCCACTGCCTCTGGGACTTGGGGGCTCCCAAGCTTGACCTCAACGGCAACCCACGAGCCGTCACGACGATGGACAATCGCGTCGACCTCTAGGTCGTCAGCGTCGTGGTAGTGGGATACGGTCGCATCGCTGGCCGCCGCGTAAACCTTGAGATCGTGTAGCACAAGGGATTCGAAGAGCAAGCCAAGGGTCTTCGGATCGGATGACAACGACTCCGGATCCGCACCGATGAGGGCGACGGCGAGCGATGAGTCCGCAAGGTGCCGCTTCGCGCCCTGCCGCAACTTCACCGGCGACCTGAGAGCCGGATGCCACGCGGGGACATCGTCGACGATATTGATACGGCGCAGCGCGTCCATGTAGCCGGTAATCGTATTCTTTGAGACGTCAACACCCAAATCCCTTTCGATGGACCTCATGCCGGCGAGAGTCGATTCATTGCGTGCAAGCGACGAGAGCAAGGCCCTTACCTTAACCGGGTCGCGTTTCACTCCATCCGCCCTCGAAACGTCAGACTCGCAAACACCGTCAATATAGGCGGCGGCTATCCGCATTGCGTCGGCAGTTGTCTTACCGACCGCTTGGGGCCAACCGCCGCGGCAGAGCAAATCCGCGATACCGGCGATACCGGCGATGGATCCGAGTGACGCCGCAACGGAATCGCCATCGAGCAGCGCACCAAGCGAGACCGCTCCCGACGAAATACCGAGCTCGAAAAGCGTCATGGTATCCATCCGCAAACGGGCGATTCGACCCACACCGCTGTGCATCGGCTGGTTCTCGGCTCGCGGCGTCGCAGATCCGGTGAGAATGAACTGTCCTGGCTCCCCTCCCCTGACATCGCATTCGAATCGCACGGCATCCCATAGCTTCGGCTCTTCCTGCCATTCGTCGACAAGCCTCGGGGTCGGTCCGACAATTGCTTGGGCCGGATCGAGACGAGCGAGCTGGAGGGCCGCAAAACCGCCAGATGGGTCGGAGAGAGATAACGATGACTCGGCAAATCTCTGAGCTGTCGTTGTCTTTCCACACCATTTCGGCCCCTGAATGAGCACTGCACCAAAAATGCCAAGGTCGCGCTCGACCAAGCAGTCAACACAACGTCCTATATACCTATCCATCTGCTTTCCCTCCAATCATTCATTTGAAATTATAGCGTCTATCTGCGTCGTTGGGACAAATAACGATTACTTATTGGGACGATTGACGGTAATTTATTGGGACGATTGACGATAGCTCGTTGGGACGATTTCCATTTTCTTAAGGCACTAATCAACGAGACCCACTGTGAACTATGAGACGGATAAATTAAGCTGACGCCTCTCATGAGTTCAGCAATGCTGATTTGAAATCCGTCGGCAATCTTCTTGAGATTTGAAAGGCTGACATTACGCCGCCCGACTTCAATGCTCGCGTAGTAGGAACGATCCATTTCAATCAAATTGGCGAACTGCTCCTGACTGCACCCGAGTCCAGCGCGGAGCTCTTTGCATCTCATGCCGAATGATTTCTGAAGCGTCGTATCCATGACAAAAAGAGTCATGGATTGTTGTATAAAAGCCAACGGACTATATACAACAATCCCAGTTAAGGCGCATAATTATCTCTATTGGAAAGCGCTCTGATGCCCAGTCGGATAGGGCACGGAAAAGGAATGGAACAGCACAATGACCCAAGGAAAGCACTTCGCTGCCGGTGGCGATCACTTCGCCGCACTGCCAAACAAAAAGATTCACACTCCGAAGGGGATCGCGCGTCTGACCGTCACCGCGGCGACCATGGCCGCCATGACCGGATCGAGCCTCATCTCACCGTTCACGGCATTCGCCCAGACCGGTGACGGGGGCACGCAGCACCCCGCCGTGATGTCGCCGATCGCCGCCCACGCCGGCGCGGCATCCGGTACCGGCGCGAAATCCGCCGCACAGACCATCGCGGACCTGCAGAAGGCAGTCGACGAGGCGAAGGCGAAGGAGGACGCCGCCAAGGCATCCTACAATGAGGCCGCCGGTCCCTACAACGAGGCGGCTTCCGCCCGCGACCAGGCCAAGGCATCCTACGATTCTGCAGTCAATGCCGGTACGGCAGCCGACCGAGCGGCAATGGACGAGTACGCCCGTCAGGTCGCGGAGGGCAAGGACGCCGCCGATGCCGCCGGCAAGGACCTCGAGCAGGCGAAGGCAGGTCTCGCAGACGCCAAGGCCGATGCGTCCGAGAAGGACGAAGCGTACCAGTCCGCCCTCAAGGCGGCCCAGGATGCCAAGGATGCCCTCGATAAGGCCAAGGCCGATGCCGTAAGCGCCACCCCGGAGGCAATCAGTGCCGCCGAGCAGGCCGTGCGCGACGCCCAGGCTGCCGTGGACAGGGCACAGGCCAATCTCGCCAACGCCAACGCTACGCTTGCCGATGCCCAGTCCAAGCTGGTTGCGGTCCAGTCTGCAAAGGATTCCGCCGATTCCGTCCTTGTCGCAGCCAAGCAGAACAAGGACGCGGCGGATGCGAAGGCCGCAGCCGCCAGCGCCGCCTACGAGAAGGCGAAAGCAGACCTCGCCGCAGCGGAGGCAGGCGCCAGCGGTCCGGAGTACGATGCGGCAAAACAGAAGGTCGCGGACGCGGAGGCAGCCCTCGCTGCCGCACAGGCGACACAGTCCCAGTGCGAGTCCGAGCTCGAGCAGGTACAGTCCGCCGCGGCAACGGCACAGACCGAGCTGAATGATGCCCAGGCGTCCCTCTCCGCGAAGCAGCAGGCCGCGGCCGATGCCGAATCCGGTGTGAACGCCGCCCAGTCCGCTCTCGATGCCGCGAACGCCGACCTCGATGCGGCCAAGCAGGCGAATGCAGACGCCGTCGCCAAGCTGGATGCCGCGAAGCAGGCTGTCAAGGACGCCGAGTCCGCCAAGGCAGCCGCCGATGTAGAGCTCGCGAACGCCAAGACCGCAAAGGATACCGCAGACGCCGCCGTGACCGCCGCGCAGCAGAAAGTCGACGAGGCACAGGCGAAACTCGATTCCGCCGACGCGCAGCTCAAGCAGGGAGCCATCGGCTTCTTCCGTGCCATGGGTGCCGAAGATGCAGCCAACATCATCCTGAACGCCAAATATGCCGGAAAGACCGAAGTCGGCAACTCCAAGGACGCCACGTCTCTTGACAATATGCTCAATGCGATCAGGTGGATGAAGTCCGTCAACGACTACCGCAAGTCGGTCGGCCTGTCCGAGCTCCATGTCACCTACAAGCTCATCGCCGGTGCGATCGCAGATGCCAACTACAGCGACACCGTGCTCGATCATGCCCGTCAATATGATTTTGCCGAAAACCTGGCATGGAATTACGGAATCGATCCGAGTGGGCAGTGGATCGAGCAGGAGAAGGGCTTTTTCGACAAGGCAACGGAGGCCCTTTATGGAGTCACCGGTCTTGTCGGCAAGGATGCCTATGATTTCTATGCAAAGAACGGCGTCGCAATCAACCATTGGATTGCAAACAACTGCCGCTGGGAGAACGGCAGCAGCGGCACCGTCGGCCATTACATGAACATCATCAATCCAGAACTCGCCGTTATGGGAATGGCAACCTGCACCAAGGGCACCATGTCCGGGCTTCAGACGCAGTGCTACACCGCAGAGATCTCCGGCTGGTCCGGCTCCGGTTGGAACACGAACCCCATCTCCGTCGACGAGTACGAGCAAAAGCTGACCTCCTATATCAACGGTCTCAAGAACGCCAAGAGCGCACTCGACGCAGCCAAGGCCGATCTCGCATCCAAGAAGCAGGCAGCCGCCGGCGCCGCCACAACCGTCCAGCAGAAGCAGGTCGCGGTGGATTCCGCACAGGCAGATGTCGATATCGCAAAGCAGGGTGTTGCCGATGCCCAGCGTGCCGTCGATGTCGCAAAGGCTGATGTCGCCGCCAAGCAACAGGGCGTCACGGATGCCCAGACCGAGCTTGATGCGGCGAAATCGGACCTCGATGCCGCCAACGCGGCAGTCGATACGGCAAAGTCGACCGTCCAGCAGAAGCAGGTCGCCTTTGATGCTGCCAACGCAGCCGTAACGACCGCACAGTCTAAGTTGGATTCCGCCAAGGCGGACACCGAGGCCAAGCAGCAGGACGTCATGGATGCGAACACCGATCTCGCGAAGTTCTTCCAGGACGTCGCCGACGCCAAGAAGGCGCTCGATACAGCAAAGAGCGTCCATGACTCGGCGGTAGCCGATCAGGTCGAGAAGGCGGCAGTCCTCGCCGCCGCCGAGCAAAAGGCGGACGCCACCGCACGCGCCCTCGCGGATGCCCAGCGTGCCGTCGATGCCGCAAAGACCGACACCGGCGTTGCCGCCGACAGGCTTACCGGCTCCCAGACCGATCTCGATGACGCACAGTCGAACCTCGACATCCTCACCGATCTTGCCGCGAAGCTCGCAGAGTCACAGCAGCGCGAGCAGGATGCAGTAAAGGCCGTCAATGACACCAAGGCCGCCCTCGATGCCGCGAAGGCGGATGCCATCGCCGCCGAGTCCCTGGTCTCCGCCGCCGAGCAGGCGAAGGCGCAGGCAGACGCCAAGCTGTCGAAGCTGAACTCCATCGATACCGGCGCGGCGATCGCTTCCGGCCATGATGTGAACGCGGATGACGCCCTCAACGCGCTTTTCGCAGCAGCAGTCGAGGCACGTGCCAAGGTCGCGCCCGCAAAGGCAATCCTGGACGAGAAGCAGGCCGCGGTGGACGAGCTCCAGCCCGGCTATGATGTGGCACTCGCCGCCTACGAGCAGGCGAAGTCCGACCGCATCGCGGCGGAGCAGAAGCTTTCCGATGAGATCGCACGACAGGAGGCAGAGGAGGTCGCAAAGCAGCAGGCGGCATACACCCCGAAGCATCTCGCCGGCACGGATACCGCCCAGCCCGGCAGCCTCGCCCAGACCGGCGACCGCGCGGGACTCATCGGCGAGACGTTCGTCATCGGCGGTACCGTCCTCGTGGCAGCCGGCGTCTTCCTCGATCAAAAGAAGCGCCGCGAGCAGATGTAAAAGCGAGCCGGGCGTTGGATATCGCCTGGTGTCCAACGCCCGGTTTCATGGGCAGGGAGATCGGTGTGAGAACAAAGGCTATTATCGTTGCGCTTCTGGTGTGCCTTTCGGCACCTCAACTTGGATGTGCCAGCGTTGCAAAGCAAGAAAGCGGCTCTACGGAAAGGGCCGCCACAGCGGTAAAGAATAAAGACAAAAAGAGGCCAAGCGAAGAAAAGGCGACGCAAACCTCTGGAACCCAGACCGAGGAGAAGAAAGAATCCGACGGCAAGGACCAGAAGTCCGATGACTCCAAGAAAGAGGATAACAAGTCTTCCGACTCGTCGAAGTCTGACAGCAAGGGAAACTCCTCCGACTCGAAGCAGAATTCCGGCAATTCGCAGAGTTCCGGCAGCAACAATTCCTCTTCCAACGGCGGTAGCCAGAAGAAGTGGGTTGCCGAGCAGGGACACTGGGAGACAGATTACAGCCAGGTCTGGGTGCCGAATGTAGTGTATACGCGCCATCCTCGTTTCTGGGTCAACCATGGCGGTACTATGGTAGGGCCCTTCGATTCCGAAGATGCCGCCTATTCGTGGGCTTATAATGATATGGACAACGGCGGCATCGGAGGATCTGTCGTAAACGATTCGTATACCACATCTGAGGACCAGGGACATTATGAACAGCAGGCTACGGGACAGCATTGGGTTGTCGACGTCGCCGGTCACTGGGAGTAATGTACATCGTTCCTCTCCTCTTACATTCGGTAAATGTTTATTTATTTGTGGGCGGCCGGTTCAGCCGCCTTTTTTAGACGCCCAGTCTGGGAACAAACGATAGGAAAGCAATCAAACGAGAGGCCGTTCCAAAAGAATCCGGCGGTGCCGGATTCTTCGGGCAAAACCTCCCGCAAATTCAACCGATCTACAACTGTGACCATATGACTGTGCGCACATGTTAGCATGGTCATATGGTCACCTATTTATAGCTGCGATTATGCTGCAATAACTCAATCGTTAGTGCTTATTAAACAGCCAATCGAAGCCAGGCTTGCCCAGTGTTTGGCGCATCTGCCCCACCTGGATCTCCGTCTCCACGCCATCCTTGCCGAAGACGGCGCTCATGTTCCCAGCGGTCGGGATGACCGTTTTCACTTCGCCCGTAGTGAAGTCGAAACGTCGGCTGCTGACCTGGTTCTCAAGATGGATCTGACCATCGGATCCAAAGACACTCTGGAGCATGGCTGCCTCCTTGCAAGAAACTGTCGCCCCCAAGATAACAGACGGGCGGATCCAGCTCAGCATATAACGTTCGGTAATACATGACCATGTTAATGTAGTCATATGTTCACGCATTACAAGCTGGGACCTCATGTATTAGAGCTCGAGCTGCGCCCGTACGTCCTTGGCGTCTCGCGTCCGACCGTCATCAAATGGCTCAAGCCGGGCTGGCGCGATAAGCGGAATGAGGTCGTGAGGCGGATGGACGCCGGCAGCGTCACACCCATCCGCCTCACGGACGATGAAATCGCGTGGACGCCGGAGGCCGTGACCGTCAGGGCGTCCGGCGGGGAAATCATCGGGCTCGATGCGTGGGGCATGGCGAAGGTTCTTACCGGAGCCTATGGTCCCGACTCTCCCGGTCGTATTCCTACGATATCGCCCCTAAATCACCAATGTGTCAGATAAAGAATGATGCAATGGTTATGATCACGCATACGGCGGATGCGGCGACTGCGCCTTTTTTCCTCTCCTTTAGTCCGACGATTAGGGTTGCCGTAAAGTAAAGGGCGGAAATGCAGTCTATGGCAAGCGAAACGAGTTCCTTGGGCGGTTTCAGCAAAAGGTCGCTAGCAAAGAGTGATGCGAGCAGGGCAAAGCCGATTGTGTTCAAGTATCTCGATTGATTTTGCGACAGCATGGCAACTTCCTTTCAGAACATGCAAGTGAAAAGTCGGTACGATGTCTTTGCGGTTGCAAAAAAGCCGCCGCTAGGACCGGTTGTCACGAGACCGGCGATAACTTCAGCGGTGCCAGCAAGGTAGGGATCGCGCAGGCAAGCCTCCTCCTTCGCGTTCAGCTTGACCTTGTGAGGGACGGTGCGGTTATTTGCAAATCCGTGAGAATCGCACCACGCCTTGGAATATGAATCCGTGCAGCGTCCGCGCTCAAAAGGGATATATCGTAATTTTCGTCGTAGTTGTCTCCGACGTAGATCTCGCTGCTCTCGGCGGGAGATCCCTCGTCGGCATAGGCTGCCGCAACGGGCACAAATGGTGTCATGACAAGGGAGAGGCAAAGAGCTGCTGAGACGATGGAGGGCAGGCATTTCTTCATGGCTGGCTCCTTAATCTGGCCTTTGATAGTTACTCGATGTCGCCTCCTTCCGCTTTATATCCGTTGTATTCGGCGTATTTCTTTAATAAGGCAAGAGGTTCTTCCTCTCCTTCGGATAAGCCGATGATGTTTCCTTGATCATCCAGTATGAATACGGACGGAATATGCTCAAGTTCATATTGGTCATACACGGTCTTATCTTAATCTATGTATATTGGAAAGTCTCCTTCATGGACCGAGGCTTCGTTTTGAAACGGGATACCGCTTCGATTCGTTCCGGACGCGGATGTGGACGTAACTGGTCTCGGTGCCAAGTGCGATTTCAGTGCTGTATATGACTTAACGGGAATGTCCGAGCAGTGCCGGAGTCTCCATCTGGATTGTTCCGACTGGAACATCGGCCCGAATACACTGCATAGCGACTCCAACAAGAACGTCCCCGGCGTAATCCTTCCCAAGGCATGGCAATAGACAAGATGCCGCAGCGGCAAGACAAAGACAGATTCCCGCGATAACCCTACGCTCAGCTCGTTTCTATTCACCCTGAGCGAAGGGAGTGTCGCATATGCATGCAGCGGCGCAGAACCTCCGGGGGGGGGGTATCTCCTAGAGGTATCCGCCTCCGAGGCCAAGGAATCATCGAGTACGTCCTGATCATCGCGGTCATCGGCCTGGTGATCGTGTTCGCGGGACCCGGCGTGGCCGGAGCCATCCGCAACCAGTTCAACCTGGTCGGCAACACGGTGAACAATGGGATGGTTGGCGGCGTCGAGGGAGGCGCATCCGGCGGAGGGTCTGCAGGTACCGATTCCGCGACCGTCCAGGCGGCTATCGCCAAGGACGCGAAGGACTGGACCCTCGAAGAGCAGAAGGCCGTGGCCGAGGACATCGCCGCGAAGGGCGAGGCATCGTCCGCCTTCGCCAAGGCGGAGGCCGCGATGAATGCAGGGACGAAGTTCTCGATGAAGCTCACCGATGGTCAGACGCTCGAGTACAAGATTATCGGCATCAACCACGATGACTTGGCCGATGGTAGCGGCAAGGCAGGCCTGACGTTCCTCACCACCTCGACGGGTATCAAATCTCGCGTGAACGCCACAAACACCAATGCCGGTGGCTGGGAGAAGTCGGAACTCCGCGCGAAGATGAACTCCGGCGAGATCTGGAACCTGATGCCCTCCGATTTCCAATCCAAGGTGAAGCCGGTCAGGAAGCTGACGAACAACGTTGATGGAACCGACAAGAATGCCGCCGTGACGGCGACCTCGGACAAGCTGTTCATGCTCAGTTATTCTGAAATCGTCGAGACCCCTTATAGCGGCTGGTCTGGTTATTCTTGGATCGGAAACGAAGGAACCCAGTACGAGGCCTTCAAGGGTAAGGTGACGAACAATTATTCGGGTAACGATTACCTGAGTGTTGGCGTCGCTTGGTGGGAGCGTTCCTTGAATCCGAGCGCCTCTGCGCTCTTCCTCTATGTCAACAGCAACGGCGATCCTTCGTACAACTACGGCGCGACGAACTCGAATCGCGTCTGCCCAGCTTGGTGCTTCTAGATTCATCTGTTAAGCCCGCACGGCCTGTGCGGGCTTTTCTTTTGGCGATTACTCGAACAATTCGAAGTCCATGGCACAGGTAATCGGGTTGAGGAGAAATGGGGCCATACAGCGGCTCTCAGAGCGCCTGCCGTACTCCCCCGCCATTACTCCTGCGGCGTCCTCGTATGGAGTCCATCCCGATTGGTGTTTCGTTGCAACAGCCCACTTGTCCACCGATCAAGTGAACTACTGGATAAATACAGCGACACGCTTGTTTGTTACGGTGGCTATATCTGTGTAAATCGCCGCGATAAATACAGCCTGTACTCGGCTGTATACCAGCTACGCGTATGTAGACTCATATCGCGTTAATAAATCGGCACAAGCGCGTGCAAAACGCGCAAGTAACCGCTAAAGGCGATTATTGCGTAGGTAGATTATTGGCACCCTGTTGCTTAATCAAAATTAAGCAATTGCTTAAAAAAAAAGGTCAGGCACAAGGTGCCTGACCTGCAAACTTCTGGTCGGGACGACTGGATTCGAACCAGCGACCCCTTGACCCCCAGTCAAGTGCGCTACCAAGCTGCGCCACGTCCCGAAGCTTTTGTTTGTTGCTCTGCTCTCGCTCGCAACAGGGAGTATATTAACCCGAAACTTTGCCCTTGTGCAAGAACTTTTTTAAATATTTTGAAGCAAGTCCAAAATTGTATCTGCGAGCTGGGGTTTTGTTAGCACGGGGAGTTCTTGCGTGCCCGCTGTGCTCACAATCCAGGCCTTGTTGGTATCGGTTCCAAAGCCCGAATCGGCGCGCGAGACATCGTTGGCGATAATGGCATCGCAACCCTTGCGCGCGAGCTTTCGCTGCGCGTACTCCACGACGTTATCGGTCTCGGCCGCAAAGCCGATCACGCACCGCTCCCCCTTCTGACGCGAGAGCTCAGCCAAAATATCGACCGTCTCGACCAGTTCGATGCGATCCAAGCGCTCGCTGGCCTTTTTGAGCTTATGGTCGGCAGGGGCTGCGGTGGTGTAGTCGGCGACGGCAGCCGCACAAATGGCCGCATCGGCCGTCTGAAAGGCATCCAGCGCCGCCTGCAGCATCTCTGCGGCGGTCTGCACGCGCACGCACTCCACGTCGCGGGGAACGTCGAGCGATGTCGGTCCCAGCACAAGCTTGACCGCAGCACCGCGGCGAGCGGCCTCCCCTGCCAGGGCGATGCCCATCTTGCCCGACGACCGGTTGCCGATGAAGCGCACGGGGTCGATTGGCTCGTGCGTGGGGCCGGCGGTGATCACGATGCGCTTGCCCGCAAGGTCCTGGGGCACGGGGCTGAGCACCTCGCAGATGGCCTCAACGATGTCCTCGGGCTCGCTCATGCGTCCCGTGTCCACGTCACCGCAGGCAAGGTAGCCGCTGCCGGGCCCCACCACATGGACGCCACTGTCGCACAGCGTGGCCATGTTGGCCTGCGTCGCCGGCGCCTTCCACATGCCGTTGTTCATGGCAGGGGCGATCACGATGGGGCGCGGCGTGGCAAGCAGCGTGGTGGAGATGAGGTCATCGGCGATACCGTTTGCCATCTTGGCGATGATATTGGCCGTCGCGGGCGCCACGACCACCAGATCGGGCTCCTGCGCCAGCGAAATGTGGTGGATGGGGTCGGAGGGATCGTCGAATAGGCCCACGGCAACGGGCTCGTTGGTGAGCGCGCGGAAGGTGAGCGGGCCCACAAACTCGGTGGCATGCTCGCTCATAACGACCTTGACGCGCGCGCCACGCTTTTGCAACAGGCGCACGATATTGCACGACTTATAGGCGGCGATCCCGCCGGTAATACCCAGCAGGATCGTTTTTCCCTCAAGTTGCATTGAATTGTTGGGTGCCGCCGTCATCATTTAGGCTTCCTTGCTGGGAAGCACCAGCAGGCGGTGGCAATACGGGCAGTGTGCGATCTCGCTACCGTCGTGGTTGAGGTCGCTCATGGACGATGCCTGCAGCGCTGTGTGGCAGATGGTGGGAATGTTTCCCTTGATGGTCTCGACGGCCAGGCCACGGAACTGCTTGAGCAGGCGCTCATAGTCGGTGAGCACGTCGGCCGGCAGTGTGGCAGCCAGCGCAGTGCGCTCCTTGGTCGCGGCGTCAATCTGAGCCTGGAGGTCGGCGGCCTTGGCGCGGGCGGCCTTGGTATCGGCCTTCACACCCTCCTCGAACTTGGCGATGATGGCCTGCGCGCGGGTCTCGCGGTCGAGCGCCTCCTTATGGGCGACGACGACATCTTTGCGGGTGTGCTCGATCTTGTCCAGACGCTTGGCCAGGGTGGCGAGCTCGTTCTCTAGGTCCTGAACCTCGCGGTAGTCGGAGCCGTCGACATGGCGCTTCTTGGCAGCCTCGATGGCGTTGTTGGTCTGAATCTCGGTGGTGTTGAGATCGTCGAGCTCAATGTCCAGATCCTTGCGCTGGGCGTAGAGCTTGGTCATCTCGGACTTGAGCTTAACGTAGGTCTTGCGCTTGGAAGCGAGCTCCTTGAGCTCCGGCATATTGGCAAGTTCGCTCTTGTTGCGGGCGAGCTCCAAATCGATCTGTTGCAGCTTGAGTAGCGTAGCGCCGGCGCTCATAAGTTCTCTCCTTTTGTCACAGTCCACCATTGGCAAGGGTTCAGTATTTTAATCGCATGACGGGGGTCGACCCCGGCATCAACTGCAGAGTTCATCAATATATCAACGAACGGCTCCTCGGAGCGGTCGTGACCGAGCAAGATCACCGGCAGCCCGCGCAAGGCAAGGTCTTGTGCCACGTGGTAACCCGCCTCGCCCGTCACGATGACATCCGCACCGGCGGCGTTGGCAAGCTCACCAAAGTCGCCGAGGGACCCGCCCAGAATGGCGACGGTGCGGCACGGGTGATCGGCCTCGCCCCACACGCGTGGGTCGCTGCCAAATGCCGTGGCGGCGCGTGCGGCAAGGTCGCGCAGGCTGCAAGGGTCGTTGAACGTCGCGAGTGCGCCCAGGCCGCAGGCCTCGGGGTCGTACACGTGCTCCAGCGAGCTCATGGGCTCAGCGCCCAGCAACTCACTCAGGCGAACGCGCGCCTCGTGCGAACGGTCCAGGTTTGTGTGGAGCGAGATGATGCTCACCCCGCAGCGGGCCGCCTCGTAGAGCGCCGCACTGCACTGGGGACGTGTCGCGCTGGGCGGGCAAAATGCCTCGGGCGCCTTGATGTAGACGGGATGATGCGTGAGCAACACGTTGGCTCCGGCTGCCAAGGCGCGGTGCACGTTGGCCCTGGTGGCGTCAAGCGCGCAGGCAACGCCGCGGATCTCGTCGTCGGGGTCGCCAACGGATAAGCCTACGTGGTCCCAGGGTTCGGCGTCCGTCTTGGGATAGCGTGCCAGCAGTGCACGCTCGAGCTCGGAGACGATCATGCGGCACCTACGATCGAGAGCAACGTCTGGGCAAAGTCGTCCAGATCGTCCGGATTCACGCGGTCATCGAAGGAAATACGCAGCGACCCCAACGCCTGCTCGCGACCAATGCCCATGGCGCTGAGCACGTGGCTCGGGTCCATGCTGCCGCTCGAGCAAGCCGATCCGGCCGAAACCTCAAAGCCGGCGGCATCGAGCTTGATGATGAGCTCCTCGGAGTCCATGCCGTCAATGTAGATCGATACCATGCCGGGCAGACGGTCGGCATGTGCGTAGTCGCCCATGGTGGCGTGAATGCGCGGATGGGCCGTAAGCGTGGCGTAGAGCTTATCGGAAAGGGCTTGCAGCTTCGCGCGCTCCTGGGCCACATGGGGCGTCAGAGTGAGGGCGGCAGCGGCAAAGGCGAGCTGTGTGCGCAGGTCCTGCGTGCCGGCACGACGTCCGGCTTCCTGTCCTCCGCCAAAGATGCGGGGGCGCAGCGGTGTGCGGGTCTTAACGTAGAGCGCGCCGGATGCCACAGGACCGCCAATCTTGTGGGCGGCAACGGACATAGCGTCGACGCCCAGCT
Organism: uncultured Collinsella sp.; assembly: GCA_900541205.1. GTDB lineage: Bacteria > Actinomycetota > Coriobacteriia > Coriobacteriales > Coriobacteriaceae > Collinsella. The sequence continues at coordinate 31,270 of UQIV01000011.1, read as the reverse complement.
CGGCGGCATCGAGCGGAATATGCAAGTAGCCCTGGATGGCATCGGTGTGGAACAGGGCGCCCACGGTATGCGCAGCCGCGGCAAGCTCGCGGATGGGCTGCACCACGCCGGTCTCGTTGTTGGCTGCCATGATGCTCACGAGCGCGACGTCGTCGCCGAGCAGCTCGATGAGCGCGGCAGGCTCGATGTAGCCCGCACGGCAGGGCTGCACCAGATCGACGGTAAAGCCGGCAGCGCGCAGCAGCGGCAGGTTGTCCAGGATCGAATCGTGCTCGATGGCAGATACGATCACGCGGCTGCGCTTGCGATCGCGCTGACGAGCGCCCTCGGCAAGTCCGAGGAGCGCCAGCTGGTTTGCCTCGGTGCCGCCATTGGTCAAGATAATCTCGGACGGGCGGACGCGCGCGCCAAAGCTGCGGGCGATCTCGCGGCGTGCGGCCTCCAGGCGCGCGGCGGCCTTGCGGCCGAGCGAATGCAGCGAGTTGGGATTGACGCCGGCAAGCTCGCTGTCGTCGTACTCGCGCTGCGCAAGGAGCGCCTCGGCGCGCATGGGCGTCGAGGCGGCATAGTCAAGATTCACGGGTATGCGGTTTTGACCTGCGGTCATAAGGGTTTATGCCTCCTGTGCGGCCTCGTTGCCCAGCTTCTGCAGCAGCGCAACCTCGGCGGCGGGATCTTCGGACTTAAATACGGCGGAGCCGGCCACGAGGACGTTGGCACCGGCCTTGACGACCTCGGCAATGTTCTTGGAAGATATGCCGCCATCGACCTCGATCATGGGCGACACGCCGTGACGCTCGCACATGGCCTTGAGCTCGTGGAGCTTTGCGATGGTGCCTGGGATAAAGCTCTGGCCGCCAAAGCCGGGGTTCACACTCATGAGCAGCACCATGTCGACAACGTCAATGATGCTCTCGAGCACACAGACGGGCGTTGCGGGGTTGAGCACCACGCCGGCCTTGACGCCGCGCTGCTGCAGGTGCGTGAGCGTGCGGTGCAGGTGCGTGGAGGCCTCGTAGTGCACGGTGATCATATCGGCACCGGCATCGGCATACCAATCGACCGTCTCGTCGGGGTTCGACACCATGAGGTGCGCGTCGACCGGCACGTCGGTGGAGCGCTTGACGGCCTTGAGGATGTCAACGCCAAAGGTGAGGTTGCCGGTAAAGTGACCGTCCATGACGTCAAAGTGCACGTAGTCGGCGCCGGCGATCTTGTCGAGCTCGCCCTTGAGGTTGGCCATGTCGGCCGAAAGGATGGACGGAGCGATTTTGATGGAACCCATGGTAGTAGCCTTTCTGCGCTAGTCGGTGAGTCCGTAGAACTCTTGAGAGGGGACGCGGTCGGTAAGAATCTCGAGCGCCCTGTCCAAAGTAACACCGTTGTAGAGCGTTTGCTCCACGGCAAAGGTGAGCGGAATGTCTACGCCCAGTGAACGGGCGAGCTCGCTGACGCTGCGGGCCGCGACGGCGCCCTCGACCACCATATGTGTGCGTGCCTGGTACTCGTCGAGCGACACGCCGTGGGCAAACTCGTAGCCAAAGGTGCGGTTGCGCGAATGTTCCGACGTGCAGGTGGCGATGAGGTCGCCCATGCCGGCGAGGCCCATGCAAGTCATGGCCTGTCCGCCGCGGGCGTGCACCAGGCGGCTGATCTCGGCCAGGCCGCGCGTCATGATAAGGGCGAGCGTGTTATCGCCCGCGCCGGAGCCGGCGGAAATGCCGCACACGATAGCGATGACGTTTTTCATGGCGCCGCATACCTCGACGCCGGTCATGTCCTGCGACAGGTAGATGCGGAAGGCCGTAGATAGGAGCAGGTCCTTAAAGGTCTCCCCTACCTGCGGATCTTTGCTAGCGATGACGGCGGCAGAAAGTCCGCCGCGGCAAATCTCCTCGGCATGGTTGGGGCCGGAGAGCGCCGCCACGCGCGCCTCGTTGCCGATCTCGCTGGCGATGACCTCGCTCATGAGCAGGCCAGATTCGGGCTCAATACCCTTGGTGAGGCAGAGCACCGGGGCGTCGGTGGCGATGAAGGGTGCTGCCTGATGGCATACGCTGCGCAGGTGCGTGGAGGGCACGGCAAAGATGATCGCATCGGCGCCGTCGAGCGCCTGCGATAGGTCCGTGGTGGCGACGACGTTGCTGGGCAGGTCGTAGCCCACCAGATAGCGCGGGTTGCGGTGCTCGCCATTGATGCCGGCGGCCGTCTGCTCGCTATGGGCCCACATGATCACGCGCTCGGCTCGCGCGGCGGCAAGGCCGGCGACGGCGGTTCCCCAGGAGCCGGAGCCAATCAGCGCAACATTCATGACTCTCTCCTACTTATCGTCGGGCTCGGTGACGCGCTTGGTAAACGAGAGCTTGGACTCCTTGCCCGTCATGAGCTTTTTGATGTTCGCACGATGGGCCCACACCACGGTGATGCCGATCAGCGCCATGCAAAATTTGAGACCCAGGCTGCCGTACGGAAAGTCCGCGCAGACGGCGATGGGAAGACCGATGGCCGCGGCAAGCGAGCCCACCGACACGAACTTGGTGATGGCGACGGCCACGATAAACATGCCCAGCAGCGACAGTCCGATGGGCCAGTACCAGGCGAGGATGACGCCCAAGCCCACGGCAATACCCTTGCCGCCGTGGAAGTTGAGGTAGGGCGAGAAGATGTGGCCCCATACGGCCGCCAGGCAAATGATGCCGAGCATCCAATCGCCGGGGGCTCCAGGCGCCATGATGCTCACAGGGAAGCCATAGCCCACGCCCGCGATGAGCGGACGGGCGATAAGGACGCAGATGGCGCCCTTAAGGCAGTCGAGCAGCAGCGTGAGCGCGGCCACCTTGGGGCCGGCTACGCGCAAGGCGTTGGTGGTGCCGATGTTGCCGGAACCCGCCTTACGAATGTCGGTGTGGTTAAACACGCGGCCCAGGATCAGGCCAAACGGAATCGCTCCGATAAAGAACGAGACCACGGCGCAGATGGCGGTCAGCAGAATCGGATTATGCATCCTTTTGCTCCTTCTTCCTAAAGAAGAGTCGAATGGGCGTGCCGGAAAAATCGAAGGTCGAGCGCATGCGGTTCTCCACGTAGCGCTGGTAGGTGTCGTTGACCAGGTCGCTGTGGTTGACGAAGAACGTAAACGTCGGCGGGTTGACGCCCGTCTGGGTTACGTAGTGCATGCGCAGGCGGCGCTTGCCGTCCACCACGGTGTGGCCAAACTCGCGCAAGTCGGTGAGGAACGTGTTAAGGCGCGAGGTGGTGATCTTTTGCGAGCGCGTCTTTTCGGCCGCGTCGACCATCGCCCAGATCTTCTCGACGCTACGGCCAGTCAGGGCCGAGATGCGCAGGTACTGGGCCCAGGGAGCCATGACGCCCAGACGGCGGTCGACGGTTTCCATGCAGGCCTCGCGCTTGCGGTCATCGTCGAGCAGGTCCCACTTGTTGAGCAGCACCACGATTGCGCAGCCGCGTTCGATGGCCAAGCCCATGACCTTCTGATCCTGCTCGGTGACACCCACGGAGGCGTCGACGACGAGCAGTGCCACATCGGCGCGATCGATGGCACGCAGGCCGCGGACCATGGAGTAGTACTCGATGTTCTCGTACACGGTGCTCTTCTTACGAATGCCCGCGGTGTCGACCATGCGGTAGTGCTTGCCGTTGCGCTCGACGACGGTGTCGAGCGCATCGCGCGTGGTGCCGGCGATGTTGGACACGATGGAGCGGTCGGCGCCCAGGATGCGGTTGAACAGCGAGGACTTACCGGCGTTGGGGCGGCCGATGATAGCCACGTTGAGCGCGTCGGGGAACTCGTCGGCGACCTCGTCCTCCTCCTCGGGCAACAGGGCCACGATATCGTCGAGCAGGTCGCCCGTGCCGTGGCCATGCAGGGCCGAGAGCGGCGTGGGCTCGCCGATGCCGAGGGAATAGAACTCCCAGATGTTGTCATTCTCGCGATCGGGGTTGTCGAGCTTGTTCACCAGCAGAAAGACCGGCTTGTCGCAGCGCTTGAGCATGCGGGCGACCGACTCGTCCTCCTCGGTAACGCCGGTGCGGCCGTCGACCACAAACAGGATGACAGCGGCTTCCTCGGCGGCGGCAAGGGCCTGGTCACGGATGGACGTGGCAAAGACGTCATCGCTCTTGAGCGGCTCGATACCGCCCGTGTCGACGATGGTGAACTCGCGGCCGTTCCAATCGGCCGTGTGATACGAGCGGTCGCGCGTGACGCCGCGGGACTCGTGGACGATGGCGTCCGAGGTCTGGGCCAGGCGGTTAACGAGCGTGGACTTGCCCACGTTGGGGCGTCCGACGACGGCGACGATAGGTTTCATCTGCTCTCCTTTAATGGGTAGGGTCAGTGGAAGTGTTAGAGTCTGCGGGCACAATGCCAAGGATATGCTCCAGGGTATCGAGCAGCTCATGCGGCATGGTCGATACCACATGAACCTCGGCGCCGCGACTGGTAAGGCTTGCGAGTAAATCGTCACGATGATACTCGTCAAGCGTCATGCCGTCAGCGTTGAACATGAGCTTAGGCACAAAGAGCATAACCCCCGAGAGGTTCTGCGGCAGCTGCTCCAGAATGTCACACGCGACGATGAGGCCGGTCACGTCCACGTTGCCGCCAAAGTAGCGGTTCTTGATGGCTGTGACGGTGCCGGCGAGTCCCTGGGGCGACTCCACAAAGCGGGCCACCGTGTCGTGTGCGCTGGCGCCCGAGAGACACAGAAGCCGCTGGTTGCGGGCGGCGACGGCCTCGCGGACGCGGGCCAGACGCTCGGCGTCGGTAGCCAGCACGTCGTCGGTCTCGTCCAGATACGAGCGGATCATGCCAATGCCGTCGTAGTACTGCGGGTACCCGTCGTAAAAGTCTGCCTCGGGAGGATCGATGCCGGCGTCCAGATAGAACTCGTCGCTCATCTGGAAGGTGTGGCGGCCAAAGCGTTCGTAGGCACGATCCTGGTAGGGACGGATCATGGCAATGGTCTTGCGCGCTAGCTCGGGCTTGTCGCTGTAGGACCAGCTAAAACGGTTCTGATGCTTGGTAAAACCGAGCGGCACAATGCCCAGGCTTGTGATTTGCTCGTGCTCCTCGCAAAAGCGCAGGGTCTTTTCCAGCTCCTCGCCGTCGTTCATGCCGGGGCACAACACGATCTGCGCGTGAATCTCGATGCCGGCGGCCATGATGGCCTCGAGCACATCCATGCCGCGCTGGGCGTTGCGGCCCATCATGCGTCGGCGGACATCGGGGCTCACGGCGTGGACCGACACGTTCATGGGGCTCATGTTGCGTTGGATGACGTTTTGCACGTCCTCGTCGGTGAGGTTCGTAAGCGTGACAAAGTTGCCCTGCAAAAAGCTCAGGCGGTAGTCGTCGTCGCGAATATAGAGCGTGGAGCGGCCGCCCTTGGGGAGCATCGTCATAAAGCAGAACACGCAGGCGTTCACACAGGTACGCATGCCGTCGAAGATGGGGCCGTCGAACTCAAGGCCCCAGTCCTCTCCCGGGAAGCGGTCAAGCTCGACGGAGGTGACGGTGCCGTCGCGCGGATCGAATACTTCCAGCTCGACGGTGTCGTCGTCGGCCTCCCAGAGCCACACAATCATGTCGGTAAGCTGCTCACCGTTGACCGTGAGCACGCGCATGCCCGGCTCGATACCCACATCCCACGCGGGCGATTCGGGACGCACGTTCTTTACGAGCGCGCCCTCACCCGGCTCGGGGTCGCGGCTGCGCCCGTAATCGGCCACCTCGGCGGCGTATGCGGGTACGGTCTGGTCCATGGTTAGCGGCAAAGCTCCTTGATGCGCGCGACGGCGCGTTCGATGTGTTCTTGCGGGGTGGAAGCGCCGGCGGTGATGCCGATGTGGTGAGCGTCGGTAAACCACGCGGCCTGGAGCTCGGAAGCTTCCTCGATGTGATGCGTGCGCTCGCAGGCGTCGGTACAGATTTGCGCCAGGCGGCGGGTGTTGCCCGAGTTCTTGCCGCCCACGACGACCATGCAGTCGCAGCGGTTGGCAAGTGTGGCTGCTGCCTGTTGACGCTCACTCGTGGCGGCGCAGATGGTGTTGATCACGCGCAGCTCCTGCACACGCGGGGTGATGGCTGCCACGACCTCGGCGAGGTTCTGCACGGTCTGGGTGGTCTGCACGACGAGGCCTACCTTGCCCTTGAACGGCAGCGCGTCCGCATCAGCGGCGCAACTCACGACCTGCGCATCGTCGCCGGCGTGACCCAGAATGCCCTCGACCTCGGGATGCCCCGGCTCACCCACGACCACCACGTGGTAGCCCTCGCGCACCAGGCGCTCGGCTGCCACGTGAACCTTCTTGACGTAAGGGCAGGTGGCGTCGATGACGTTAAGGCCACGCTCGCGAGCGGCATCGATGACCTGCGGCACCACACCGTGGGCGCGGATGATCACGGTGCCGGTTGCGGCATTATCCAGGTTCTCGGCCAAGCCAACGCCTGCCTCAGCGAGCTCGCGTACCACGATGGGGTTATGGATGAGCGGCCCCAGGGTGTGAACTTGAGTGCACTCCCCTGCCTGCGGCGCGGCGGCCAGCGCCATATCGAGCGCACGCTGTACGCCATAGCAAGTGCCGGCGTGGGCGGCGATCTCGATGGTAGGCGCGATTGCCTGGTTGGACGCAGTCGCGGAGGTGTTCGTCACGTTCTCGCTCATGGCTAGAACCTGCCCGGATGCTCGGCGCACAGATCGTCTCGCATGGCGTAGACGCGGTTCATGGCCTCGGACTCAAACCATTCCAGGCGCTCCGTGCGCTTAAGCCCGGCCGGTGCGTCAGAAAGCGAGACGGCCTTGCCGGCGCGGATCCAGCACTTCTTGGGACGCATTAGCTTTTTGCCCGCGGGCGTGATGTCGGACCAGCCGCAGATGGCGAGCGGGTTCACAGGTGCCTTTCCCATCTGGGCGATGAGCGCAAAACCGCCGTGGACCTCGGGCTTGATCTCGCGCGAGCGGATGCGCGTGCCCTCGGGGAAGATCAGGACGTCCTCGCCGCGCTGCAGCGCATGCTGAGCGGCGCGCAAGCACTTCATATCGGCAGTACCACGCTCCACGGGGATGCCGCCAACGCGGCTAAAGGCCCAGCGCACAATCTTGCTCTTGGCGAACTCTGACTTAAAGATGGGACGAATGCGGCGACCGCCAAAGAACAGTGCCGTCTCTACAGCCAGGAGCTCGGCCATCGAGGTGTGGTTGCAGATGACCACGCTGCCGCGGCCGTCCTGGCGCTCAAACAGCAGATCGGCATCCTCGACCTTCCAGCGCCACATGAGCTTGGAGAAGGCCCAAAGGATGGCCATAACCACGACGACGGTGCCGCGGATGAGCGCCGGGAACTCGGCGTAGGGGGCGTTGTAATAGTCCTCTGGCGTCTGCTTAAACAGGCGCATGGGCTACCTCCTTTGGTTGATAAGGTCCTCGATTATCGAGACGACCTCATCGATGGTGTGGGCGGTGGAGTCGACGTGCACGGCGTCCTCGGCGGGCACGAGCGGGGCGACCTCGCGGCTACTGTCGAGCTTGTCGCGCTGCTTAAGGGCGTCGAGCGTCTCATTGACCTCGGCTTCGAGCTGCTCGGACGTGAGCGGCTGGGCGTCGTTTTGGTGACGCTGCAGCACGCGGCGGCGGGCGCGCTCGCGCGGGTCGGCGGTCAGGAAGACCTTGACCTGCGCGTTAGGGAACACGACGGTTCCGATGTCGCGACCCTCGGCCACGATATCGCGGTCTTCGGCGGCACGGCGCTGATGGATGAGCATGGCGGCGCGCACGCCCGGATAGGCAGAGACCTTGGACACGTTGGCGTCGACCTGCGGGGTGCGGATGGCGGCCGAAGCGTCCTGTTCGTCGATGGTCAGGCGCGTGTCCTCGCCGGTGCCGTTGGTAAAGCGGATCTCGATCTGCTTGGCGAGGGCGTCGATTGCCGCCTCGTCGTCTAGATCGATGCCGCGGTCGAGCGCGGCGAAGGTGACGGCGCGATACATGGCGCCCGTGTCGAGCTTGTTAAAGCCCAGCTGGCGGGCGATCTCCTTGGCGATGGTGGACTTGCCGGAACCGGCGGGGCCGTCGATGGCGACGATCATGCAATGCTTCCTTTCGATGGTTGACGTGCTGGTATGGTTCGCGGGCGTTGGGGCGCGGCTTGTTGCCTAGCCCGTGTAGCGCTCGCGATAGGTGTTGCGCTTGGGTGCGGAGCCGTGGCTGCCGTGGTGACGCGTGCGGCTGGCGGGCGTGTCTTGGGGCTTGCTGCCGTTGCGCTTGGCGCTCGCCTGCTTGGGCGGGATGCCACCGCTTTTGAGGATCTGCACCTCGCGGTCGGTGAGCTCGCGCCACGAGCCCTTGGCCACGTCCTTGAGCTCCAGGCCGGCAAAGTTGCAGCGGTGCAGACGGATTACCGGATGGTGAATCTTGCTCAGCATGCGCTTGACCTGGTTCTTGCGTCCCTCGCGGATGATGACCTCCACGGCGGTGGTACCGGGCTTCACACCCTGCGGGGCCACGGCTTCAGCCTCGCGCGCGTTGATGATGCGACAGATTGCCGGCTGGCACGGGCCGTCGTCGAGCTCGATGCCGCGGCGGAGTGGTTCCAAGTCTCGATCGGTCAGTTGGCCATCCACGAGTGCCTGGTAGGTCTTATAGACATGCTTGCTGGGATGCAGCAGGTCCTGCGAAAGGTCGCCGTCGGTCGTGAAGAGCAACAGTCCCGTGGTGTCGCGGTCCAGGCGGCCCACCGGAAAGAGCCCCGGAAAGCGGTCGCGCGGGACCAGGTCGGCCACACAAGGGCGCTCCTGCGGGTCGCTCATGGTGGTGAGGTAGCCGGTCGGCTTGTAGAGCATCAGGTATACGGCGCCCTGGTCGAGCTTGACGGGCATGCCGTCGACCTCAATGTGATCGTGGTCGACATCGACCTTGGTGCCCAGCTCGGTCGCGACCTGGCCGTTGACGGTCACGCGGCCAGCGGTCATCAGGTCCTCTGAGCCGCGACGGCTCGCCACGCCCGCGCGTGCCAAAAAGCGCTGCAGGCGCATGGTGTGCGGGTAGACGGACACCGCGTCGCCTACGGGCGCTGCGGTGTCCGTGGCGCTTGCGACGCGCGTCTCCCCTGCTTCGTTAGTCCTCGTCATGTATATCCTCCGAGGTAGCACCTGTGAGCAGAAGCTCCTCTTCATCGGTGTCCTCAACATCGGTATCGATCAGTTCGCGCTCTTCGTCCAGATCTTCGGCCTGTTCCTCGAGCGTAGACTGAATGCTGCGGCCGCTCAGGCGCTCGCGGATAAACTGGCGCGACTGCTCGTCGGGGGCAAACTGCTCCAGATCGGGCAGGTCGCGGGTGGAGCGCAGACCGAACTTTTCCAAGAAGGCGTTGGTCGTGCCGTAAATGATGGCCTGACCGCGCTGGGGGTCACGGCCGAGCTCGCGCACCAGACCCTTGTCCACGAGCGACGCGATGACGCCGTCTGAGTTGACGCCGCGGATGCCCTTGACCACCTCGCGCGTTACGGGCTGGTGGTATGCGATGACGGCCAGGGTTTCGAGCGCCGCCTGGGACAGCTTTTGCGTGTCCCAGCTCAACACATAGGCCTCGACCACGTCGTGGTAGGCGGGGTGCGTGAACAGGCGCCAGCCGCCGGCGACCTCGCGCAGCTGAAAGCCGCGGTTGGCCTCCTCGTACTCAACCTTGAGCTCGGCGAGCAGCGACGCGCACTCGCCGGGGGCGATATCCAGTGCGCCGGCCAGCGCGGGCGCACTCACTGGGTCGCTTGACACCAGCAGCAGCGCCTCGAGGGCGCCTTTGAGGCTGTTTGCCTCCAGCGTGGAAAGGGTTGACATGGTTGCGGCTCCTATTCGGTGAGCTCGGGGCCCTCGCCGGGCACATAGGCCTCGGCGCCTTCGACGCGGTTGATACGGATGGTTCCAAAGATCTCGTCCTGGCTCAGCGTGAGCGAGCCGCGCTTGGCGAGCTCAAGCATAGCTAGGAAGGTGACGACGAGCTGCTCGGTGGTGGCATCGCCGTCCAGTAGCTCGCGGAAGGTGCAGGTTTGGTGCGCCATGGTAAAGCGGTCGACTGAGGCCACCGTCAGGTCGAGCGGAACGCGATGGGGTGCCACGTGCTCGGCCTCCAGCAAGAAGGTCTGTCGCTTCCCGTCCAGGTCGGCGCAGATGACGGCGAGACCGCGCAGCGTGATGCCGGCAAGGTAGTCGGGCATAAGGCCTAGGAACTCGGGGTCGGGGCCGGCCACACGCGGGTGCATGCGGCTTTCGGCCTGCATGCGGGCACCGAGGGCTGCAGCCGCGCCTTTAAACTGCTTGTAGGCAATCAGGCGCTGGATCAGGACCTCGCGCAGGGCGTCGCCGTCAAGCGTGCTGAGCTCCTCAAGGTCTTCGTCGAACTCGTCATCGTCGCCATCGACTTTGCGCGGGGCCTCCTGCGGCACCAGAGAGGCAGCCTTGATGTCCAAAAGGGTTGCCGCGACCAGCAAAAAGTCGCTCGCCACGTCCAGGTCCAGCGCCTCGATGCGCTCGGCCTCGGCAAGGTACTGCTCGGCCACCTCGCTGATGGAGATGGCGCCGATATCTACTTTTTGGCGGGTTACCAGCTGCAGCAGCAGGTCGAACGGTCCGCTGTAGACCTGCGTCGACACGCGATACGACATCTTCGACCTCCTTTGACGGCGCCTTCGCGGCGCGGTTTGGGTGCATGTTGCGACCGTTTTGCACGGTCGACCTGTTAGTTTACCTTAGATACCGGCGATTGCGAAGTTAAGCAGCTGCTCAGCAAGTGGATACACGGTAACGTCGAAATAGCGGCCGATCACATCGATGCCGGTCCACATGGGCAACAGGTACAGAACCAGGATGAGGATGGGCATGGCGTATTGCTGCAGGCGGTAGTAGTTGGCGAGCGCCTTGCCCTTGAGGAACGGCACGATAATCGATGAGCCGTCGAGCGGCGGGATCGGGATGAGGTTAAAGAACGCGAGCGACAAGTTGACCACGATAAACGTGGCGCCGAAGTTCATAATTTGCGACGCCAGGGCAAATGACATGCTGGTGTAGAGGTTGCCATAGGTCAGGCGCATGAGGGCGGCAGCAAGACACGCGAGTGCGATGTTCGATGCGGGGCCGGCTACGCTCACCAGGACCTCGTCGCGCTTGGGGTGCTTGAGGTTGTTGAGGTAGACGGGCACGGGCTTGGCGAAGGCAAACACCGGGCCACCGGCTGCGAGCATGAGCAGCGGCAGGATGATGGTGCCAAACGGGTCGATATGGTTGAGCGGGTTGAGCGAGACGCGTCCGCGCGAACGGGCCGTCTTATCGCCGAGTGCCCAGGCCGCGGCTGCGTGCGCGCTCTCGTGGATAACGATGCCCACGATGACGGCAATCGCGCTGGCGAGCAGGTTCATGAGGTAGCTGCTGGACATGGTGCTCCCCTAGCGGACGCGGCGCGAGGTGCGCGTGAGCAGGTAGTCGGCCACAAACAGAATGACGGCGACGATGGCATAATCCAGGCGGAACACGCCGCCAAAGGGCGAGGTGATAACGCCGTAGCCTGCAATGGCGCTCGGCAGTGCGCGCGAAAGCTCAACGACAAAGCCCACGATCTGCAGCTTGGCGGTGAGGCCGCTAAAACACAGCAGCACGGTCATCGCGCTCATAAAGATGCCGCAGATGCGACAGGCGGTGGCGATGATGCTCATCGCCACGGCGGTGGCCTTACGAGAGTTCACGCGCGGTCTCCTCTTCGATCTGGGTGGAAAGCTCCAGCCATTCATCCTCGAGCTTGGGCAGCTCTTGCTTAAGGCCGTTATATTCCCCCAGCGCGGCGTTGAACTTGTCCTGATCGGCATAAAGCTCTTCGCTCGCCATCAATTCCATAAGCTCGTCATAGCGGGCGCGCTTTTTGTCGAGCTCCGTCTCGATCTTCTTGAGCTGGTTGCGCACGCCCTTGAGCTTTTTGTTGAGCGCAGCGCGGGCCTGGGCCTCGGCGCGCTTTTGCTCCTTGGTCTTTTTGCCCTCGGCAGGCTTGGAAGCGGCGGCGGGCGCATCGGGCTGGGCCGCGGTGACCTTGGCGGACTTGGCCGTGGCCGGCGCACTCTCCCCTGCCGCCTCGGCAGCGGCGCGGGCTGCGAGGTCCTCGCGCTTGTAGAGGTAGTAGTCGTAGTCGCCGTCGTAGACCGTGACCTTGCCATCGCGGATGTCAATGATGCGGTTGGCAACGGCGCGCACCAGGTGCTCGTCGTGGCTGATCAGCACGATGGTGCCGGGGAAGTTTTGCAGGGCGTTCTCGAGCATGTCCACCGAGTCGATGTCCAGGTGGTTGGTGGGCTCGTCCAGGCACAGGAGCGCCTCAGGGGCCACGAGCATTTTGGCCAGGGCCAGACGCGCCTTTTCGCCTCCGGAGAGGACGCGAACCTGCTTTTCGATGGAATCGTTGTCGCTAAACAGGAAGGCGCCCAGCAGGCTGCGCTGCTGCGGTACGGTCCACTTGGGCGTGACGGTGTCGATCTCTTGCAGGACGGTATTGGACTCGTTCATGCCCTCGAGTGCGTGCTGGGCGTAGTAGGCCACGCCCACGTTGGTGCCCAGGTCGCGCGTGCCGGTAGTGGGCGGCTCCAGACCGGCGATGATCTTCATGAGGGTGGACTTGCCGGCGCCGTTGGGGCCGACGAGCGCCACGTGCTCACCGCGGTAGAGCTTGAGGTCGATGTCGCTGTAGATGTGCTTGTCGCCGTAGGACTTGGATACACCCTCGAGGCCCACGACCATGTCGCCGGAGCGCGGCGGATCGGGGAACTTAAAGTCGATGTGCTTGTGGCCCTCGGGCAGGATGACAAGTTCCTTTTTGATCTGCTCGATCTTGCGGATGCGCTCCTGCGCCTGGGCGGCCTTGGTGGGCTTATAGCGGAATTTGTCAACGAAGACCTGCATGTGGGCGATGTCACGCTCCTGGGCGGCTCGCTTGGTGCGCATCTGTTCCAGGTTGTCCTCGCGCTGCTTGAGGTAGCTGCTGTAGTTGCCGGTGTAGGTGGTCACGCGACGGTTTTCGAGAGCCGCGACGTGGTCGACGCAGGCGTCCATAAAAGCGCGGTCGTGACTGACGATGAGGACGGCGCCGTCGTAGTTGGCGATAAAGCCGCGCAGCCACTGGACGCTCTCGAGGTCCAGGTGGTTGGTGGGCTCGTCCAGAAGCAGCAGGTCGGGGTGGCGCAGGAAGAGCTTGGCAAGCGCGATGCGCATCTGCCAGCCGCCCGAGAACTCGGAGCATGGACGCTCAAAGTCGGTTACCTTAAAGCCCAGGCCGGACAGAATCTTGCGGGCGTTGCTCTCGAGTTCGTAGCCGCCCAGGTGCTCAAAGCGGTCCTGGACCTGGCCATACTCGTTAAGGAGTGCGTCGACGTCCTTTCCCTGTTCGGAGAGCTCGGTGATCTGGGCCTGTAGCTCGTTGGCGCGCTCGCCCATGCGGCGGATTTCCTTGGCAGCGGCCATGACCTCGGCGAGGATGGTGGTGTCCTTTTGCTCCAGGTTGGTTTCCTGCTCTAGGTAGCCTACCTGGCAGTCCTTGGCGTACTGGACCTGGCCGGCGTCGGGGCTGTCGATGCCCATGATGATCTTGAGCATGGTGGTTTTGCCGGCGCCGTTGGGGCCCACGAGCGCGAAGCGCTCGCCGGGGTTGATCTGGAAGGATGCGCCGCTAAAGAGGACGCGCGCGCCGAAGCTTTTTTCGATCTTGTCGACCAGGAGGATCATGGTGCCGCCTTTGACCTTGTGTGCCAATATGAAAAAAGGCCCCAACTTGCGTTGGAGCCTCATTCAATGCTCGGGTGGAGACGAGGGGGATCGAACCCCTGACCTCTTGACTGCCAGTCAAGCGCTCTCCCAGCTGAGCTACGCCCCCGTGCGAAGAAGTACTATACGGGAACTCTCACGGCGATGCAAGGGCAATTTTGGAAAAACTTTCCGGGGGCGCGGGCGCCGCTGGGACGAGAGCGCGGCACGGACTCGAGGGCAAGGGACCCGCGATGCCGGATCCGGCCCGCGGGGCGCGCCCAGGGCATCTCGGGCTCCGCCGCTCGCCGGTTTTCGCTTCCACCCCACGGGCCGCCATCCGCCCAACGACCATCCCGCCGGCGCCGGGCCCATTATCGGGGCCAATCGCGCTCCCGCCGACCCGGCGATTTCAAAACCATGCCGGTTTACGGGGCCAGGCCGGGAACCCCCGAGCATGCCGTAATCGGTAAAATCAAAACCGCAGGTAGATGACTTGCGCATTTAGCGAAATGCAGGGTATGGACGGCCGGTCCAGGTCCAGCCCCGTAATCCGGCATAGTTTTGAAATGATACTAATTCACTAGCAGGAAAACTAGGTCGTTCTAGCGCCTTGTCGCCGGCTAATTTCCGAGTTCCAACCAGTTGCACAGAACATTTGCTCGCAGTCGCGTCTCGGCGCGCTTCATTGCCTCGGATTTGGCTTTATATCGAATCCCCAAACGACTGCAGACGCTTTTGACTATGGCGTCTAGCTGTTTTTTGTCGTTAAGCATATCGTGGGTTACCAGGAACACATCGAAACCCATGCTCTGGAGCGCAGTCATGCGCTCCGCATCTTGGTCAAGTACCGCGCCTGACCCATGGATGACCTCACCTTGGATTTCGATAATTGCTGCCTTCATTAGGATTGGGTTTACAATCACGATGTCACCGTAGCAAACCTTTTGACCTGCGATGTTTTGGGCTTCCTCGGATAGAGGGGTTAAATCGTTGAGGTATACGTATCTGAATCCTGAACCACCTAGACGTCGAGAACGACTTAGAAGCAGGACCCCCGCGACCTCGAGTGGAGATGCAGCAATGCCGATAACCTGCTGAGTGGCATCATAAAACTGCTTTCCCCACATTTGACTTTTGACCTTTTCGGCGAATCGATGCAAGTCGCTCAGTTCGATGAGTGGCTTTCTCATCCAAAGCGAAGTACCTTTGAGTTTCGTAACCTCTCTTCCATCCTCGTGATTGTTCGTTTGGCCTTCATTTGCTGGGGCCTTTACGGTTGTGCGGGCATAAACTCGTTTCCAAGGAATCTCGTCTTCGCCTTCTCCAAGTTCGAACAGATCCTGCGTGCTGGAATTGCGATTCTCCTTTAACGCGATTTTTAACTGCATTTCGACAGCGGGGGTCGGCTCGAAAACAGAAAACCAGCCGCAAAGTTCGTACATAGCCAGTACGAGATCTATTTGGGACACAAAGCGTGTCATAGTAAATAACGTGTTAAGCGGATTGGTGACGCTAAAGCCTAAATGAGTGTCGGTTGTTGTGCCGGTATCCGAAGCCCCTTCCCAGCGAATAGTGGAGCGCAATCCCGAGTGGTGATTACAACAACCTGGCGAAGCAACAGCGATAATCGGGGTCTTGAGGACATCGGTTACGAAAGGGGCTTGGGATAGGGCCCGCCAGCCGTCATCGGAGCTGGGTAGGCGCGGGTAGAGGTCATGCACCTGCGGTGGGCAGCGCCAGTAGCGGAATGCGGTGTTTGCGCAGACGATTTCGTCCATGTGGCCTCCCCTGGTTTCGACCGTAGGCCGTGCGGATTGCGGGCATGGCCGATTATCTACCGGGGCATCATGCGGGTAAGTACGGGAAGCAAACCAAATGCTGACAAAAGCATGCCGAGTTCCGCCGAAAAACCGTCGTGTGATAGAAAACCGCTGGAAGGAGCTTTGGGCATGTGGTCCCTGTCTCCACATTTGCGCGCGGATCACATGGGGAATTCAATGAAAATACGCATGCGTTTTATACAAAACATGCAATGGCGTCAGCAAAAAGGGTGCGAAAAAAATGACGCCTTATACGACTACGATTCGTTTTGGAATCACCCTTGGTGTCAACAAGAAAAAGGCCAGAGGCTTAACACCTCTGACCTGTACTTTAGATGGTGGGCGATACAAGATTCGAACTTGTGACCCCATCCGTGTGAAGGATATGCTCTACCCCTGAGCCAATCGCCCGTCGCCTTTCGGCAAAAGAGATACTAACATAGCCGCACGTGGTTTACCAAGAACTTTTTGCCCCCGATTTTAAATTCGTGGGTGCTAGCCAAGCCAAAGCAACCAAAGCAATCGACAAAACCGCAGCTAAACCACCATTTATCGCTTAATCCACGAAGTCTCGGGGCGGCAGATAAGTCGCGCGTTGTTGTAGGCCATGTCGAGCGTGAGGCAGGTGCGCGCGGCGTAGAAACCGTCCTCGCGCTGGATGGTCAGCGCCAGCTCAGGCTTGTCGCCGGTTAGGCACAGCGGCAGCAGCAGCTGGATCCGGCCGCCGTAGAACTGCGGCACGGCGAGCGTGTAATTAGCGGCGGCGCGTCGGGCGGCTTCGACGACGGCGCCCTCAAAGGCACGGCGCAGCAGCAGCGAGTTGTCCTCCCCCATCAGGCTGGCGGGAATACGCGTCAGGTTCTCCTCGTCGCCAAGAATGTGATCGATGTTGGAACGGATGGGCAGACGGTAGTCAAAGACCAGCTCGGAGGGGTCCTCGGCAAAGCGTACGCGGCACGGCAGGTACTCAAATGAGACCAGCATGGGGTCGCTCTCCTTAAAGAAGCCCTTCAAAAACCAGCGCTGGCGCGCGTCGGGCTTGGTGTTGGGTTCAAACAGGCCATAGATGGTCTCGTAGCGGCGCGTGTACAGGCCGGTGTTAAACAGACATCGGTCGTCGTCGAACACCAGCGGCAGGTTGGACGGCGCGGTCTGGTCCACGTCGCGCTCGGTCAAAAATACTGCGCGGCTAAACGAAAACGACAGGTAGTTTTTGAGGATGCGGTTGCCGGGACCCCAGTCCTCGGGGTCGGCGAGGTCGGCCAAGCGGTCGTAGCAGGGCTCGGGGCAAAACGCGAAGTCGTACACATTGCTGCACAGGGTGCCGGGGATTTCCATGTGGTGTCCAATCCATTCAATAACTGGCGTGCGGATGGTTTGATTCTATACGGGTGACGGGTCGCCCGCGCCCACAATGCAACCGCGGCGCAACTCTTCGGCGAGTCCACTGGTCGTGCGGCTTCCGGATACGAGGTCCTGGATCCAAGCGTAGTACTGGTTTCGTTAGAGCGATACCCGTTATCAGGCGCGTTCGACCGCCACCTTTGCTCCTGGCTCTCCGGCAGAGTAGATATCTCTTGGTATTAGAGGCGCCTCCAATCAATGCGATTGAAAGCGCCTTCTCCGCGAGCATTGTTTTGATTGCGTTGGTCGTGCTCTGCGACCAAGGTCTTCTCGGCGGGCTTTCTTTTGATTCCGTTGGTCGCGCCTTACGACCAAAATCAAAGTCAAGCATACAAATGAATGGGAAGAGCTGCAAGGCAAACCCAGAAGTCACACGGTCGCGCTCGTCGGCTCTCGGGCTATGCCAGAAGGCTGGATAGTACCGCTATCCGTCGAAGGACAAAAATGGCGAGGTACGTACCTCGCCGATCTGGCACCTCCAAGACGGCCGTCTCTTTGGTGATTGAGTTTTCTCACATTTCAGGGGCATTTAGAGCTGCATTGATAAGGTCGGCGGAGTTGTCGAAACGACCTAGTTCTCCACTGGCAAAGAACGCATCCCCTTCGCGGATGGCCTCTAGGCTTTCGGCGTTAGGTTCTTTGGGAGGACAGGGCTGTAGGGTTGTATCCGTAAGCTCATCGTTTCGTTTATGTTGAGACATAAAGGCGTATCTCTTCCTGCTTGATGCTTTTGCGGAATGCTGGGCGCATGTGCTCTGGTGGGTTGGTGACGATTTCAACCTTTCGCCCAAGTTCCCTCTCGAGCTCATGGGAGAGTTCGTAAAGCGTGCCGAACGTCATGGTGTTGCCGCAAACTAGGCGCAAGTCAATATCGCTATCGGGCGTTTGCTCGCCTCGGGCAAACGAACCAAATAAATAGGCTACGCTGACGTCGTATTGAGCCAGCACGCGGGTGACGGCAGTGGATATGTCGGTAGGCGAAATCATGAGTTAATTACCGTTCAACAGTAGAGCGTCAGGGGCCAGCGCCGATGCCGCCGGTCCGGCCTTTTGCCGTTCTGCAAGCTCAAAGATAAACGGAGCGTTTGATCTAACAAATTCTGTCAAGAAATTGAGGTCATCAGCAGTAAATCCTTCGACGTTGAACCATTTGACCGCTGGCAAGAAGCATTCCGCATGGTCAAAGCCAAAGTCAACAGTTCGTTCGACGGCTACGCGAACGGTTCCGTCGTCTCGTGTTTCTGAGTAGGCAAACTGAGTGCCGTCATCTAGCTGAACATAGCTCCAAAGCATTGCTGCCTCCTTAGTGTTTATATCCAAGTATAAACAGCCGCTTAGATGCAACGTGATGCGAATTGAATTATTCCCATAAGACCTGAACTGCTGATTATTTGTATTACTGAGATTTGAACCACCTCACACTTCAGTGTCTTTTTGGCATGGAAAACCGTCATTGTGCGATGGTCGGACTTTATGTCAAGGATCGTATTCAGATTCAAGCGCTCGCATGCTTAACTACTTGCAGGCGCTTGAATCCTATAGATTACCCAAATGCTGCTCAACAGCCTCCATGCCAACCTCCGCATATTTTAGGAGGCCTTGTATATCGTTGTAGTTCTTGGGCAATCGATCTTTTTCAATACCAGTAATTTTGGCGAATAATTCGATTGTTAGATCGAGTGCGAAGTCGATTAGTTTTTGAATTTCGCTGAAAGTTAAAGGAAGTCGCCTAACAAGCTCATCATAATTCAGTGCTTCTATGTCGCTATGGGCGAATACTTTATTTCGCTGATCGCGAAGCATGTCAGTTAGTTTACTGAGACCGTTGAGTCGTTTTTTCCACAAATTGGAAAGGTCATGAGTGGTTATACACACGGTAACCATTTCGTAATGATCTCCGAACAGTTTTTCATATGAGCGTTGAGACTCAACTTCTTTGGGGTAAAAACGCTCCTCGTCCTCTGCCAATGGGTGAACGATTGGATTAAGCCTGTCAAAGTTTGGTCGATCACTGAATATAGAGATTGCAAGTGCGTCGATTTCAGCAGAATGAGACGAGACTTCTTCTATCAAGTTCCCAATACTGATGTCGCTTTTGGCATCAAATAACCGCGCGCAATTCATGAAACAGGATTCGGTTAATGCAAGTTGTGTAAAGCTGAAGAAGCAGCCAGCGCAAATTACTTCATTCTCATAGCCAGAAGATGCTTTAGACAGTTCGCGAAGGATTGCTAGTTCCGTGTTGGCATAAAATGCCTCGTTGTACAGATAGCTGCAACGCTCGAACAGCTCAAGAAGGTCGGCGTTTAATTCTTTCTTGGCAGCGTCAACTGTATGATCCGATTCGTGGTTCATGTTAGATAAATCCTGAGCAATTGTCGTTATAAACTATTCTACTAATGCGTCGTTACGAATATGGTCCTCTACATTGCTTATCGAAATGGGTGCTTCAGCAGCGACATGCGGCAGCTAGAAGCACTGTACCAAGCAGGAAAAGCGTCACGGAAGCGGTGATCCAGTTGCTGTCGCCGGTCTTGGGGAGTGCCGCAGTTGTCGCGGTGGCAGCATTGGTCTTGGAGACTTTGGCGACCGTGGTCTTGGTTATTGTCGTTGTTGTCTTGGTTGTCGCGGCCGCGGGTTTCATCGTGGGATTTGCCGTGGGTCCTGTGGTGGGCTTTCCGGCAGCGGGGTTAGCATCGGCGGGAGACTTGTCCGCGCTATCGCCAGGCGCATCGACCCCCTTGGTCTCCCCCGCCGAGGGCGTGGTGACATCTGGCTCAATCACCACGCGCGGCGCCACTACCCCTGCAGCATCAACCACGCCACCAGCACCAAAGACCCCACCGGCAGGCGTCACAAACCGTGCGGACACAAGCGACCCGCCCGTGCACACAACGCCACCGTCGGCGCCGGTCGCATCGAGCCACGAGGCGTCGACGGAAAGCCGACAGCCGGCCGGACCAGCGCCAAGGCCAGCATCCTGCAGATATACGCCGTAGGCGCGCACGCCCGCTCCGGACCCGGCGCCCGCGGCAACGACGCGTCCGCCGCCGCGCACGGCCATGTTGCCGGCGATCACGCCGGCAACCGCCTCGTCCGTAATATCGGCCCCGTCCGCCCGGGCATCGACGGTGCAGCCGTCCACCACGAGCGCCTGCGAAACGTGGATCCCGCACTGCGAGCCCGTCGCCGTCAGGGTCCCGGTACCGCGAAGCGTCAGGTTGCCCCACACCTCCATGCCGCATAGCGTGATGTCCGCATCGGGCGCATGTGACTCCGTCACGGAGTTTTGCCCGGCAAGCGTCAGCACCAGGTCGCCGTCGGCGCCGATGGCCTCGCCCGCGTAGCCGTTAAGCTCAAGGTGGTCGGCATCGGTCCAAGCCCAGCCGGGGCCCGACACGCCCGGCTCGTAGTACGTCGCGCCCGCGATGATGAGGCTCTCAGCGCCCGCGGCATAAGAAGGCCCGCCCAGCAAAAAGCATAGGCAGGCCATGGCAGCGATCGCAATGTGATGACGGCTGGTGTGGGACTCGGCAGCAAACATACCCGCTCCGATCTTCGCGGGAGCCAATAGAATATGCACCAGAAAATGCCCTGGTGGCAGCACTTATTAGTTTAGCGAGATCGATGCAGGAGCAAAGAGAAATCGCGTGGGCAACTCCCACAATTAGGTGTAAATCGTTTTGCCAGCCGGTGAAAGGAAGAATCGGCTTACAACCTCCGTTTCGATTCTTCAAAAGCGCAGGTAGCATCCTTCAAATTGACAGCATGATACTCCGAAGTGAATCTGAACTTGCGTCAAGACATCTCAAGCAATCTGAATTTCGTAATGTAGATGCGATGCAATAAGAACATATATTCGTTATGTTTGGGTGTTGATGATGGAGGGCTGCGTCGCGATTGAACTGCTCTTTCGGGCCTTCTCCACGAATTCGCTGATCCAGGATCTTGTTGTGTTCTTGAGGATCCGGATGTTTTCGGTCGCTTCAATGTCGATTTCCACCTTTGCCTTGTCGGCGATGTCGTCCGGCAATGTCGGCAAACCCTTGAGATCAGTCTCCCTGTACTTCTTGGCAAACATGGAGACGTATCTTTCGACAAAGAGCTTTTTGTCGCTTATGCTTAGCTTGGAGAAGAGGCTCATCAAACTGAAGCGGGAGAGGAGTTCCGCCGGGAAAGTTTCATCGATCTTCCCGAGGGGGCAGTTTGTCGTGAACACGATGATAAACCCGCGGAGATCATGCTCCATCCCTTGGGAGTCCGTGAACGATCCTGTCTCGAGGAGATCGAGGAAGAAGTTCCAGACGGCGGGTTCAGCTTTCTCGAACTCGTCCACCAGGAGAATTCCGGCATCGGATGAGTCGATCTTCTTTCCCAGCTCGCCTTCTTCGCTTCCCATGTATCCTCTCGGGCTGCCGATCAGGGAGTTGAGAGAGTCCTTACTGCTGTAGTTCCCGAGATTGACCTTAGGGAGGGGCTGGCATGGCGCGATTGCCTCGCAGAGGATCTTGGCAACTTCTGTTTTCCCGACACCCGAAGGGCCAAGAAGGAGCAGCGAGAATACTGGCTGCTCGCCGAGCGCATTGAAGAGCCTGAAGCTGCGCGATCGGGATTCGAAGGAGCGTTTGAATTCGATCTGGCCTATGAGCTCGCTTTCGAGGGTGGTGAGGACTTGCATGAATTCGAGTTCGTCGAGGGATACGAGTGTTCTCTTTCCTCTTTTGTCCTTCTGGGTGCCCTCATCGACCTCGATGTCGCAGTCTATTATGTCGTCGAACATGGTTCTCAATTGGTATGCTCCTTCGTTCACGGTTTTATCGTCTCCGATGAAGAGGGTGCCAAAGGGTAGCTGGTGGACGAGGAGCTCGAATTTCGATGCCAGCTGGAGATCACCCGATAGTAAGCCCATGAATGATGAAACGTCCACGACGAGCTTTTTCTCGGAAAGGAGCTCGGAGATTTGGTCGCTTCCGTGTAGTTCGAGAAGTGACATCAACTTGAAGCCGTCTACTCCGAGCTGGTCGATCAGGGCTTTATACTGGGATTTGTTGTATGTGACGAGTTTGCGCATGGCATTGCCTATCAAGCCTCGAAGGACACTGCCTGAATGACAGCAAGGATGTCTATGTAATAGCCCTGTTCTGCCCGATTGCCGCCGACGGTCATGGCTGTGGGTGACGGGTTCTTTCCGCATATAACAATGTCGTTCTGCGGCGTGCGTTTTGGGTCGCCTGGCTGCTGGAAGTAATCAAAGGGGCTCTTCATCTGGGCCGGGGTGATTTTCCCTTTGCATATCCCGACGATGCCGACCTTTCCGATGAGCAGGTCGTCGATTGTGTACCCGCTTTCGAACATCTCTTCTCCGTCGAGGGGAATCTTCGCGTACAGCGGCGTTCTTCTTCTTGCGCGGTTTCCTCTGAGCTTGAAGGCTGCGCCGTCTCCTATGAAGGATTGCATCATGTGGCCGATGTCGAGGTCTCCGGCATCGGGGACGGTGATTCCGTCAAAGGTCCCGCTCATGATCGCCATGATGCCTCGAATCTCATCCTCATTGATGAGCTTCAGCGAGACATCGCCAATATATGCGAGGTCGCCTTCTGCAAGCGTTGTTCCGCTTTCGGGGGCTTTGCAGTGCTCCATTATGTCGGCGAGCATCCGGCTATTTGTGTTCACGTATTCGAGGGTGTCCACGATCTTCTCTTGTTTTTCGTGCCTGACGCTTCCTTCGAGTTTAGCCCTGAGTTTCGTCAGGAAGGGAGGGTTGAGCTCCGCTTCGGCGTTCAATGATGCTCTCTTTGTCGTCCCGTTCTGGTTTTCCTTGGAGCTTGTAGTCTTGAGCTTGTTGTCCAGGAGCATCCTCGTCTCGAACACCTTCTGCTGATTCATGTAGTAGACGGTGAAGAGGCCTGGTATTTTATTTTCTGGCATAGTTCCTCCGCTCCTTTCCTTTAGCGTGGGGCTGTCGTTGTTTTCGCCCCTCGTTATCCGCGTACCATCCGTTTCACACCATACGTATCATTGCCACTCCGAAAAAGCAATCGAACTCACCATGCAGCTGAGACGGATAGAAGACCATGGTCACAGCGAAGAAGGCGCGACCGGCTCATACTTCGATCTATGCAACAAATGAAATCAAGCCGGCACCGTGCAAGCGCAAACCAAGACCGCTGGCGCTAAAGCGCACGGCAAGCGGAGTATCGGTGCTACTTCTGTACGGGTTACCTAAATCGGTTCTCAAGCTCCTCCAAATTTCTCAAGAACCAGCGCCTTCTAATCGCTCCAGTTTTCGTTTCAATGTTCGTTTCTTCCAGTGCATTTTTTATCTGATGTATCCATTCAACTAAAGCCGCCGATGGCACTCCGTCCGGATTCCGAACGTTATGAAGATGCACAAAGAACTCACGAAGCGCCTCTTGATTCGACGCATCTTCTCTGCAAAATGTCTTGACAATGACCCTCGGACTAGCATTAACCAACACTTTGACATCGCGTTTCGCAGCATCGTTGAGACGACGAGCAAGCTCCCTGCCCGTCAGTCCCTGCGCTCCTTCAGATATCATCAACTGACTCGTCATTCTTTTATTCAACTCTGCCCAAGCATAACGCTTGAGATCTTCAGCGAGCGCCCGTCTCTCCCGCCTCTCGTCTGCACAAAATACTGGTCCAGAAAGGTACTCAGAAGCTTTTTCTGGATCAGCATCGATCACTTTCTTGCAATATTCGATAAAGTCATTTTGCGAAAAAGGACATTCCCATTCGAGATCAGATAACAGGTAATAAACCTCGAGCACGTCGTGCAAACAATCGACTGAATAATGTGCCCCGGAAACTAAAGCAAAATACCGCTTCGCGAGGACATCCACCTTCTCGTCATCAAGAGCGTACGCGTGCCTCATCTCAGCAGCGATCTCTCTAACATCGAGGGTATCGATGTTATTCGGATACCTTTTTCCAATGTACGCTTTAAACCCTTGCTCAAGATCATCCTTTGTTACTTCGCCTGAAGGTTCGAATGCTTTACCTATCACGGAGAAATCAGAGTATTGCTCGTAAAGAGACACGCTACGATCGTATTCCAGGGCCTCCGGACTGAGCAAATTCTCTCGCCTTCCGTTTTGTGGCATGGAAGGCGCGCTCCCCATGGAGGTCAACAAAGCAAAATGGACTGCGTCCCGTAGAGCGTTAAACCGATTTTGGGGTGCAATTCCTGTATCTTGAACCGCCTCAAGACTGCAAATTCTTCCGATTAGCTCATGAGCACGAATCATTGCCCGAGCATTTACGCATCCGCTGGCCTCAACCCCCGCAAGTATGGCACCATGTATATCAAGGTCTTCCGATGGGCGACAATCTCCCATGAGAATTTCTTCGGCCAATGCCGACGGGCACGGCCTGAATGGATAGACTTTCCAAATTAGTTTTTCGCGTACGTCCCTATCGAACTCTCGCATCGATTGCACATCACTGCCTCCCCAGGCATTTGAAACCAGCATGACCTTCAACCCAAGTCTTTCGACAAGATCGTTCATCGTTCCGAATAGCGCCAAATCGTCGCTATCTTTAGAACGCCTCTCCACATCATCGAATACAAGAAAGTGCTTCTTTCTGAGCATTAGGCAGGCAACGGATTGTATCCCGACGGAGAGATTCACGGATAATCCCGTTCTTTTAATTAAAGCCCCCGAAATACCGTTGAGGGCGCCCCCTATCGTTTTGGCAGCAGCTTGCGACCTCATGTCTTTATCGCTAAGGTGTACGAGCGCCATCACAATGCGTTCGTATAAATCTTCAGCAGTAGCAATCCCGAACATAGAAACGCGGACAAGGTCGTATTCGCCCTCTTCGAGATGCTTGGCGAGCTTCTCTTCAATGAATCGGGTCTTTCCCGACCCCCAATCTCCCTCAAGTGCAATTGCATATTGATTGTCCTTATCCTTGAGATAGGAATCGATATGACCGATAAGCTGATCAGCAGGTTCTTTTGACCGGCATGTCTCCATTATTCCCTCCAGCATCAACTTAGGGCGAAAGATTTCTTTCGCTGCGATAGATCAACCCGCAACTGAGGCCGCCCCGTCCACAACAATGATGGCATAAACTCGATTGAAAGCTGGCGGTTAGACCATGCTCAAGCTTTACTGTTACCTACAGCGCCTAAACCAGTATCAGCCCCTACCCGTTGCCTTGTTAATTTTCCTATACATCTTGGAAACATGACCACTAATGGGGTCATTCGGAAACGCCTTCTGAGCTCTTGCAACATATGAAAGATAGTTTCCATGGCGGCTTGGGTCCGAAGCGCTTCGCTTGTCACTCGATCTGTTCCCCTTCGGAGAGTAATGCTCGTACAATGCGCTTACGCGCTTCTTACTCGGATGCTTGTCCGGATTATCAGCCAGCCTGCCGATTGATTTAGCAGCACGATAAAACCTATTGTAAAACCTTCCGACCGTAGATTGGCGAATTCGAACATCGTTACCGTCAAAATCAAATCCCAAAAACGAAACATGATTTCCAGCATGATGCGCGGTTCGCACAACTTCCATTTCTCCTGCGAGCAATGCACCAAATGAAAGTTGCTCGACCTTTCCATCGTTTATACGGTGGATTTTGGTTTTTTCATCTTGTAGTTCAACTGCAGGAACTCCCTGTGCCAAAGCAAGAGCTTTACTTGCTGTTTTGAGATCCTTGGCAGGGACGACAATGATGAAGTCGTCGCAATATCGTATATACCTGCCATTCACGCTGGCAACACACGCGTTAATCTGGGCATCGGTATCAAACATATACATATTCGCCAACACGCCACTTGTTGCCAGTCCTTGGGGAACGCCCCTCGCATCATGCCTTTCTTTCCAGGGCACAACAATCGAAGAATCCTTGTAAGCCGTAAACTCCGCAGGTGTCAAGATGCGCGGTAGCCTGTTAAGGCTCCTTAACGCCTTGGATCGAACTTTGGACGCAGAATTGCCAAACGTGAACGGGTCGTCTGGCTGAAGATCAATCCAGCAAAGTCCGTTCCTTCTCGCCAAATCGCCAACAGGCCAATAGCAGTAATGCAATATGTTTTTCAGGACTTGGTAATGGTCCGGTGGAAGCATGCCCTCGTTAAAGAACCCTCTAACGGCCTTGCGTAAGTAACTATGATCGAGGTTATCGAAAAAATGGGTGAAGTCTCCCGTGATAACTAGCGAATCCCCCTGCCTGCGAATGGCATCGATTGCATCTGCAGCAACAGAGTAATTAGTGAGGTGAAATCCGCTTCGATAAGCTGCAGCAACGCCGCCGATGCCCGTTTCTAAGGCACGACGGTCATATAACTTGCCCCATTGCAGCGCATAATACTGAAAAATCCTGTGATCCAAGTGAGATGCATATGCGATATCTCTCGTCTTCAGGGTTTTCTTGCCGTCCCTGAATCTCACATGGCAAAGCTTATTCGCAATTAAGGGAAGAAATGCGTGACGCTGAATAAAATCTGCATCACAAACCCTCGCCTCGACATCCTTGAATGCAACACGGTAATCGAAATGCGCGTAGCTCTTCTTTGTCGCATACCCTGGAATACGAGACGGGTCGAAATCGTTCACGGGCTCACCGCCTTTAATCAACCTGCTCGGTATATAGGAGCGGCTCACCCAAACCGAGCAGGCTAACATGAGGTGAAGCGAGTTCACCAACGCAATGCGGCCGCCCATTCCAATGCTTGCCTATGGCATACTAGATGGAGATGCGGAGATAACCGATATGATCATCAGCGCCCTTGCCCAGCTATGCGCAGGCAACGTCGGCATCAATAGTGCGAACGTCGGAATTTCGTCGTTTGCGCTATTGACGGCGATAACGCACCTTTACGCCAATGCGTAAAGCAGTTCTATTGTACCCGAAATCCTATCTTGAAACACACGATCGTATCGGATTAGAGATATATAACCTACCTGAACCTACCTGAAGGAGAGTTATCGAATCTGCATTGGCATCAGATTCGTGAGGCCTCAGCGTCAACAAATGCAGAGTCTGCGCTTTAAGATAAACGGAAGACTGCTTCGGTTTTTAAATCTATTCTCAACCTGCCGCCCACAGGAGCTCCAACGGAAACACTGTCAGTTCAAGTTATGAACGCGTTAACCCCACAGCACCACTGGGTAACCGTTTGATTCGGCGTGGGCTATTCGACTTGAGCTTCAGTTCCGCTTTTAACAATTTTTGCATGCTGCTTAGCTATGAATTTCTCTGACCATGCTTGGAAATCCTTCGACGCCTCACCCTCCATTCGCGAGGTCAGCGACTGCTGAATGCTCTGAAATTCGTTTGCAGCACCTTCGTTTGCGGCATCACGCAGTTTGTAAAGCAGATCGTTGCAATCGACGCAGAGAGTCAGCTTCTTATCTCCGTTGTCTACTGAGGCGAATGCCTCTAGTAGTTTTTTCTTTCTGCCGCAGCAATCACACTTCAATTTCTCTATCCCCCTCTTTTAGTATTTCGACCAAGTTTTCAGTCAGCGTTTTCATATCGCGCTCCGTGACCCTCTTGCGAGATCTCATGGCTTTTTCAAATAGAGGCTGCAGGTAATCTCTGATTTCCTTCTCCTGCTCTTTCGAGCTCACTAGTTTTTCTTGGAGCTTTCTCAGGCTCTTTTTATCGGAGTCAAGTTGGGATATGACAGCATCCTGCTCTTCTGCAGTTAGGAGATACTCTATTTCCATATTGACGAAGATAGCGTTGAACATTCGAGTCGTCCATAGCGCGTCGTCCTCTCGGATTATGTCTCCGACGGCCTTTGTCGCCGCCCCCGCGATGCCCCCTATCAGCAGACCTCCGCTCATCCCGATGACCTGCACTGCTTTTTTGCCGACTTTGTCGGTGAGCTTTTTCCCCGCGATAGCGCCTGTCGCCGCCGTCCCGGCAATCGTGCTTCCGAACGACACGAGCAGGGACGTTATGTTCTTCGTATACTGAGCCCCTGACAGCCTTCCTTCAATCAGCCCGTACGTATCCGGTACGGTAAAGACCACGAACATAGCCCCCTGGGTAATTAGGTTCGATCCAAGAAACTTCGCGAAGCTCTTCTGTGCCGCGGCGCCGTATATGGCTTTCTTCCCTGCCATCGCCCGAAATGCGTTTACTATTTCCTGCGCCGCTTTGGATCCTATCCTCTTGGTGATACGCGTAGCCAATGGGTTTATTGCGTTCATCAAGCTGGTCCTGGACAGCTGGGAGGCAATGACGCTTCCGGCGAAGCTGAGCCCGTAGACCCTGATGCCCGTAACGATTGCGTACTTTGCCGCCTCTTTTGGACTTCGGGTGCTCCACAGTGCTTGGGCAAATGCGCAGACGGCGGAAATGCCCAGGGCGGAAGTGCATGTTATCGAGGACTCGGCGAAGTCGTAGACGAGCGATTCCACTGTTCCCGGCTTGGCAAGGTTGCGAACCTGCTGGTATGAAAGGTTGCTCTTGCGGATGATATCAAGCGCCGCCTCCGGATCGTTGACGCCTTTAACGGTTCCTTGCTCGATACGCGTTTTCATATAGGCGACAGCATCCGCGTACTGGTCCTTCGGAACTTCAATCTTCATCGGGTTGTCGTTGAGATCATAGTATCTGAATTCCTTGGCGCCAGCTGGCGTTTTCTTGAAGCAGGCTTCTACGGTTTGGTATGCCGTTTTGCAGAACTTGCACTGCACCGGGGATGCCCCAACAATTTTGTCGGGTCCGTTCTTGGCGTTATCTCTTCCGACTACCGTTGACTTCTCGCCGTGAATCCAATCAAGCTTCGCGCCGGCTTCCTCCGCGTAGATTCCATGGCCCGTCTTCGTCTGTCCTGCGCCATAGGCTGCATTGAACATAATGCCCCCGACGCTGAAGGAGTTCAGGGCGCTGATCGTCGACCTCTCGGCCAATTCCTCCGCTTCTTTTCTTTGCCTTATCGCATCGGAGCGGTACTCTCTGAACGCTTCGTACATAGCTTTGCTCTCGAATACAGCGAGGGTCTCGTCTTTGCCTTTGAGCGCATATCTTCGATTTCCTTTATCCTTGCGCTCCAGGATGTCGTAATCCTCGGGATCGAAGAAATCCCATGGGATGATGCGGTAGATAGCATTAAGCTTATGGGCCTTCTCACCGGTTTCCTTCGCTTTTGCTTTGGCTTCTTTGTTGGCGGCCTTCACATCTTTCTTGGGGGCTTTGGATATGAATGCGCGATCGGTGAGGGCGATTCCGGCAGGGTATCCTCCATATGAGATCATGTCTGCCCAGAGAATGACGTGGTCGTTGGGGACGGGCAGACACCTTTGGATCTTCTGAACCTCTTCATGGGCGGGTTTACCGCATACGCCTTGCAGCTCTTCGATCATCGCTTGTAATTTCTGGTCCATGGCGGCTCCGTAACCCTATCCTTTCGTCGAATTATCCCACATTCAGATTAAGTAAAAAATTCTATGCCTTTCATCGGTAGTAGAAATGGCTACTGGGAAGCTCTTCTTGCCTTCGAAGCATTCAGTAAGAACGGGGCCTCTACCAAAGTTGCTCTATCAATCAAAAAGTCCCGCCACATTGGAAAGCGTGGCGGGACACGAAAAGCATTTATCCAACCTTGAACTAGCCGGGATGACGCCGGGCTGCAAGCGCTGCCTGCACGTCTTCTGCGATACCCGCGCCGCGCAGCCGAAGCCGGAATAGGCTAAGACGCGGCGACAGAGCCCCAAAACGCAACAGGCCCGGCGGCGAATCGAATCGCCGCCGGGTCTGGAAGCATCTGCAGGGCTCGCAATTAGCCTGGCGACCGCTGCCGCTCTTACCGGCACAGAGCTATACGCTAGTCACAAGAAAGGCCGCCGTTAAGGAACAGCGGACTTGACTCTCGCATATTCAAGGGCGACTAGAGTGTCTTGAGGTACTCCCCCAGCTCTTCCTCCCAGTCGGGCATGTGGAAGCCTGCCGACTCCAGCTTGGACAGGTCGAGCGCGGAGTGGACCGGGCGCGGGGCGATGGGGCCTGCGGCGCCGGCGTAGTAGTCGGCGGTGCTGACCGGCACGACCTTGTCCCCGTTGCCGTTGGCGGCCTCGAAGACGGCGCGGGCGATGTCCGCCCAGGACTTGACGGCGCCGGAGCCGGTGCAGTCGTAGGTGCCGTAGGGGGCCTTCACATCAAGCACGTGGAAGATGGCCTCGGCCATGTCGCGCGTGAAGGTCAGGCGGCCCAGCTGGTCGTCCACGACCGTGACCCGCTCGAGCCCGTCCTCCGGGTCGGCCACGCGGTCGGAGAGCGCCTTCATGGTCTTGACGAAGTTGTGGCCCTCGCCGATGACCCAGGAGCTGCGCATGATGTAGTGGCGGGGGCACCCCGCCACGGCGATGTCGCCGGCGGCCTTGGTCTGGCCGTAGACGGACAGCGGGCTGAGGGGCTCCTCCTCGTCGTGCACCTCGGCGGTTCCGTCGAAGACGTAGTCGGAGGACACGTGCACGAGGGTGACGCCGTGCCCGGCGCAGGTGCGTGCGAGGAGGGCCGGGCCGGTGGCGTTGGCCTTCCATGCGGCCACGCGGCCCTCGGGGGTCTCGGCCCGGTCGACCGCGGTGTAGGCGCCGCAGTTGATCACGGTGCCGTAGAGCGACCAGTCGTACTGTGCGTAGGCGTCCGGGTCGGACATGTCGAAGGTGTCGATGTCGCAGAAGTCGAAGTCCTTGGCGACCCCGCGCTCCTCAGCGAGTCTGCGGACCGCATGGCCCAGCTGGCCGTTGCAGCCGGTGACGAGCGTGCGCTTCGGCGCCATGGGGACGACGTCCTTGAGGTACGGGTGGTTCAGGTCGGCCTCGGATACGGTGGCCAGATTCAGCGGGATCGGCCACTGGATGTCGAGCTCGGGGTCGGCGAGGTTCACGAAGGTGTAGGTCTTCTTCAACTCAAGGGACCAGTGCGCGTCCACCAGGTAGGTGTAGGCGGTGCCGTCCTCCAGGGCCTGGAAGGAGTTGCCCACGCCGCGCGGGACGTAGATGGCCCTGGACGGGTCCAGGGTGCAGGTGTAGACCTTGCCGAAGGTCTCGCTGCCCTCGCGCAGGTCCACCCAGGCGCCGAAGACCGAGCCGCGGGCCACGGAGATGAACTTGCCCCAGGGCTCGGCGTGGATGCCGCGGGTGACGCCGCGGCTGTCGTTGTAGGAGATGTTGTTCTGGACGACCCTGAGGTCGGGGATGCCCAGGGCGGTCATCTTGGCGCGCTGCCAGTTCTCCTTGAACCAGCCGCGCGAGTCGCCGTGGA